>CANIHR010000001.1 GCA_947467185.1 Bryobacterales bacterium
CGAATCCGCTCGTGAGCACCTCTTCGCCCCGAGTCAAAGCAGCTCGGAATAGCCCGCATAAACCGATCAATAACAATCAAAACATCTATTAGACAAATCTATCTGTTCGCCGCTATTGTGGGATTGTAAGCGCCACGAGCGCTCCAATAAGCACAAGGAGAATGGATATGAAAAAGACTTTTCGAGTTGGAATGATGCTGGGTACCGCGCTGCTGGCAGCTACCAGCACCTTCGCGAGGGACCACAAGACGCCGGACCCACTGGCCGCCCATCTGGAGAAAGAAGTACGGCGCGAACTGGTAACCCTGCCCTGGTATAGCCTTTTCGACAGCTTGTCATTCCGCATCGATGGTGAGACGGTCACGCTGACAGGCAAGGTAACACGCCCCACCCTGAAGTTCTCCGCTGAGAATGTTGTGAACAATATTGAAGGTGTGGAGAAGGTCGTCAATGAGATACAGGTCCTGCCGCTGTCCTCTGTGGATGATCGGTTGAGACTCGCCCTGTACCGCAGCATCTACGGCCACACCGCACTGCAGTTACTTTCCATCCGCGCCGTTCCGCCCATCCACATCATCGTGGAGAACGGCAAAGTCACCCTGGAAGGCATGGTCGGTAACCAGATGCAGAAGAATATCGCGGGTGTCCAGGCCAATACGGTCTCGGGTGTATTCTCGGTAACGAATAACCTTGGCGTGGACGACAGCAAGTGATGGGACTACCCTGTTCCGGTGCCCGGGAACACGGGCACCGGTAACAGTTGCGTCACAGTTCCATGACAGGAATTGTCATTAACTCCCACGTACCATTTCTGTAATCTGACTGTCACGACTTACTCCCTAAACTGAACGGCATGATGCTTCGGGACACCGGAACTGTTATGTCGAAACTACAAATTACATTCTTATTACTGGCCTGCTCTGCAAGCCTGTTTGGCCAGGCCGAGAGCGGGCGCGCTGCACTCGAAGGCCGAGTCCTCGATCCGACTGCGAAGGCAGTCCACGCCGCCAAAGTAACCCTTGTCGGAAGCCAGACCGGCACACGGCGCGAAGTCGCCACCGACCCGGAAGGCCAGTTCCGCATCGGAGCCCTTCCCGTCGGAACCTATAACTTAGAAGTAACCGCTTCCGGTTTCGCGCAGTCCACTTCCACCGGTATCGCACTTACTGTGGGTGAAACAAAATCTATTACCGTCAGCCTGGGAATGGCTTCGGTCTCCTCGCAGGTGACCGTGGAAGCCAACGCGGCAATCGTCAACCTCACCGATACGTCTAACAGTGTCAGCATCGGCGAGCGAGCCATTCAGGACCTTCCGATTCGCGGGCGCAACTTCACCGAATTTGTCCAGCTCTCACCGGGCGTGATGCAGGAACAAAACCGTTACGGTATCGTCTACAACGGCCAGCGCTCCATCAACTCCAACGTCTCTCTCGATGGAGTTGACTTCAGTGACTCCCTGCAGGGTGGACAGCGTGGTGGCGGAGCCAATGAATCCGCCTTCTTCTTCCCACAACTCGCAGTCCGTGAGTTCCAGATTGTCCGCGATGGCGCTTCCGCCGAAGTGGGCCGCACCAACTCCGGCTACCTCAACGTCGTCACCAAATCCGGCACGAACGAATTGCACGGAGCAGGTTACTACGCCAACCGCAACGGCGCCATGACCTCCCCCGACGCCTTCGGTAACGACCTGAGCACCAATGCGCAAAACCAGTTCGGCTTTGCCGCCGGCGGCCCGGTGAAACGCAACAAGTTCTTCTTCTTCGGCGCGCTCGAGAAGAACATGGTGACCGTCCCTTATACCGTCAAATTCGATACCCCAACGGGCGGCCTGGCCATCCCGACCGACCTCGCCAGCCAGCAGGGCACCGTGGACCAGAAGAACAATCCGCTCGTCTCCTTCGGTCGCCTCGATTACCAGTTTTCCACCAACACTTCTGTCAACATCCAGTACACGTATGCCGCGCAGAACGGCCTGAATTTCGGCGGCGTCACCGGCGGCACCACCAACCAGGCAGCCACCACCAACACGCTGCTCGACCGTGCCAGCCAGGGCGTCAAGGTCGGCGTTACAACCGTCGCCTCTGCCTCCCTCGTCAACGAACTCCGCGGTCAGTGGGCTTACGACAACCGCCTGCAGAAGCCCAACAGCGACGCGGCCGAAGTCGATATCACCGATCTCGGTGCCATCGGCGGCAACAAGGCCGGCACCTATATCTACAACGCCACCCGCTACCAGATTCTGGACACCATGAGTTGGATGCATGGCCGCCACAGTGTGAAGTTCGGTGTGGACATGAACTTCAACCCGCAGCAGCAGCAACGCGAAACCAACTATGGCGGCGTCTACACGTTCAACACGCTCGCCGACTACCTCGCCGCCCTCGCCGGCAACACCAGCAAGATCACCCGCTATCAACAGACCATTGCAACCAATGGCCGCCAGGGATTTTATGACCAGATGCAGAAGGATTTCAGCGGCTTCATCACGGACTCCATCCGCCTGCGCCGCGACCTGACCCTGACCGCCGGCCTCCGCTGGGATGGTCAGGTGAATCCGCAACCGCCCGCCAACCCGGCCCACCCCATCAATGGCCAGATCCCCAATGACCTCACCATGTGGCAGCCGCGCCTCGGCCTCTCCTGGAACGTCGCAGGCAAGGGTGACACCGTCGTCCGCCTTTCCGGCGGCATGTTTGACGCCCGCACCCCGGGCTATCTGATGCAGCGCGTCTTCACTGACAATGGCGTCAACACCCTGGTAGTGGACAGTAACGTCGACAAGAACGTGCTTCCCCTTCTGAAGGTTCCGAATGCCTTCACGACCCTGCCCGCCAGCATTAAGACGGCCGCGGTCGGCTCTATCTTCGCGTTCGACCCCAGCTTTAAGAATCCTCGCTCGGCGCAGGTTTCCATCGCGCTCGAACAGAAGCTGGACAAGAGCACCAAGCTCGTTATCGGCTATACCCACAACTCCACAACGCAACTGCAGAGACGTATTGACACCAACCTGTTCGCTCCCGTGGTGATGTCGAACGGGAACCCGGTTTACCCTTCCTTCGATTCGGCCGGTGCCCTGGTTTATCCGAAAACGTTTGACCCCATCACCTTCGCGCCCATCTTCATCGACAGCAAGACTGGGGGCACACTGAAGGCTTCCGTAGCCCGCCCCGATCCGACGGTCGGCCAGATCAACGTGAACAAGTCGGTTGGCCACTCCCGGTACGACGGGTTGCAGATCAACGTGCAGCGCCGCATGAACCGCCGCATGATGTTCAACTTCAACTACACTTACGCGTTCAATCACGACGACGACTCGAACGAGCGCGACTTCAACCGCCAGAGCGCTCTGAATACGTACGACCTGACGCAGGACTGGTCGTTCTCGAAGAATGATATCCGCCACAGCGGCAACCTGAATGCCCTTTACGATCTCGGCAAGGGCTTCACCGTCAGCACGCTGCTCTTCGCGCGCACGGGCACCGTTGCCAAACCTGTCACCGGCGTCGACCTGCAGAATGATGGCAACACGACCAATGACCGGCCAATCGTTGCCGGGCGCGTGCTTCCCCGTGATTACTTCCGTCAGCCCGGTTTCTTCGACTGGGATATGCGCCTGCTGAAGAGCTTCCGACTGGGTGAGCACGCCCGCGTGGAGTTCTCTATTGAAGGCTTCAACCTTACCGGCTCCAGCAACAAACGCTTCAACGGCGACGGCGAATCCCCGAACTTCGGCACCTCCACCGCCGCCATCAACCCTCGCACCGGCTTCGCCTACTCCGGCAACAGCGCGGGAATCCCAACCACTGCCACCGGCACCGATTTCTTCGGTGGCGCCCGGCAAGCGCAATTGGGCGCTCGCTTCACCTTCTGAGACTTCACCGCTCGTAACTCTGGGCCGCCCTTACCGGGTGGCCCTTTTTTATTCAGCGGACTTTCATCGTCGCAAAGCATACTGAAGCTGTGTGGATTCTGGTCGTCGAAGATGACATCGCGATGGGAGACCTCTTGCGGCGCGGCCTGGAGGAGGCCAACCATTCCGTGGCGGTAGCCCGCGATGGCGCAGAAGGTCTCCACGCCGCCCGGATGACCAGGTTTGACGCCGTTATCCTGGACGTCATGCTGCCGGCCCTGGATGGCATCGAGGTGGCACGGCAGCTTCGGGTAGCTGGTTCCGAAACCGCCATCCTGATGCTGACGGCGCGCGACGCGCCCGCCGATGTCGTTCGGGGTCTCGACGCGGGTGCGGACGACTATCTGACCAAGCCCTTCTCTTTCAAGGTGTTGCTTGCCCGGTTGCGAGCCATTAGCCGCCGCGCCGCCAACCCACCCGTTTCGGTGCTCCGCGTCGATGACCTCACGCTCGACCCCGCCGCCCACATCGTGGAACGCGGCGGCATGCGCATCAGCCTGACCGCCACCGAATTCCGCCTGCTGGAATTTCTGATGCGCCGCCCCGGGCGCGCTGCCTCCCGAACAGCAATCATCGAAGCCGTCTGGGGCTACGAGGAAGATGTGGAACCCAACACCGTCGATGCCTTCATCAAACTGTTGCGCGATAAGGTTGACGCCGGACATAAACTCCGCCTGATTCAGACTGTCCGGGGCTTCGGTTACATCATCCGGGAGACGGCCTGATGCTGACCGACCTGACCACGGTGCGCGGACGCCTGACCGCCTGGTATTCCGGAGTCCTCGCTGCCACTCTGCTGGTGCTCAGTATAGGCGCCCTGGTCGGCCTAAAAACCAGCGTACGCGACACAGTGGACCGGGAACTGCGTGCGCGCCTCCCCGGCATGAACGAATTTCTGGTGAACCAGGCGAAGAACCCGGACGGCGAATCACTGGCCGACGAGTTGCGGGAACAGGCGGGCATCACCCCGGCCGGAGCCCCCCTCCGCATCGCCGATCCCACCGGACGCTGGCTATACGAATCGCGCGCCACAAAAGACTGGGGAGCGCTGGATCCAACACCCGGTATCCGGACACTTCACGTGAATGGCGAGGCTTACCGGATTCTGACCGAGCCCGTGATTGTCGGTACCCTCCAGTTGGGCGCGCCGCTCAGCGCTTTCAATAAAGTGGTGGAGGATTTCACCTGGACCGTCCTCCTGGCCAGCCCGGGACTTCTTATTTTGTCCGGAATCGGGGGGTACTGGTTGAGTGGCCGGGCCCTCGCGCCGGTTGAGACCATCACGAAAACCGCGCAGGAGATCAACGCGCAGGACCTTTCCCTGCGCCTCCCTGTCCGTGGCTCGCGCGACGAACTCGACCGCCTGTCCGAAACACTCAACGGAATGTTCGCCCGCCTGGAGACCGCCTTCCGTCGCATTACCGACTTCACAGCCGATGCCTCGCATGAATTGCGGACTCCCGTCGCCGTCATCCGCACCACGGCCGAACTGACTCGAAGCAAGCCCCGCACCAACGCCGAATACGAGAAGGCCCTGGATTCAATTTTGGCCGAGAGCGAGCACACTACGGCCTTGATTGAGGACCTCTTACTGCTGGCCCGCGCCGATTCGCCAGGTCAGGCGCTTGCCTCCGAACCCCTTGATCTCATGGAAGTTGCCGAGGCCGCCACCCAGGAGGCCACTGTGCTTGCGAATGCGCGGGGCGTGCGGCTCACCGCAGCCCTGCCTGAACCCGTCCCCTTCCGTGGAGACCACGAGAGCCTCCGCCGCATGCTGCTGGCCCTGCTCGACAACGCCGTCAAGTACACACCTTCCGGAGGAACCATCAGGCTGACACTGCGGGTAATCGGGTCCGAAGCGGAGGTCACCGTTCGCGACTCCGGGACCGGCATCGCCCCCGAGGACCTGCCCCATCTCTTCGAGCGCTTTTATCGGGCTTCTAAGGATCGTCGCCGGGATGGAGGGCGGGGGGGCGCCGGACTGGGCCTGTCCATCGCCCAGTGGATTGCCCGACAGCACCGCGGCGAGATCTCCGTGGTGAGCCTGCCCGGCGAGGGGGCGCAGTTTCTGGTCCGACTCCCTCTGCCTCCAGTAGATATTCAGAATCCGGGAGCATAATAGGCAGCATCCCGGCGGCGGCCGATTTCTAACGAGTCAGGCTTTTCAGCTCATTCAGGAAGGCCTGCTCGTCCTGAAAGTCCCGATAAACTGACGCGAACCGGACATAAGCAATCTTGTCGATAGCTCTTAGTTCGTCCATGAGGTATTCGCCAATCTCAATGGTGGTGATTTCCCGGTCCGGGGAGTCTGTGACCCGGGCTTCCACCAGATTCACCAGGTCCGAAAGTCGCACCATGCTGATCGGGCGCTTCTCACAGGCCTTCAGCAGCCCTGCCAGCACCTTCTGCCGGTCAAACTTCTCCCGCCGCCCGTCCTTCTTAATGACCATGTACGGGACTTCGTCGATCCGCTCGTAAGTAGTGAAGCGCTTCTCGCAGCCATTGCACTGTCGGCGCCGGCGGATGGAGTCGCCTTCCTTACTTTCCCGTGAGTCGATGACGCGGTCTTCCAGGTGACCGCAGAAAGGGCAGATCATGTACGCTTCTGGAACGAAGAATAACAGGCTCGGGTACAGTTTGGCCATCTTTGGCCCGGATAGGACTTCAGCACTGGATTCTCCACAAAGAATGAACCTATCATGAAAAAGCCTCGTTCCTTGTTTTGAAGATGGAATTCGAGAGGGCGAAACCCTCTGATCGAACCTTCTGAATAAGGAGACGGCGAAGATGACAGCGGGCGTAGTAACGGCAATCTGGACTCCAGGATTCGTCCAGTCAGCTTCCGTGCCGGCTGCAGCAAACACGAACGTGGATCTGGACAGCACACTCGTAGAGCGGTGCCTAAGCGGTGACGACACCGCCTGGGAAGGCCTTGTACGCGCGCACACCCGCCGGGTTTATGGCCTGTGTTACCGATTCACCGGCCGGGATTCCGACGCACAGGACCTGACGCAGGATGTGTTCCTGCGTGTTTTCAAAGCGTTAGGCGGATTCCGATCCACGGAGGGTTCGTTCGCCACCTGGCTCACCCGCCTGACGCGGAACCTGCTGATCGATCATTACCGCCGGACTCGTAACGAGCGGGCCACCGACTCGATCGAAGAACAGTTGCCTCGCGTCGAGGAAGGTTTTGTCGCGGTCAGCCGCCCGGATTCGGCGCTGGCAGGCCGCGAAGCAAGCGAATTGTTACAAGGTGCGCTGGCGAAACTGTCGCCCGAACTGCGTGAGACGATCATTCTCCGCGACCTGCAGGATATGGAGTACCGGGAAATTGCCGACATCCTCGGCATCCCCGAAGGAACGGTAAAATCCCGTTTGAACCGAGGCCGAGCCGAACTGGCAAGGTTGTTGAAAAAATATCGTTCGGCTGTATAGGCTGGATGAATCTGTAAGAGAAGTAAAGAAGAGAGAAGTAAAGAATTTATGTTGAGTTGTGAACAGTTCGAGATCCTGCTGGCCGACCATCTGGACGGCGCGCTGGCTCCTGCGGAGCGAGCGACGGATCGGGCTGCGTTTGAACAGCATCGGGCCTCGTGCCGGATGTGCGCGGAACTGGCCGAAGACGCCGGCAGCGCGGTCGCCTTTATGGAGATTGCCGCCGATGTGGAACCGCCCCCGGCGCTGATGACGAAGATCCTGCATTCCACCAATGCGGGCTGGGAACTGAAGCTGCAGGGCAAGGGCATCCGGGGCTGGATCAACCGGACCCTGGCGCCTGTTCTGCGTCCCCGTCTGGTGATGGGGGCCATGCTGACGCTGATGTCGGTCACGATGCTCAGCCGGTGCGCAGGTGCCCCGAAAAAGGTTTTGACCGCTGCGGATCTGGATCCAGTGCGGCTTTGGTCGTCGCTGGACGACCGAACGCACCGGATATGGGACCGCACGTTGAAGAGTTACGAAAGTATGCGTCTGGTTTACGAGATCCGGAACCAGATTAATGACTGGCAACAACAGCAGGCCGAGGCTGAAGACGCGGCGGCGGAAGCAAGCGCCAACAGCCGCAAGCTGAATGCGCCTGTCACAGAAACGCAGGAGAAGAAGAAATGAATTGCGCAACCCATCCCGAAGCCAACGCGACAGCTTTCTGCCGCGAGTGCGGCAAGCCGATGTGCACCGACTGCCAGAAACCGGCGCTCGGCTCCGTCTACTGCCAGGAGCATGCTCCCGCCGCCGCTTCTGTCCCTCCACCTCTGCCCGGTCAGCCGCCGGTAAACGCGGGCTACGCAACCAGTTACGGGGCATTCACGCAGGGCCCGGCCGCGCCTCCCCGACCCGCAGCTTTTGCCGATTCCCCGTATTCGGCCCCTGCGCCACCTACCCCGATTACGGCCGACCCGCATGCGCACCCGGTTCTGGCGCTATTCCTCGGCTTCATCCCCGGCGTCGGCGCCATCTACAACGGTCAGTACGCCAAGGGCCTGATCCACGCCGTCATCTTCGGTCTGCTCGTCAGCCTGATCAGCAGCAACCACGTGGGCGGTTCCGAGCCCCTGATCGGCATCATGATCTCCGCCTGGGTGATGTATCAGGCGTTCGAGGCCTACCATACCGCGCGAAAACGCCGTTACGGCCTGGCAGTGGAAGAGTTCTCCAGCCTGTTTGACATCCGGCCCGTTAGCGGCAAGTTCCCGACCGGTGCCCTCTTCCTGATCGGGATTGGCTTCGTTTTGTTGCTGGATACCACCGACATCATCCGGTTCGACCAGTTCGCACGTTACTGGCCTTTATCGTTAATCCTGATCGGCGGCTACATGCTGTACACCCGTCTGAACCCGGCTGGTGCCGAGGAATCCAAAGGAGAAGCACGTCGATGAACGACCAGAGCCAGTACCTCATGCGCGCCGTTACCGGTCCCATCATCCTGATCACGGTCGGCGTCCTCTTTACTATTGACCGCTTTACCACCTTCAGCTTTGGCCAGACCTGGCCGATTCTCTTGATCGTGATTGGCCTGCTGAAACTGCTGGGCGGACGTCGGCGCCGGGATTACGTGACGCCGCCTCCGCCACCCGGAGGTGCCCAGTCGTGAGACAGCGCTCCATAACCGCCCCCCTGATTCTGGTGGGTATCGGTGTCCTCTTCCTGATCAACAATCTGTGGCGTGACGTGGCTATCTGGAGCCTGTTCGCCGATTACTGGCCCATTCTGCTGATCATCCTCGGCGTGCTGGGCCTCGTCGAAGTCCTTTTTCACGCCAGTCGCAATACGGCTCCCCCCCCACGTCCGCTCTCGGGCGGTGGCTTCTTCTGGATCTTTGTCCTGATTATGTTCGCGATCTGGGGTTCGAATCGGGGTGGCATTCACATCGGCCGTATCAATTCAAGTGGCGTGAATATCCTCGGCAGCGATTATGACTATGACGTGAACGCGTCCAGCCCGGCGCAGGGCATCACCCGCGTCGTCCTGGAAAACCTCAAGGGCAATCTGTCACTCAAGGGTGAGGACGTCACCGACGTGAAACTGAGCGGCCACAAGTCGATCCGGGCCTTTAACAAGGGTGACGCCGACCGCGCCGACCAGCAGAGCACCATCAAGCTCGACCGCCAGGGAGATCTCCTGATCGTCCGGGCTGAAGAGCCCCATGACAGCCGTATGCTGAGCGTTTCAACCGACCTTGACCTGGTCGTCCCCAAAGGCGTCAGCGTCGAGACACGAGGCCGCACCGGTGACCTGAGCGTGGAAGATATCGATGGCGGCGTCGAGATTTCCGGTGGCCGGGGCGATGTTCGCCTGAATCGGATCGGCAAAGATGTGAAAGTGGAATCAAGCCGTTCGGGTTTGGTTCGCGCGACCGACGTCAAGGGCGGAGTGGACCTGCAGGGTCGTGGTTCCGAAGTCCAGATCGAAAACGTGAAGGGCGAAGTGAAGGTGAACGGCGAGTTCTCTGGCACGCTGGAGTTCCGGGCACTGGCGAAATCGCTGCACTTCACTTCCAACAGGTCCGACATGCGGATCGAACAGATTCCCGGCAGCGTCGTCCTTGACCTGGGTGAACTGAAGATGGAAAACGTGATCGGCCCGGTGCGCTTCCAGACCGGTTCCCGGGACGTGCAGATCACCGATGCCACCAACAGCATCGAATTGACGCTCGACCGGGGCGACATAACGCTGGCCCAGACGAAGTCGCCGCTGCCCAAGATGGAAGTTCGGACCCGGAACGGCGACATTACGATTGGTCTGCCCGAAAAGGCCGGCTTCGATATGGACGCCAAAACCGGACAGGGTGAAGCCTCGAATGACTTCGGCAACCCGCTCGAACAGAAGAGCGACGGCCGGGGCGCAACGATCAAAGGTAAGAGCGGTGCCGGGCCTCAGATTATTCTGAATACCGAACGCGGCAGCCTGACTGTCAAGAAGAACTAAGTATAAGATTTAAAACGGGATGCGTCGAACCGGGAGCGAAACGCTTCCGTTGTTCGTTTGGGCGGGTCCGGGGCCATCCGAATACCGGGTCCCGCTCTGCATCGCGCCAAAATTCACTTCCGTCGGATCGAAGGTCAATGGACGGTCGAGGATCATTTCCACCGTGCTGCCCTTGGCAAGCACCGCGTCGGGGCCACGTGTCAGCAACACTGTTGCCAGGCCGGCAGCGGCACCCGCTGCACCACCGATACCCGCGCCCATACCGTTCCGTGCGATCAGACCACCCAGCGACGCACCACCCAGACCACCGGTAGCAACCGTCTTGATGTCGCCACCCTTATTGGAGTCGCCCTTCACCACGCCTTCTTTACTGTCCAAATGCTCATTCCCCCGAGCGTCGATGCCCCCCAGTCTGGAACGAAAATCGCGGGTGATCCCATTCGGCAGAATGATGGAATCGAAGCGAACATAGAGTTCACCCTTCCCCTTCAGGCGCCCCGGACGCTTGATTTGTGTCACGGTTCCAGTCACATGGCTACCCGGCGGAATCACGATATGGTTGCGTACCACAATCGGAAACGCGGTTTCGAGATAGACCTTTTCGCCAACCGAGGAGTGTTTTGTGCTGACGCTGTTGATCAGGCTGAGCGCAATCCGCGTGCCCGCTTCGACAGTGTAGGCAGGCGAGGGTTCCGGCGTCTGCGCTGCCAGCGGGATGGCCGGAACAACCGCGAGGGTCAGAAAAATAGCGATACGTCCGGAAAAAATGTGCATGGTCTGCCTGTTCCTATTGTAGGACCGTTCCCAGGGACAATTCGTTCCGCAACTTTTTTTGGCGCAGCTGACTATTTCGCCGCTACGACCGATGGCTCAGCGGCTAACTGAATCTTCGGGGGGCTGATCTGCGACGCTACCGAGAGCCGGATTTCGGGATCCGGCGGCAGCGTGTCCGGCATCCGCAGATTGACCTGGTAAAGCCCCGCAAACCCCGGGGCGAGGCCGGCATAGAGGATGTCTTTGGGCTGGATCGCAACTCCGGCGATGGTGACCTGCAGTTGGGCGAGATCGAGGATCGTAGCGGCTCCGGTGGCAACCCTCCCGGAACTACTCTCTGGCACCGTTCGTCCCAGCCCAACCGCGTAGAGGATTACGATCTCACCGGGTTTTGCAGGAGCCTGAGGTCCAATGATCGCCCCGGACAGATGCGAGGCAATAGCATAATTCCCGTTCCAGGGAAACAGTCCCGGCGAGGTGCTGTTGAGTGGTATCTTCAGGGTCGGGCCGGCAAGCCCCTGTCGGGCCACGACGACGGTGGTCGTACCCGCGATGAGTTCGTAAGGAATCAGGAAATTGATCTGCGTGGGAGAAATGTAGAGCAGACTGGCCGACCTCCCCCCAACGTAAACCGTGACCCCGTCAAGAGAAGTCGGCAGGACTCCGCCCCGAAGGTCGGACGCACTCACCGAATGCGTCGAAAACGCAAGATTCGCGCCGTAGAGCGTCGCGATGGTGTTCGGCGAGAGGGCCGAGGCAACCTGGGTTGCAGCGTTGACCAGACCCTCGGCTGTATAGGCAGGCGCACTGGCCGCGGACCATGCCGGAAAAGCAGCAGCCGACAACAGGGCGAGCATCACCACCGGAATTACGGCTAGGCGCGGTTTGGGGCGGACCCGGATCATAAAGCCTTCCAGCTATATTTTCGGAGGTAAGAGAAGAAGAGTCTATACCTCCTCAAAAACAAAAAGTAGTATTACCTTTTACCGAAGGGGATATATGCGCCCCAAAAGCAAAAGGGGAGGCCAAGGCCTCCCCTTTTTCTTGCCGAACCGAATGATGGAACTACTGAATCGGGATCGTGATATTCGCCTGCGTCGTCAAACCGCTGGCGGTCACCACCAGGGTTTGCTCGCCGGTTCCCACATTTTGCGGCACCGCGAAGTTGATCTGGTAGTAACCAACGCCCACCATGCCGGCAAAATCAACTGTGACTGGCACGCCGCCCAGCGTAACGGTCGGCTTTGTGACAACCGCGCCGCCGGTGCTGGTGAAGGCCTGCCCCGCAGGTACCGGGCCGACCGTCGGCCCCAGGCCCACGGCGTAAAGCGCAACCAGATCGCCTTTTTTCGCGGGCCGGAAACCAGTTCCCAGGCTTGTGGGGCCAAGCAGGTCATAAGTACCCTGACCCTGACTGCCCTTTCCGTCCAGCGTCAGGATGATGCCGGTGGCATGTTTGCCGTCCGCCAGCAGCAGCATAGACGGCCCGGCAGTAGCCAGCGTAGCTGTGCTGGAAACCGTGCCGTTTGCAGTGGTCACGGTAACGGGCACCGACCCGGTCGCGGTATCGTCCGGAGCCTGCGCGTTGATCTGACCGCCGCTGCTGAACCACAGATAGGCATCCTTACCGTTAACCTTCACGCTTGTTCCACCCAGAGAAGTGGGTATGGGGAACTTGCCATCCCAGACGCTGACATCCGCAGCGAGATTGGTGCCGTATATCGAGAACCAGGACCCAGGCTGAATCGTCGTCGAAGCACTATAAACCGGAACCACCCCGCCGGTTGGAATCTGCGGTGCTTTGGGATTTGCCGCAGCAGCCGGGGTCAGAGTCACATTGGTGGTGTAAACGTTGGCGTTGTTTGAACTCGGCGCTCCCGCGGGGCCACCAAGTCCGGCAACGTAGAAAGTCACGTTCCCGACATCCGTGGCAGGCGGAGTCCAGTCGAACTGATACGTGTAACCGCCACTGGTCGAGGCGGTGTAGCCAGCCTGTGTATGTTCAATAAACTGCACGGGGAACCGGGCCGGGCAGGCCGCGCCGTTGTTCTTGGTGGTGCCATCATCGCAGAGGGTCTGCGTAAAAGCATCGACCGTCGAAAAATCGCCGGCCTGGCCGTTGGACAGATTGCTCGCCAGCCGCGCTGTAAATTCGAACCCAAATTTCTGGCGGGCAGCATCGGTAATCTGAACCTGAATGCGCTGCTTCACGCCCGGGGTATAGGTGGTCCCGCCCGAGGCCGTAATTTTCACGCTGCCACCGCCCGCGTTCAGCGTACCGGTGTGGCAACCCGACCCCAGACACGTACCCGCATCCCCAGGTGCCCCCGCCCGGCGTGGGTCAGGCCCGAATTCATAAGCCTGAATCAGAATCGGAACCACCACCGCAATGAGGCCCAGTTTCAAGAAGAAGAACTGCCGTTGTTTCATAGATATCGCCTGTAATCTTAACCTGGTTAGACCAGGACTTAGCCGGAGACGGAACACTCCGTTGAGTCTAGTGACAGATTTTAGCAGGGAGTCTGTACGCTTTTGTTCAGATTCCGGCGGGTCAGGGCCTTGCGCGTTATCGTGGTCACGGGAATCTCCTTGCGGGCGTCAGGCTCAAACCAGTTACCGCCCCCAGGCAGATCGGGACGAACGGGAAGCGTTGCACCCCATACATGAACCTGAAACCGGTCATTCACAATCTGGTGACTAAACGTGCACTCCAGTTGCACCTCGAACGGCGGTTCCGCAGGCTTCTGCGGCAGTTCCCAGAAGTCGGCCAGGCGGCTTTCCTCCCCGGAACGCTTCACCAGGTACGTCGAACTTCCCACCGAACAGCGCAGCAGGTGGAGTTCTAACCGGCGCGCAGCCGGCTTTCCCAGTTTCACCGGCAGCTGCGCCTGCGTCCCGGCCTGTCGCGCAGCGCAGAACTGCGCCACCGGACAGAGCAGGCAGCGGGGATTCGTCGGCAGACAGACAGTCGCCCCCAGTTCCATCATCGCCTGATTAAAATCGCCCGGCCGGGAAGGAGAAAGCAATCCCTGGGCTGTCTCCGTAAAGCGCCTTTTGGTGGCTCCGGACCCGATCTCCGACGGGTCATTGGTTAGACGGCTGACCACGCGCAGAACATTTCCATCAACCGCCGCCCACGGCTGCCCGAGCGCGATGCTCGCCAGCGCCGCCGCTGTGTAGGGACCAACCCCCGGAAGGCACAGAATCTCCTCATATCCGGCGGGAGCGACCGTCGCCAGAATTTCCGCCGCTCGGCGCAGATTGCGGGCGCGCGAGTAGTAACCAAGTCCCGCCCACGCAGCCAGAACCTCGGCCTCGGGAGCGGCAGCGAGGGATGCCGCGTCGGGGAACCTGGCCAGAAACGCCAGATAAAACGGGATCACCGCCTCCACACGAGTCTGCTGGAGCATGATCTCTGAAACAAGGACGCGGTAAAGATCCTTCGAATGGCGCCAGGGCAGGTCGCGCGCCACCCTGTCATACCAGGTGAGAAGCTCCCTCCGAAAAGAAGACGTCGGAATCAGGAGTCCAGAACCTCGACAAACTCCCCGATCACTCGAAACGCATCGGGCCTCAGCTCAAAGGCTTCAAACTCCGGGTTCAGCGGTTCCAGGCGAATCAATTGGTGCTCCCATCCGTCCGCCGTTTGCTTTTTCTCGCTTTTGTAGCGCTTGACCGTGTAGCGCGCCGCGAAGTCGGTCTCATCGAACTTCTCAATCAGCAACCGCTTCCCCTGCCGGGTCCCCGTCACATTGGCGCGGAAAACGCAGAGGCTGCCATCCGGAATCAGCGGTTCCATGGAGCGGCCAACCACCCAGGCGGCGAACAGGTCCGGTGTTACCCGCAGATTTTCCGGCGTCCGGATCCACTCCTCTTCACCTGCCGACATGCCCTCACCGAACTTCGTGGCAGCCGCCCGAAGGGCGTACACCGGAATATGCGTAACACCCGGCCGGACTTCTCCATCCACGTGCTGATCGAAGAGCCGATCCACCGCCCGGCCCGGATCTCCGGTGTAGCTGATTGCGGTCCGGTCGCTGATTCGGAGAAAGCCGGAGAGCGAATCTTCCAGCGATTCCAGTAGCTGCGCACCGCCCATTTCCAGTGACTTCCCCCGCAGATCAGCCGCCAGATACGTCAGGAAATCCGCCGCCTCTTCATCCAGTTCCGCAAACGTCTCCGCACCCCGCAGGCGCAACGAGAGAATCCCGGAAGCCTCATCCAGCAGCAAAATACCAAGGGGTTCCGGTTTGTTGCCCGGCACAACGACTTCCAGCAGCGACCACGCTGCCGACCGCGCAGCACGACGAACATCGCTTATGGACAGAACCTGAGCTGGCATGGACGAAACTCAATTCTAACCGCGAGCGAACACGAAAGAAATTACCCCGCCCAAAATGGGAACTACTGCGGGGGGGCGTACGGGTAATAGCCTTCACGATGCCGGATCACGACATTCGGCAAGTTGTTCACTGACACCTTAATACGGCGGAATTGCCTGGCGTCGGTCTTTTCCGCCACGTCCGGCGTGTAGCGCATCACATACTGAGAGGTGATCTCACCACCCAGATTCGCGATCGAACGGAAGATCGAGCTGGAAATTTCTGCCGTATACCCACCCGAACCAACCGCGATGGCATAGTTGCCGTAATCGGACGGCGTGGACAGGTAACCGGAAATATCCTTATAAATATTGTTGAGAGGCATCTCAACCTTGCCGCCGGTCTTCTCGGTCAACTGCGTCAGATTTTCTTCCGCATCGGTGTGAAAACCAAAAGCCACCGTGCTCATGGCATAGACCGTTACCAGGTTCCGCTGTGCGATTTCAATAACTTCCTTCAGGTTCTTCTTGCTGGAAGTGTCGTGACCGTCGCCAATGATCACAATCACGCGGCGCGGTTCAAACGGTTCACCCTGCACGGTCCGACGGCTGGTGCAGGCCATGTAGACCGCATCAAACAGTGAAGCCCCACCACCCGGCTTCAGCTTACGCATCTTGTCGACCATCTTTTCCGAGTCACTGTTGGTATCAACCACCAGCTCGGCTTCATTGGAATAGGTGATCAGATAGCCCGAATACTTCTTGTCGCCGGGGAGCAGGTGGAGCATCAGCTCCATTGCCGCGTCCTTGTACTTCTCCCAGTGGATCTTCATGCCACTGCTCTGGTCGATCAGAAACCCGATGACAATCGGCTGCGACTGCTGGTGGCTGAAGAAACCGATCTGCTGTTCTTTCCCCTCGTCGTACAGGTGAAAATCCGATTTTTCCAGATTCGAGACAAAGCGTCCCTTATCGTCGGTGACGGTAACCGGAACGATGACTTCGTTCACAGAAACACGAATCGGTTGCTGGGCGAGGGCCGCCGCCGCGACAACAGCGAGGCCGACCACGACGCGGAATGAGGGAACACGGTGACGAAGCATAGACAACTCCTCTCAGTCTAACGCGAATGGAAAGAACTTTGGGTACGCCGCCCCGGAGGAGCAACCAACCTCCGTGCTACGCTTGAGGACGTCAAGCATGTATAAGGCGTTTTTCGGCCTCATCAGCAACCCGTTTAACCTCAGTCCGGACCCGGCGTTTCTCTACCGGAGCCCGCACCACGAGGAAGCGCTTGCCAATCTGATCTACGGTGTCCAGAGCCGGAAGGGGTTCATCCTCCTCACCGGCGAAGTTGGCACGGGCAAAACCACCATGCTGGAGTGCCTCCGCGACCACCTGGATTCGCACCAGATCCCGTTCGCCTTCATCTTTAACTCCCGCCTGACGTCCGATCAGTTCTTCGAGATGATCGCCTACGATCTCGACCTGCCCTGCACCCGAACCTCGAAAACTGAAGTCCTCATCGCGCTGAACACGATGCTGCTCGAAAGAGCCAACCAGAACAAGACGACCGTACTGATTGTCGACGAAGGCCAGAATCTGGAGTGGGACGTTCTTGAAGAGATCCGCTTGCTGGGAAATCTGGAAAATCGGCGCGGCAAGCTCCTGCAGATCATCATCTCCGGTCAGCCGGAACTCGACGTCAAGCTGGAACAGGACGAATACCGCCAGTTGCGGCAGAGGATTGCTCTCCGCTGTCGCCTGCGGCCCTTCACGGAATTTGAAACTGCAGAATACATTGCCACTCGCCTGGCAAGATCGGGCATGAGGGACCAGCGGGTTTTCCCGCCCAACGTCCTCGCCCGAATCCATGCCGGAACACACGGTATTCCGCGCCTGATCAACTCCGTCTGTGATAACCTGCTGCTCACCAGTTTCGCCATGGAGAGCCACGTGGCCACCGTGGAAATGTATGAAGAAGTCGCCCGCGATCTTCGCCTCGATAGAAATCCCGTCGGCTAGTACTGCACAGGTACCCGAAGCAACCAATTCACACAACACCTCCCGTTAAACTGGAAGCTGGTGCCTGACGATCCGAATTCCGCAGTTATGCTAAGGGACCTGTCCAGTTCCGGCGCTGGACGTAAACCGGGGATTGCCGTCGCACTTCGGCAGTCGCCGGGCCCCAATTACCTGGTGGTTGTGGAGTCTCCAAACACCGATTTCGCCGCAGGCACACTGGTGGAACTCTCTTTGCCCGACCGCCTTTGTCTGGGCGAAATCTTATCCCGGGAGGGAAACCTGGTGATCATCAGGCCGGAACATACCCTTCAACGGGAGGCGCTGGATGACATCCGGAAAAACTGGAAGCAAGTTGCGCCCCTGGCCTGTTAGCATTTCAAGCGTATGCATGTAAGCCCCATTACGATGGCCGCGGTAAAAGCCCTCGGCATTTCTCTGGTGCTTACCCCCATTGTTCGCGATGTCTTCCGGGCATACAACGTGGTGGATCGCCCCGGTCGCCGCAAGGTTCATGCTTACCCCATCCCCCGCGTAGGGGGTATTCCCATAGCGGTTGGCTTTCTGGTTGCGATGCTCAGCCTGGCTACCCCCACGGGAGCGGTGCCCCGCGACTGGATATGGGCGTTACTTCCGGGCGCTGTCGCGATTTTTGCCACCGGCCTGATTGACGATTTCTTCAACCTGAAGCCAGTCGTGAAACTGGCTGGCCAGATTGGAGCTGCCCTCCTGATTTACGCGAACGGAATCCGCGTCGTCAATCTTGGCAGCCTGCATCTCCCCGAGTGGGCCAGCCTGGCACTTACTGTCTTCTGGCTGTTGCTGGCCACTAACGCCCTGAATCTGATCGACGGCCTTGACGGCCTGTGTGCTGGCATGGGCTTCTTTGCCGCCCTGTCCCTGGGGCTGGCCGCAACCCTGCAGCATAACTCTCCCATCATCTACATCGCCTTCCCCCTGGCGGCCGCCCAATTGGGCTTCCTTGTCTACAACCTGAACTCCGCAACCGTCTTCCTCGGTGATTCCGGCGCCCTCACCATTGGGTTCCTGCTGGGCGTGCTCGGGCTCATCTGGACAGAAGAAAGTTCTACGCTGGCAGGGATTGCGCCGCCTCTTCTGGCGATGGCCATACCCCTTTTTGACGTCCTGATCTCTGTTGTCCGGCGTTACCTCAAGAACCACGCTCTCTTCGGCGCCGACCGGGGCCATACCCATCACCGTTTGCTGGACCGGGGTCTCACTGTCCGTCAGGCAACAGGCACCCTCTATCTGGTGGCCATGGCAGGCGGCCTGTTCGCCATATTGCTGGCCTGGAAGCCGCTGGCGACGGGGTACCACGCCGGCGTGCTCGCGGCCTTCTGTGTCGTCTGCATCGCCGGAATCAGGGAGTTGCGTTACCCTGAATTTGAGGCCACAAAGACTCTCTTGCTGGGTGAATTCCGAAAGGCCGTTGCGGCAAAAGCACGACTGGGACAGCTGCGGGAGACCCTTGGCCGCGCAACCAGTGACAGAGAGTGGTGGGACGCCCTGGTTCGGGCCGGCAGAGAAGAGGGATTCGTTTCCCTGGTATGGGACGGCCCCGCCGGACGGCAACAGACGAACGCTCCCCCCGGCGATGAGGCCTGGCGTTTTGAGATAAGCCTGACCGCGGGCGAAACCATTGAGGTTTACGGCGGCGTGGCTCAGTCGGCTGGCTCTCTGAATCTTCCCGAGCTGTCCAGCATTCTGCGAGAGACGTTCGCTCAAATCCGGAGTCGTGCCGACCAACCGGTGGCGCGCCAGGTCTGAATATGCTCCGGCAGCAGCCCCCCCGGCGATTCACGGAACTGGCACTAATCTCGGCGTCATTCGGTGCCGTTTATGGCACCTACCTCCAGTACTTCAACGACGGCCTGCCACTCGACAAAACCCTGCTGGGCTGTGTCGCCGCCATCCTCGCATTCTGGCTTTCCTCTCAGCTGAAAGAGACCTCGGAGGATGATTCCAACTTCCGCGCCGTCTTAATCGAGCAGTTTTGCTTCGGAGCCGGTCTCAGTTTGCTCGCACACGCGCTGGTCCCGTACGGCCTGCTGGCGAGGCGAACACCCTTCCTGGTGGTTGGTGGCAGCCTGCTTTCCGCCATCCTGGTCACTCTCTGGCGCCGCTTCACTCGCCCCGACATTCAGGACAGAGATCGCCTCCTGCTGGTCGGCTTTGACAACCTCACCGCTGGTCTGCTCTCGTCCCTTCGGAAACCGGTCTGCGGCGTTTGCGGACCTTTTTCCGGAGACCTCCCGCCCGGAATCACGTTTTTGGGGCCGCTACAGAACTTCGAACAGATTGTCGCCGAAACGCAGCCCACAGACATCCTGATCGGCGTCCCCAACTGGGACAACGTAGTCTCACCGGCCGTTCTTCTCAATTTACGCAGGCGGGGTATTCGCATCACCGAATCGTCTCTGCTCTACGAGAAGGTATTCTCCCGAGTGTGTTGCGAGCGCTTGCAACCCGTTGACCTCATACTCTCCTCCACTCTGCGCGGAGACAGCCGGACCATGGCGATTCAAGCCGTCTACAACAATCTGATTGGCCTCACGTGCCTGCTCCTGCTGGCCCCCGTGATGCTGCTGTTCGCGATCCTCATCCGGCTCACTTCGGGGCCCGGCCCGGTCATCGAGAGCCTTGCCTGCGCCGGTTTCCAGTACATCCCCTTCAGGCTGCAGCGCTTCCGGACGACTACCCGCGAGGGTTTGACGACCGGGGTTGGACGCGTGCTGCAGGCGCTCCACCTCAACAATCTGCCGCAACTTATCAATGTCGTTCGCGGCGATATGGCACTCGTCGGCCCCCGCCCTGTACGCAGCGAATTCGCCGAACACCTCTCGGCGCTTATGCCGTTTTATGCCCAGCGGTTTTCGGTGAAACCGGGCCTGACCGGCTGGGCGCAAATCCATCTTTCCCCGCAGGAAGTCGCCGACACCCGCAGCGAGATTGAATACGATCTCTTCTACATCAAGGAGAGTTCGCTTTGGCTGGACCTCGAAATTCTTCTCGATGGTCTGTCTTCAATGAAAACCGCGCCTGCCGCCCCAGGCGGACTTCAGCCGGAAGGGAATGCGGCGTGAACGAGGCTTTTTCGGCGTGGCTGCTGGTGGCCACGGGAGCTTGCGGCGCCATCTACATCATTGCCGGCTATCCCCTTCTGCTCTGGAAACTCCAGGGACGAAAGGCCCCGCCTGTCGCCAAAGACCAGGACTTTCGCCCCACCGTCTCAGTCGTGATGGCCGTTTTCAACGGGGAGAAACTGGTAGAGGCCAAGCTCGACACCCTGTTCGCGCAGGAGTACCCGGCGGACCACCTCGAAATCATTATCGTCTCTGATGGCTCCACCGACCGGACGGTTCCGCTCATCCGGCAATACGCCGCAGCCCACACGAATTCGCTGTATCCCCGGATCGTCCTGATTGAAGCTCCCAAAGGAGGGAAAGCAGCCTGCCTGAATCTGGGGATCGCGCGGGCACAGGGCGAGGTCCTCTTCTTCACTGACGTCCGTCAACCCATGGACCCTGCCGCTCTCCGACATCTGGCCGCCAATTTCGCTGACCCCACCATCGGCGCAGTCACCGGCGAAATGCACCTGCGGCGCGGCGATGGCGGCGAACAGGCCGACATGGACCTCTATTGGCGATACGAAATCTGGGCCCGCTCCCGACAGTCGGAAATCGACTCACTTTTCAATACCACCGGCTGTATCTACGCGATGCGCCGCTCGCTCGCCGCCCCCATTCCCCCGGACACCCTGACTGACGACGCCGTTCTCCCCCTGCGAGCCTTTTTCTCCGGGTACCGTGTTATCTTCGACCCGGCCGCCATCGCCTGGGACTTCCCTGCCGTGGCCGGAACGGAGTTCCGCCGCCGATTCCGGACCCTGGCCGGCCTCTGGCAGGTCTACGCACGACTCCCTCGCCTCTTCACCAGCGGCAACCGGATGCGCTGGCACTTCCTGTCGCACAAATTCGGCCGCCTGGCCCTGCCCTGGATGCTGCTGCTGGTACTGACGGGCTCCCTGCTGGCCCCCTCCGGAATCCTCAGGACCGCACTACTGACTACCCAGGCAGGGCTGGTCGTGCTGGCAGTCGTGAACTCGATCATTCCCGAAGCTTCCGCGCTGAAGCGCCTTTCCTCTCCGGCGAGAACATTTTTGGTGATGAATCTGGCGGCGCTGGCGGCGGTCTCCGTCTTCTTTCTGCCAGCCTCCATTATCTGGAAGCCGACCCAAACCAGTCCGGCTAAAACAAGCTAAACAAACAGGTCTTTCAGGGCCAGCATCAGGACGGCAGAGTCGAGGGACGGGGCCAGATTTTTCACGTAGTAGAGGTCGTACTCCAGTCGCCGCAGGGTGTCCACGTTGCCTTCGCCATAGCGATGCACCTGTTCCCAGCCGGTCAGCCCTGGTTTCACGGAATAGCGCTGGCGATAAAACGGCAGCAATCGGCTGAGTTCCTCGACATACTCCGGGCGCTCCGGCGCTGGACCAACAATCAGCATTTGGCCCTTCACCACATTCCATAACTGCGGCAAACGATGGAGTCCCCTCCTCTGCAGCCACTCCCCCCCGGCAACGCCTGCCGTCCGGAATGAATAGAGAGTAAACGGCACACCATCCAACCCGACCCGCAGCCCTTCCAGCAGGATTGGCCCGGAGGAAGTGACCAGTATCAGCAGGGCCACCACAAGCAGGACGGGCAACAGCACCACCAGAAGCAGCGCAGCCAGAATCGGCGAATAGATCGCCTGTAACCGGGAAGTCGAGGGGTCCGGTTCAAAGAGGTCGGAAAAAATGAAGCGCGGAGGCCAGGCGCCGGAAGCGTGAATCCGGCCAAACGTCCGCTCATAGAGAGCGCTCACATCTTCAATCTGTATCCCGCCGAAGTCCAGCTCCAGGAAGGTCTGACTCCATTCCGGCTTGACTTCCTCCCGGCGCGCGATCACGAGGGAGCCAGGTTGCGCCTCTTCAATCACAGAGTCGAGCTCGGAAAAGCCGCCCAGCCACGGAAGGGGTGAGGCCTCGGCTCCCGCGGGAGCGAAATCCGACAAATACCCGATCGGCATTACTCCCAGTTCCGGATGTGCCAAAAGGTGCGCCGCCAGTTCACGCGCGGTTGGGGAAATCCCCACAAACAGCAACCGCCGCGCCGACTGGTCGTCCCGCGCTGCCGCATCAAACAACAACCGCCAGGCGATCAGCGCCAACAGCGCCAGCGGACTCCCGATCAGCATCATCTTCGTGGGAATCGTCAGGTCGCGAGCAACGTAATGAATCAGCCCCTGGCCAATGAATGCGTCTCCAAAGACAGAGATCAGTTCCTGAATCAGTTCCAGCCGGCTGGGAATTCGCACCTGCGAATAAAGATTGCGGAAGTACAGGCCCAGCAGGATGGTGCCCGCCACAACCGCCACCCGCTGGAAGCCGGCATCGAACTGAACAAAGGCGCCGATCTCGGCGATATCGGGGTCTACCCAGGCCGCAAGAAAGTAGCAACCGAACAGTATTGCCGTTTCCGTAAGCACCAGCGTCAGGATGCGAGCAGGGATCGCGACGCTGAGAATGCGGATCATTTCACACCTATTATCGCGGAACGCACCCCGCTAGTGCGCGAGGCTCTCGAAAGTATCCCGGCCACAAATCCGTTCGATTTCGCCTTTGAATTCTTTGTCGGGCCGGACCTTCGCCGGAACGTCGAGAATCAGCGAGAAGTCGCGGGGCGCTTCGAGTTTCAGTCGGACGCCCGCCGTGCCCGGCTTGCGGGCGAACAGCGCCTGCAGTTCCGCCGCACGGTCGATGCCGTTCTTACCCACCGGAACCTTGATGCTAATCAGGCTGGGCATCGGCACGCGAACCACATCCAGCGGAATCAGTTCCTTCACGGAAATCTTGGTTGGGTTGCCCTCTTCGGGCAGCGCCAAACCACGTACCAGCACGGCCTTATCTTCTTCCAGCATGGCGGCAATACTGTCGTAGGTGGTGGTGAACGCCATCGCGTCGGTGGCCCCCAGACGATCTTCCAGCACGAACGACGCCCACGGCTTGCCTTCTTTATTACGCCGCCGCTGGATCCCGGTCATCACACCGCAGATCGCAACTTCCGTGCCCTTTTCCAGACCTTCCAGCTTCGAAGAATCGTGCGAAGCGATCTCCGAAATCTTGTCGGCGTAGTCATCCAGAGGATGCCCGGAAACATAGAACCCGAGCATTTCCTTCTCACCGACCAACTTCTCCTTCGGAGTCCAGTCCGGAGCCTTCGGCAGTACCGGTTCCGGGTGTTCCTCCTCCGTGAAGCCGCCGAACAGCCCTTCCTGTCCCGACGCACGGTCCTTCGCCGCTCGCGCAGCAGCTTCCATGGCGCCATCCAGCGCCAGCAGCAACTGGGAGCGGGTCCCTTCCAGCCCATCCATCGCGCCCGCTTTGATCAGACTTTCCATCACGCGGCGGTTTACCGCCGTCATGTCCGTCTTTTCGCAAAGCTGGTAAATTGACTTGAATGTTCCGTGTTCCCGGCGCGCCGCGATTATCGCTTCCACCGCACCCTGCCCCACGTTTTTCACCGCGCCCATGCCGAAGCGGATGGCATCGCCCAGCTCGTCGCGGGTCGGCGTAAAGGTCAGTTCCGAGTGGTTCACGTCCGGCGGCAGAACGCGAATACCCATGTCGCGGCATTCGTTGATGTACTTCACCACCTTGGCGACGTTGCCGGTTTCCGAAGTGAGCAGCGCGGCCATGAAATCGACCGGATAATGCGCCTTCAGATACGCGGTAACAAACGCCAGAAATGCATAGGCAGCCGAGTGCGACTTATTGAAGCCGTAACCCGCGAACTGCTCCATCAGATCAAAGATCTTCTCGATCTTCTTCTGCGGATGACCCCGTTCCAGCGCGCCCGCCACAAACCGCACGCGCTGCTTCACCATCTCCTCGGGCTTCTTCTTACCCATGGCGCGGCGAAGCATGTCGGCATCGCCCAACGAGTAGCCCGCCAGACGATTCGAGATCTGCATCACCTGCTCCTGATAGAGGATGATGCCGAACGTCTCGCCGAGCAGTTCTTTCAGTTCCGGCAGGTCATAGACCACCGATTTACGGCCGTGTTTGCGCTCAATGAAGTCATCGAGCATGCCGCCCTGGATCGGACCCGGGCGATACAGCGCGTTGAGCGCCGTCAGATCTTCAATCCGGCTCGGCTGGTAGCGGCGCAGAATGTCGCGCATACCGGGCGATTCGAACTGGAACACGCCCGAGGTAAAACCCTTACAGAAGACATCGTAAGCTCCCGGATCTTCCACCGGAAGCTCATCGATCACTACGTCCACGCCATGCCGGCGTTTGATCATCTTCTGCGCATCATCAATCAGCGTCAGCGTGGTGAGACCGAGGAAGTCCATTTTCAGGACGCCCATCTTCTCAATGCCATCCATGTCGTACTGGGTGACAATTTCCTCTTTGGCCGTCCGGGACAACGGCACCAGAGTCTTCAGCGGCACCGGCGCGATTACGACAGCCGAAGCATGGACCGAAGCGTTCCGGGCGAAGCCTTCCAGGCGCTGCGCCACGTCGAGGACTTCCTTCACGCGAGGATCTTTCGCCGCCAGGTCTTTAAACCCGGGCTCCTGTGCGATCGCGTCCTTCAGCTTGATACCGAGGGTATTCGGCACCAGCTTGGTGATGCGGTCCACGTCCGCAAAGCTCAGTTCCAGCACCCGGCCCACGTCTTTAATCGCGGCGCGAGTGGCAAGCGTATTGAACGTGATGATCTGCGCCACCTGGTCGCGACCATACTTCTCGGTCACGTACTGGATCACTTCGCCGCGCCGGTGCATGCAGAAGTCAACGTCGATATCAGGCATGCTGATGCGTTCCGGATTCAGGAAGCGCTCGAACAGTAACCCGTACTGCATCGGGTCCACGTCGGTAATCGACATGGCATAACCCACCAGGCTGCCGGCAGCCGAACCGCGGCCCGGACCCACCGGAATCCCAATCGATTTCGCATACCGAATGAAGTCCCAGACGATCAGGAAGTAGCCGGGAAACTGCATCTTCTGGATCATCGCGATCTCGCGTTCCAGACGTTCCACGTACTCAGCCAGATCGTGCTTCAGCCAGCCCGAGGCGCGCAGAGCTTCCAGGCGCGGACGTCGGCGTTCAAATCCCTGCCGCGCCACGTAGGCGAAGTATGTATCGGTGTTAAACGTCTCCGGAATATCGAAACGCGGGAAGGGATCGTCTACCTTCCCCAGCTTCACTTTGCAGCGCTGGGCGATTTCCCAGGGACGATTTACCGCATCTTCCAGCTCGCCGAACAATGCCATCATCTGGTCCCGGGTCTTCAGATAGAACTCCGGGTTATCCCAGTGCATCCGCTTGGGATCGTTGATCGTCTTCCCCGTCGAGATGCACATCAGAATCTCGTGGGCGCGGGCATCGTCCTTGCGGAGATAGTGCGAGTCGTTGGTGACCACCATCGGGATGCCGGTGTCGATCGACAACCGATTCACCTGCGGTGTCAGCCGCTTGTCCTGCTCCAGCCCGTGGTCCTGGATTTCGAGAAAGAAATTCTCCTTCCCGAACATCTCCTGATAGCCGTACGCGTAGCGTTTGGCTTCGTCGTACTTGTCGTTGAGAATGCTCTCGTTCAGGTCGCCGCGAAGACAGGCGGAAAGGCAAATCAGCCCCTTCGAATGCTTCGCCAGCAGGTCTTTATCGACGCGGGGCTTGTAGTAAAAGCCTTCCAGATAGGCCGTCGACACCAGGTTCATCAGATTCTGATAACCTTCCTGGTTTTCGCACAAAAGCACCAGGTGGTTGTAGCGGTCCGTATCGGACCGGACCTTCATACCCTGACCCGAGACGTAAACTTCACAGCCAATGACCGGCCGGATGCCCTTCGCATTCGCCGCGTTGTAGAACGGAACCGCGCCAAACAGATTGCCGTGGTCCGTCATGCCGACGGCAGGCATCTTCTGCTCCTCGCACACCTGCATGAGCTGATCGATCTCGCAGGCTCCATCGAGCAACGAGTAATCGGTGTGGTTGTGGAGATGGACGAAAGGGATGTCGGACATAGTTCGGTGCGGCGTCTCTCTTGCTGGCCGGGCGAACGATTTCGCCAGGCTCCAGGCCTTCGGGGGAGGTCATCCTATTTTAGCTGGCACCCGTGCCTGAACGAAAAGTCGGAAACTTCACAAAAACCTGTTCCATAACTGCCCCCCAGCGCCGTCTAAGCGAAATTTCACGGAAACGTTCGCCTTGATATATCAGGACGCCGTCTCAGTTTGGTAAACTTTCAGGAGTCCCCCGGTCTCCCTGAACCGTGAAGCACCTTTTCTTGCTCTTACTCTCCGTGGCCCTTGTCGTGCCCTGCCTGCGCGCAGACCAGCCTATTCTCTTCCCGCACTCCACCCACATCAATAAGGTCCACCTGAAATGTATCGACTGTCACATTTCCGCCGACACGCGGGACGCAGCGACCATTCCAGGCGTTCGAAAGTGTATGTTGTGCCACGCGAAAATCGCCGCAGACAAGCCGGAAATCAAGAAACTGGCCGCCATTGCCGCCAGCGGCAGAGAAATCCCCTGGCAGCGAGTCTACGGTTTTGAGAAGGCCGCCGCCGTGAAGTTCCGCCACGGTCCGCACGCCCGCCACAAAGTTGCCTGCGCCACCTGCCACGGCGATATGCCGAACGCGATCACCGCGCAGCCCCTCGTAAAACACAACATGGGTACCTGCATAAGTTGCCACCGCCAGAACAACGCGTCTGACGACTGCGCCACCTGTCACTACTAAAGGCCTGAGATGAGCATGGAGCGCAGAAACTTTTTCAAAATCCTCTCGACGGCCTCGGCCGGGGTTGTGGCCACCGGCTGCGGCACCGATTCCGACAAGCTGATCCCGCTCCTCGTGCCCGAGCAGGACCTGATCCCCGGCGTCGAATACTGGCACCCCTCGGTTTGTACATCCTGTCCCTCCGGCTGCGGTGTGGTCGCCCGCGTCATGGATGGCGAGCGCATCATTGAACGCACTACTGCCGGCAAGACCGAAAAGCTCCGCCAGCGACTGGCCGCTATCAAGAAACTGGAAGGCAATCCACTCGATCACGTCAGTGGCGGACGCCTTTGCGCCCGTGGCCAGGCCGGAGTCCAGAGCCTCTACAATCCGGATCGTATCCGTGGTCCGCTGAAGCGCTCGGGCGTTCGCGGCGAAGCTACCTTCCAGCCCATCTCCTGGAAAGATGCGATCTCCGAAGCCTCCGATCAGTTATTAAAGGTGAAGAACGAGGCGGCTGACCGTATCGCCATCGTCACCGGTCCTGTTGCCAGCAGCCGCAGCAACGCCCTGCGCGGTTTTGCGAAGGCAATCGGCGCACCCGAACCGCTGGTCTGCTCCGTTGCGTCGCACGCCGCCGAACGGAAAGCGGCTGAAATCGCCCTCAACTGGCAGGGCATCCCGTTCTACGACATCGCCAACGCCCGCCATATCCTCAGCGTGGGTGCCGACTTCCTGGGCGGTTGGGTGTCGCCCGTCAACTACGCTCGCCAGTTCGGCGCTTTCCGCCAGGCGCGAATGGAAGTTCGCGGCTACCTCGCCCATGCCGAATCCCGGCTCTCCATCACCGCTTCCGCCGCCGACCAGTGGCTGCCGCTGAAGCCTGGCTCCGAAGCGCAGTTCCTCGGCGCCGTCGGCCGCATCCTGCTCGATCTGAATCTCGCGCCCAAAGCCGCATCACTGCCGCCCAATGTCCTCGCCGCATTCAAAGCGCTGGACCTCGCCGCCTTCATCGCCGCCACCGGTATCGAAGAACGCAAGCTGCGCCTGGCTGTGGAGCAACTGGGCAAATCGGAAGGTCCGCTGGTTCTGGCCGGTGCCTCCACAGTCCACACCAATTCGGTGGACGCCATCGTCGCTTCGCACTACGTCAATATGATGTTGGGCAACGTCGGCAATCCTGGTGGTATTCAGGCACCCGCGAAGTCCCCGATCGAGCCGCTCACGAACACGAAGTTCGCTGCAGCGCTGTCCCAGGCACGTGCCATCGTACTCGACGAGGCCAATCCGCTTTACACTGCCCCGAAAGCCGCGCACGTTCGCGAGGCCCTGACGAAAGCCGGTTTTGTCCTCAGCTTCGCCACCACCCTCGACGATTCCGCCGCCTGGGCCGACATCATCCTGCCCGCGCACCACGCGCTCGAAGGTGAAATCGCCGTCGCCCCCGCCGCAGCCGCCCGGGTCTCTCTGGCCATTGGCGGCACCTTCGTGCAGCCTCTCTACGAAACCCAGCCGATCTCGAACACCCTGGCCGAACTCGCGGGAGGCATGAACGTCACCTTCCAGCCAGCCACCGTAAAGGAAATCGCCGAGCCCCTGCTGCCCAAAGACCTCACGTGGGAAACAGTCGTTCGCGAAGGCGGTTTCCATACCGATGCCACGCCGGCCGCCGCACCCCTTACAAAATCCAAACCAGCCCCGAAGGCTGCGGCCCCCACAAACGCGTTCGCGCTGAACGCCGCAAAATTCGAAGGCGACGGCCCATTCCTGCTACAACCGTACCTGTCACCGCAGTTGCACGAAGGCGCATCCTCCAACCTCCCCTGGCTGCAGGAATGCCCCGACCCGGCTTCCAGCGCGGTCTGGTCTCTGCCCGTCGAGATCGACCCCGTCACGGCGCAAAAACTCGGCATCGCCACCGGGGATAACGTGAAGCTCGAATCGGCCTCCGGGTCCATCACGGCCCCGGCCTACATCCACCCCGGCGCAGTTCCGGGTGTCCTTTCCATGGCCATCGGTGGAGGCCACACCCATTTCGGGCGCTTCGCTTCCGGCCGCGGTGCGAACCCTCTGGAGATTCTCGCGCTGGCCACCGAACCCGCCACAGGCGACCTCGCCACCGGCGCGACCCGCGTCCGCCTCACCCGCGTGGGTCCCGGTAAAGACCTGATTCAATACTCCTCAGAAGATAAGGAAGAGAGACCGCATGCCCACCGGTAACCCAACAAAACCACACCGTTGGGGCATGGTCATCGACCTCGACCGCTGCACCGGCTGCGAAGCCTGCGTCGTCGCCTGCCACTCCGAAAACAACATCGGCATGTCCACCCCGGAAGAAGCCGCCCGTGGCCGCGTCAACCACTGGATCCGCATCGACCGCTACTACGAAGGCCAGTTCCCCGATATCAAGGTCAAGTACCGGCCCGTCCTCTGCCAGCACTGTGACGAAGCACCCTGCGAACCGGTCTGCCCGGTGAACGCGACCTATCACAATCCCGAAGGCCTCAACGTTCAGGTTTATAACCGCTGCGTCGGCACCTTCTACTGCGCCAACAACTGCCCGTATACCGTCCGATCGTTCAACTGGTTCGACCCGAAGTGGCCCGAGCCAATGCAGTTGCAGCACAACCCCGACGTCTCCATTCGCCCCGGCGGCGTGATGGAAAAGTGCACCTTCTGTATCCAGCGCATCAAGCGCGTGGAAGACCAGGCTGATGCCGCTGGACGTCCGGTGGCTGATGGCGAAGTGCAGCCCGCCTGCGTGCAGTCCTGCCCGGCGGAAGCCATGATCTTCGGTGATCTGAACGACCCCGACAGCAAAGTTTCCCGACTGGCAGGCGATGGCCGCGCCACGAAGCTGATGGAAGAGCTCGGCACCAAACCCAAAGTCGTGTATCTGGAGAAGGCCCGCTAATGGCAGAGCATCCCGAGTTACTGCCGTATGGCATTATCCGCGAAGACCTGTTCCGGCCGCTCTCCCGCGCCGGCAGCAAGTGGTGGTTCACTGTTGTTGCCTGCTTCCTGCTGGTCGTCGCTGGTCTCGCCGCCTGGGGTGTGCAGCTTCGCGATGGCCTCGGCGTTACCGGCCTCAACCGCCCCGTGTTCTGGGGCCTTTACATCGTCGACTTCGTCTTCTGGATCGGCATCTCCCACGCCGGCACGTTGATCTCGGCCATCCTCCGCCTCACCGACGCAGCCTGGCGTAAACCCGTCACGCGCGCTGCCGAAGCCATCACCCTTTTTGCCCTGATGATCGGCGGCCTGTTCCCCATCATTCACCTCGGCCGCGCCTGGTTCTTCTACTGGCTCATCCCCTACCCGAACGCCCGCCTCATGTGGCCGAACTTCCGTTCGCCGCTCGTCTGGGATCTCACGGCTATCGTCACGTACGTCACCGGCAGCGCCATCTACCTCTACCTGCCGCTCATCCCCGACATGGCGCAGCTCGGCGCGCACAATAAGCCCTGGCGCCGCAAACTCTACAAGGCTCTCTCGCTCGGCTGGACCGGCAGCGACCGCGAATGGCACGCCCTCGAAATGGCCATGAAGCTCAACGCCGTCATCATTTTGGCGGTAGCGATCTCGGTCCACACAGTCGTCGCGTGGGACTTCTCCATGTCCATCGCGCCCACCTGGCACAGCACCATCTTCGGGCCCTACTTCGTGGTTGGCGCGATCTTCTCCGGTATCGGCGCGCTCATCATCGTGATGGCCACGCTCCGCCGCACGCTGCACCTCGAAAACTACCTCATCAAGCGCCATTTCGACAACATGTCGAAGCTGCTGCTCACCATGAGCCTGCTCTGGTTCTACTTCACGATGTCCGAGCACATCACCATCTGGTACGGCAACGAACCCAAGGAAATGGGCGTCTTCGGCCAGCGCACCCGCGGCGATTACGCTTTCTGGTTCTGGCTGATGGTGTTCGTCAACTTCGTGGTCCCAGTCACGCTGCTCGGCATTAAGAAGCTCCGCAGCGTGAAGACGGCCGTCATCGCCTCCTTTGGCGTGCTCATCGGCATGTGGCTTGAGCGTTACCTGATCGTGATCCCCACGCTGGTCACCCCGCGTCTCGCCTCCGCCACCAGCGTCTACACGCCCAGCTGGGTGGAACTCATGATCACCGTCGCCACCTTCGCTGCCATGATCATGCTGTACCTCCTGTTCGCCCGGCTCTTCCCGATCATCGCCGTCTGGGAATACAAGCCCCACTCGCCGGAGGAGGAAGACTAACCGTGTTCCTGATTTCCGAATTCCGTTCCAAAGATGCGCTGGTGGAGGCCATCCTCGCCCTGAAAAAGGCCGGGCTGACCGAAAACGACCTTGCCATCTTCTCCGAAGAGCCCATCGAATTCCGCAAGGGCATTCTCGATCGTCCCTCCAACATGTCGAAAGCGGCGGTCGCCGGTGCCGCGGTAATGGGCACTGCGGCGACTTCCTTCGTGTACTACGCCCAGAACGACTACAAGCTCGTCACCGGCGGTATGCCCATATTTTCCTTCTGGGCCACCGGCATCATTACCTACGAAATGACCATGCTGGGGGCAATCTTCGCCACCTTCTTCTGGTTCCTGTGGGAAAGTGGCCTCATCCGCAAGCGTGATCCGGAAGCGCCGGTCCCCATGATCGGCCCTGCATCTATGAGCCTGCGTGTCCGTTGCGAAATATCTCGTGCCGACAATTTTGTCGAAATCCTCCGGGGCTCGGGCTGCATCAAAACAGAGCGAGTGAAGTAAGTGAGCCAAGTAAGAATGAAGTCCGCCGTTAACCTGACCCTGATTCTGGTCGCCCTCGCGGTGACCATCCCCGCCTTCGCCGATCGCCCCAACCCGGCCTGGGAGAAGGGCCGCATTCAGGCTGGTCAGGCCCTCTACCGCAGCAACTGTGTCGTCTGCCACGACGTGGATCAACCGAAATCCCAGAAGTTCGGCCCCAGCTTCCACCAGCTTTTCCGCAAGGAAAAGATGCCCATGAGCGCCATGAAGCCCAACCGCGACTACATCAAACTCCGGACTCGGTTCGGTGGCAGCTTCATGCCCGCCTTCCAGAAAACCCTCACCCCGGCCCAGATCGACCTGATCGTCGATTACCTCCAGACCCAGTAAGTTCGCCCCTTTTTGACCCAGGGCCGACTGGCGCAGAATTGCGTGAGTCGGCGCATGCTTCGCCCAAAATCAGGGAAAACCTTGCCACCAGTCACCTGAATCACTCTGGCCACAAGCGTGCATAGTACCTTTCTGTCGAGTTGCAGGAGGTAAGTATGCTCAAGACATTCGTATATCGCAGCGTGTTTTTCGTGCTCGGTGCGGCCATGTTCAGCGCACCTCTCAAGGCGGCGGACGGGTCCCCGGCGGCAGCCCAGGTGGATCGCGGTCGCCAGTTGTTTCAGAAAGCAAATAATGGTGTGACGTGTGCCACGTGCCATTCACTGGAAAACACGGGAACGGCCGTGGGTCCTGATCTCAAGACGCTGGGGTCCGTCATTGCCCCCAGGGGCCTCTCCAACACCATCAATATGACAGTGACGTGCTACGTCCAGGAGTACACTCTGGCGAACGGCACCACCTTCCCCGGCTTCGAGAAATCCAAAGCGGGCGGCATGATCGAAATCTGGGACCTGTCTGCCAGCCCCGCCCAGCTCAGGAAGCTGAAGGAGAGTGAAGTGACCATAAAGCCGAACTCGAAGTGGAAGCACCCCGCTGCCTCCGTCGGCTTCGACGATCAGGAAATGGCCGATCTTGTTGCCTATATCAAGGCGATGGCAACCGGCAACGCAAAGGAAGTAAAGGCCGAAGAGCTGCACTAACCTTCCCGGTTGCACTCAATCGACCCCGGCTCCGAGCACCGCGATAAACTCGCGGTGCTCGGGGCTTTTGTGTTTTTGCCGCGTTCTCCCCACCCGCAATATCCCCCACAGGTGATACCACCGGAATGTTGATTCGGGGAATTGTGTCCAGTACCGAACCGCTTTACTATCCAGGTAGTCGTTGAGGTGGATCTTTTCCCCCTTTTCATCTCACGCAAATAGAACAAGGGCACAAAGCCGGATCCGCACGCGTCAGCTCGGGCGTTCAGCGCCAGACTCGCGGTAAAGAACCGTGCGGCGGCGTGTGTCCTCCTGGAGGATTCGTCGTATGGGGTTCGTCAACGCCCGAGGGACGCGTTGGGCGTTCTGCTCATTTTTTCTGCTTGGCATCTGCGCCACAGCGAGCGCGCAACGCGTGCCCAAAGTCATTAGCTCAAAGAACCTGGTCGGGAAGAGCGATTCGCTCCACCCTGCGACCAGAAGTCTCCGTTCCGCTGGTCGCGCCATGGCCGATCTTCGCGTGGAACGTATGCTCCTGATGTTGAAGCCAACCGGAGAGCAGGAGGCAAATCTCCAAACTTTCCTCGACTCGCAGCGGGACCCGGCGTCCCCGGACTACGAAAACTGGCTCTCCCCTGAAGAGTTCGCCGCCCGCTTCTCGCCCTCGGAAGAGGACAGGAACGCCGTCGCCACCTGGCTGCAGGACTCAGGCTTTGAGGTTAATGAAATCGCCCGCGGAGGCCGCACCATTGAGTTCAGCGGCACCGCCTCCGTCGTGGAACAGGTCTTCCACACGCAACTGCGCCACTATGTGAAGGATGGCGTGCGGCATCTCGCCAACGCGACGGAAATCTCGATCCCCGCCGAACTCGACGGCATCGTGGCCGGCATCGCATCACTCAACGACTTCCACCCCGAACCGCAACACCACACCCAGCCCCTCACGAATCTCTCCGGCGGCACACACGGACTCTCGCCCGGCGACTTCTCCACCATCTACAACGTGGCCCCCCTTTGGGCCGCGAGCATCGACGGCACCGGCCAGACCATCGCCATCGTCGGCCGCTCGAATTTCCTGCTCAGTGACGTCACCAGCTTCCGGTCGCTCTTCGGCCTGCCCGTCAACAACCCGCAGATTATCCTCAATGGCGCAAACCCAGGCATCGTCAGCCAGGGCGAGGTAGTGGAGGCTCTGCTCGACGTCCAGTGGTCCGGCGCGGTGGCGAAGAATGCGACCATCAAGTTCGTTCTCTCCGCAAACACCAATGCCAGCGGCGGCGACATGCTGTCCTCGCAGTACATCGTCAACAACAACGTCGCCCCGATTCTCTCCTCCAGCTTCGGCCTCTGTGAAGCCCAACTCGGCAGCGCCAATAACTTCTTCAATACGCTCTGGCAGCAGGCTGCCGCGCAGGGTATCTCGGTCATCGTCGCCGCCGGAGACAGCGGCGCGGCAGGTTGCGACTACGGTGGCACCACGCACCCGGCCATCGGCGGCCTCGCCGTCAGCGGCATCGCCTCCACGCCTTACAATCTCGCGGTTGGAGGTACGCAGTTCAATGAAGCCGGAGCGGACGCGGCTTACTGGCTCTCCGCGAACAACCCCGCCACCTACTACGCGACAGCAAAATCCTGGATCCCCGAAGTGGTCTGGAATGAAAGCTCCGCAACGGGCGGCCTCTGGGCTGGCTCCGGCGGTATCAGTTCGCTCTACTCAACGCCCACCTGGCAGACCGGCGCGGGCGTTCCCACCACCGACCCCGTTGGTTCCGGGCACCATCGATACATCCCCGATGTCTCGCTCTCCGGAGCCAGCCATGACCCCTATCTGATGACTCTCAACGGCGGTCTGCTCGGCGTCGGCGGCACCTCTGCTGCGGCCCCAGCCTTCGCCGGTATTCTCGCCCTGCGTAACCAGAAACTGAACTCCCGCGCCGGCAATCCCACCGCCACGCTCTACACCATGGCGATGCAGTTTCCGCTCGCGTTCCACGACGTGGTCAGCGGCACCAACGCGGTCCCCTGCACCGCTGGAACTTCGAATTGCAGCGGTGGCACCCTTACCGGTTTCGCCGCCGGACCGGGCTATGATCTCGCAAGCGGCCTCGGCTCGGTCAACGCCTATAACCTGGTCATGAACTGGCCCGTCTCGGCACCCACGGTGGCCGGCCCGGTAATCTCTTCCCTGAACCCCGCGTCGGTGACCACTTCTGCCGGTAACCAGACCCTCACCATCACCGGCACCGGCTTCAAGACCGGCGCGAAGGTCAACTTCACGTACGGCGGCGGCACCGTCACAGTCCTGACGCCGACCACAGTCACTGCAACATCCATTGCGGTCCCGGTCGCCGTTGGCCTCACCCCTCGTACGTGGACCGTCCAGGTGGTGAACACCGACGGCTACAAGTCGGCGACGTCGAACCTGACCGTCACAGCCCCCTCACCCACGCTCACCTCGCTGACCCCGGCCATCCTGACCGGCTCCACTGGAAACCAGACAATCACCATGGCAGGTACGAATTTTCAGTCCGGCGCGAAGGTGAATCTGGCGTACACCGGAGGCACCAGCACCGCGCTTACCCCCGCTACCGTGAGCACCACAGCCATCGCTGTTGCAGTCAATGTTGGCACCACCGCGCGGACCTGGACGCTGCAGGTCGCGAACCCCGACGGCAAGACGTCCTCGACGTCGAACCTGACCGTCACCGCCCCGGCACCCACCATCACGACGCTCAGCCCGACTTCTCTGACGGGCTCCACCGCCAACCAGAACGTCACCATCAATGGCACGTTTTTTCAGAGTGGAGCGAAGGTCAAGCTGACTTACACCGGCGGTGCTGTCACGCAGTTGACGCCCACCACACAAACTGCGACGGCCATTACAGTGGCCGTGAACGTGGGCACCACGGCACGTACCTGGACCCTGCAAGTTTTGAATCCTGACGGCAAGACCTCAGCCACAGCGAATCTTGCTGTCAACGCGCCCGCGGCCGCTCCGGCCCCCGCGCCAACCGCCACAACCACGGTTTCGCCTACCATCTCGACCGTCAGCCCCACAGCTTTACCGCGCTCGGGAGCCACACAGGCCGTCACCATCACCGGCACCAACTTCAAGGCTGGCCTGAAGATCGTCCTCACCGCCGGCGGTACCGCCACCACCATTCAGGGTTCCGCGATAACCAGCGTGACCACCACCAAAATCGTCGCCCAGATCACCCCCGGTAACATCGCCCGCAGCTATACTGTTCAGGTCGTCAACTCCGACGGCAAGACTTCCAACCTCGGCAGCCTGCTCGTCCAGTAACCCTACAGCCGCACGGTAACGGTCTTAACCTCGGTGTACTGCTGCAACCCATACTCCCCGAGTTCCCTGCCAATGCCGGACTGCTTAAACCCACCAAAAGGCGCGCGCGTATCCAGCACGTTGTAGCAGTTCACGAACACCGTGCCCGCCTGCATCCCGTGCGCCACCGTGTGGGCCTTCTTAATATCCCTGGTCCATACAGCAGCGGCCAGACCGTAGATCGAAGCATTCGCTCGTTCCACCACTTCATGCACGCTGCGGAACGGGATGATGCTCATCACCGGCCCAAAGATCTCTTCGCGCGCGATCACCATCTCGTCCCGCACATCCGCGAAAACCGTGGGCTGCATGAAGTAACCCGCACCCGGCAACCGTTCCCCGCCACACACCAGCCGCGCCCCATCACTCCGGCCACGCTCCACGTAGCTCATGATCCGGTCCAGCTGCGCCTGGTCTACCTGCGGACCCTGCTGCGTCTTCGGTTCAAAAGGATCACCCACCACACGTTCCCGCGCCTTCGCCGCACTCTTCTCCACGAACTCGTCGTAGATCTTCTCTTCCACGAACACCCGCGAACCGGCAATGCACGACTGTCCCTGATTAAAGAACAACCCGTTGTGCGCGCCCGCCACCGCGTCGTCCAGGTCGCAATCGGCGAACACGACATTCGCACTCTTGCCGCCCAGTTCCAGCGTGACCCGCTTCAGGTTCGAATTCGCCGCAGCAGCCATGATGATGCGGCCCACTTCGGTCGACCCCGTGAACGCCACTTTATTCACGTCCATGTGGTTCGCAATCGCCGCGCCCGCCGTGGGCCCAAAGCCCGGCACAATATTCACGACGCCCTTCGGGAACCCCGCTTCCAGAATCAGTTCCCCGATCCGCAGTGCGGAAAGTGGTGTCTGTTCCGCCGGCTTCAGCACCACCGTATTCCCCGTCGCCAGCGCCGGAGCCAGCTTCCACGCCAGCATCATCACCGGGAAATTCCACGGGATAATCTGCCCCACCACGCCCACCGGCTCATGCCTTGTGTAGCAGAGGAAGTTCCCGTCAATCGGAATCGTCTTGCCCTGAATCTTGTCAGCCCAGCCGCCGAAGTAGCGGAAACAGGCGGCAGCTGCGGCCACATCCACAGCCTTCGCCACTGCCACGGGCTTGCCGTTATCCAGCGCCTCTAACTGCGCCAGCTCATCGGCATTCTTGTCAATGAGGTCGGCCAGCTTCAGCAGCAGGCGGCCTTTTTCAGACGCCGGCATCCGCCGCCAGCGCATGCCATCAAAGGCTTCACGCGCGGCCTGCACCGCCTTATCCACATCAGCCGCAGACGCCTCGGCAACCTGACAAATCTCCTCGCCCGTCGTCGGATTTACCGTCGCGAACGTCGCCCCCGATTCACTATCCACCCATCGGCTGTTAATCAGGAGTTTGGCGGGAGGCAGGGTCGGCATGGGCATAGGAGTCTCTCCAATTATTACGTGCGCCCCGCAGCCTTCAACTGAGCGATTTCCTCGTCCGTGAAGATCCGCGACCGGATCAGAAACCGGACGCCGTCCGAGCCTTCGAGGGAGAACATCCCCCCGCGACCCGGAACCACGTCCACCGTCAACTGCGTATGTTTCCAGTACTCAAACTGGCTGCGACTCATATAAAACGGAGTGCCGCCAATCTCGCCCAACCGGACATCGCTGTCCCCCACCAGAAACTCCCCGCGCGGAAAACACATCGGCGAACTGCCGTCGCAACAACCACCCGACTGATGAAACATCAGGTCACCGTGTTTGCTCTTCAGCTTTTCAATCAGCGCCAATGCCGTTTCCGTGGCAAGCACCTGGTCGGGAACCGCGATCATGTCCGGCACGGCGGTCTAAAAGAAGCCCAGCGCGTTCGGGCTGTAGCTCACCAACTGGTTCTTCGTCTGCTGGTAGTGATCCAGCATCATGCGATGGTTTTCACGCCCGATGCCCGACTGCTTATACCCCCCGAACGCGGCGTGCGCCGGGTACAGGTGATAGCAGTTCGTCCACACGCGGCCAGCCTGAATTTCGCGGCCAAACGTGTAGGCGCGATTCATCTCACGGGTCCAGACGCCCGCGCCCAGACCGTAGAGCGAATCGTTCGCCAGCGCCAGAGCTTCGTCCTCGTCCTTGAACGTGGTCACACTGACCACCGGGCCAAAGATTTCTTCCTGGAAGATCCGCATGTTGTTGTTGCCGCGGAACACGGTGGGCTGCACGTAGTAGCCGCCGCCGAGTTCGCCTTCGAACACCGCGCGGGCACCGCCCGTGAGCACTTCCGCGCCCTCCTGCTTCCCGATGTCGATATACGAGAGGATCTTCTCCAGCTGTTCGCTCGACGCCTGGGCGCCCAGCATCGTGTCGGAGGCCAGCGGATTCCCCTGGCGGATCGCCTTCACGCGCGGCAGCACTTTTCCCATGAACCGGTCGTAGATCGATTCCTGGATCAGCGCCCGCGACGGGCACGTGCAGACTTCACCCTGGTTGAGAGCGAACATCACAAAGCCTTCAATCGCCTTATCGAGAAACGCGTCGTCCTTCGCCATCACATCTTCAAAGAAGATGTTCGGGCTCTTGCCACCCAGTTCCAGCGTGACCGGAATCAGGTTCTGTGACGCGTACTGCATAATCAGGCGGCCAGTGGTGGTCTCACCCGTGAACGCAATCTTCGCGATCCGTGAGCTGGACGCCAGCGGCTTGCCCGCTTCCAGACCGAAGCCATTCACCACATTGAGCACGCCCGGAGGCAGCAGATCACCTACCAATTCCAGCAGAATCAGGATCGAAAGAGGAGTCTGTTCGGCGGGCTTCAGGACCACGCAGTTGCCCGCGGCCAGCGCCGGGGCCAGCTTCCAGATCGCCATCAGCAGGGGGAAGTTCCACGGAATGATCTGGCCCACTACGCCCAGCGGTTCGTGATAGTGATACGCGACGGTGGTCGAGTCGATCTCCGAAATCCCGCCCTCCTGCGCCCGAATTGCACCGGCGAAGTAGCGGAAGTGATCAATCCCCAGCGGCAGATCGGCGAGCGTCGTCTCGCGAATCGGCTTGCCGTTATCCCAGGTCTCCACGGTTGCCAGATACTGAAGGTTCTCCTCCATCCGGTTGGCGATCTGTTCCAGAATCCGGGCGCGGGCCGCCACGGAAGTCTTGCCCCAGGCCCGTTTTGCGGCATGAGCGGCGTCCAGAGCGCGGTCAATATCGGCCGCGTTCGAGCGCGGAATCTCGCACAGGACCTTGCCGTTTACCGGGCTGACGTTCTCAAAGTAGCTCTGCGAGAGGGGCGCCACCCACTCGCCACCGATGTAGTTTCCGTAGCGGCTTTTCAGTTGCAAAGGCATGCCGCCGAGCCCGGTCTGGTGCGTCGTCATATTGAGTCTTCTCCGTGGAAGGATTGTTCTGCGAAACCATAATGTACCCCGCGTCCTCTCGCAAGTCGACTTTGTCATGTTAAACTTACGACGTTATTCACAAGTTACACGCCATTCTCTGGGTCCTTCTGGTGCATACCGCTCTTTGCTTCGGGCAGGCCGGGCGCGCCGAACTGTTCGGCACCATCCTCGACCCCGCTGGTCTCACCGTCTCCAAAGCCAAGGTGGAAGCCGAAGACCAGCTCACCAAAGCCCACTACTCCGCCACTTCAGATGACCGCGGCGACTACCATCTTCTGGGCCTCCCCGCCGGAACCTGGACCCTGACCGTGGAACAACCCGGCTTCCGGACTTATCGTCAGGCCAGCATCATCCTTCGTCTAGGCGACCGCACTTCCCTGAACGTCACCCTCGACGTCGGACAGCCCGCCCAGTCCGTGGAAGTCAGTGCCGCCACGCCCCTGCTGCAGACCGCCAGCGGCGAAGTCAGCCTCAACGTGGATGAGAGGAAGATCACCACGCTCCCTCTCGATGGCCGCAACTTCATTCCCCTCATCAGTCTCTCGCCCGGCGTTGCGCTGCCCAACGGACAGCTGTTGCCCCGCATCAACGGCAGCCGCCCCCGCACCAACGAATACCTGTATGACGGCATCAGCGTGCTGCAGCCCGAACCCGGTCAGGTCGTTTACTACCCGATCATCGACGGCATGGCCGAGTTCAAGCTGAACGTGAATGCCTACTCGCCCGAGTACGGCCGCTCCAGTGGCGGCACACTCATGGTGATTGGCAAATCCGGCGGCAACGAATTCCACGGCAGCCTCTTCGAGTTCTTCCGCAACGAAGCGCTCAACGCCCGCAACCTCTTCTCCCAACCCGGCCCGAAGCCCCTGTTCCGCCGCAATCAGTACGGCCTCACCGTCGGCGGCCCCGTCCAGAAGAACAAAACCTTCTTCTTCGCCGACTGGCAGGGTACACGCCTCCGAACCGGCATCACTCGCTTCTCCGTCGTTCCCACGCTCGCCCAGCGACAGGGCATTTTCACCCAGACCATTACCGACCCCACAACCCGTTCCCCGTTCCCCAACAACACCATCCCCGCCAGCCGTTTCGAGCCACTCTCGCTTCAGTTGCTACAACACTACCCTCTGCCGAACGTAACCGGAACCAGCAACTACGTCCGCACCGCCACTGAACCCGACAACCAGGACCAGACCGACTTCCGTATAGACCGCTACTTCGGCGCGAAGCACCGCGTCTTCGCGCGCTACACCTTCTTCGGCGATGACGACACTCCCGTCACGCCGCTCCCCGATGGCAGTGGCAGCCTGACCTCCGGAGTCATCGGCCACGCCCTCACGCGAGGCGACGCCATTGCCGGTGACTACACCTGGATCCTTTCCAACACCGCCCTCAACCAGTTCCGTTTCGGCTATTCGCGCCGCGACCTCAACCAGACCTCGCTGCAGAATGGCGGCATCACCATTCCCGGCCTGCCCGCCAACTCCTTCGCCAGCGTCCTGCCCATCTTCACCATCACCGGTCTGCAGCAACTCGGCCCCACTACAGCGGCGAACTCCAGGTTCACCACCTCGGTCACCGAACTCCTCGACACCTTCACCCTGGTTCGCGGCCGCCATACCTTCAAGCTCGGCACCGACATCCGCCGGGAAGCCCTCGACGTTCTGAATCCCCCGAACCCGACCGGAGCCTTCTCCTTCACCACCACCGGCAGCGGCAACGCGTTGGCTTCGTTTTTGCTCGGCCAGGTCAACGCCTTCTCCATCGACATCCAGCGCAACGTGATCCAGCCCCGCGCCCACATCGCCGAGTTCTTCTTCGGGGACGACTGGAAGCTCTCCCAGCGCCTCACACTCAATATCGGCACGCGCTACACGTTGAATCTGCCCTCCACAGAGAAGAACGACCAGGGCGCAGTCTTTAACCTCCACTCGCAGGTTCTGGAATTCCCCCACACCGCCCGTCAGGTCCACTGGAAGGACTTCGGCCCGCGCCTGGGTGTCGCATACCGCGCCACTGACAGCACCGTCATCCGCGCCGGTTATGGCATGGTTTTCTTCGAACAGTCCGGCATCACCACGCCGTTCACAATCCCGCAGTTCCCCTTCGTCCAGACCGTCGGCCAGCAGTCGCAGGACAACATCAACGCGGCCTTTTCACTCGGCATCGGACCCACAGTTCAGGTAACCGCCCCCAATGCCAACTCCGGCCTCGGCCAGGGTGTCTTCGGCGTGGACCGCACCAATGGCTCTGGTTACTCGCAACAGTGGAACCTGACGGTGCAGAAGACCTTCCGCAGCAACTGGAACGTGGAAGCAGCCTACCTCGGTTCAAAGAACACCCGCCTCGGCATCCCCGACGCCAACATCAATCAGTTGCCCGCGCAATATCTCTCGCAGGGCGCGGCGCTGCTCACCCGCGTCACCAATCCGTACTTCGGCCAGATCCCGACATCCTCGTCGCTTGGGACCGCGACCATCGCCCAGCAGCAACTTCTGCGGCCGTACCCCCGCTTCACCACCGTCGCGCTGTTCCGCGACAACGTCGGCAACTCCGGCTACAACGCGCTGGCCTTCAAGCTGGAAAAACGCATGTCGCGAGGCCTCACCGTCAACGCGACGTTCACATACTCCAAGCTCCTCGACGATGCCTCCAGCGTCTTCTCCCAGACCATCTTCACCGGCCCGGTCCTCAACACCACAGGCGCCGCCGACGCGGGAAACCGCCATCTCGAAAAGGACGTCTCCAGCGGCGATATCCCTCGAGTCTTCGCCCTCGGCTTTGTCTATGAGATCCCCCGCTGGTGGAAACTCTCTGGCCTGGAACTGGGCGGCCTCATCCGCGTTCAGACCGGTGACGCGGTCGCGGTAACCCAGGCCACCAACAACAACTCCAGCCTGGGCTTCGCCGTCCAGCGCCCCAACCGCACCGCCAACCCGAACGACCACGCCGACCGCTCTGTCGCCAAATACTTCAACACCGCCGCGTTCACCGGCGTCCCGCAATTCGTCATCGGCAACAGCTCCCGCAACCCTGTCCGCGGCCCCGGTCTGCAGAATGCCGACCTCATGCTCGGCAAGACCTTCCGCCTCACCGAACACGTGAAACTGGAAACCCGCGCCGAGGTCTTCAACGTCTCCAACACCCCGCAGCTGAACGACCCCAACGGCAGTTTCGGCAGTCCCGCGTTCGGCTCCATCACCAGCGCCGGCAACCCGCGTGTTTTTGAATTCGTCGGCAAACTTCATTTCTGACCCAACCTGCGAAACTACTCTTAGTGAAACCCCGCGTCGAGAATCGCCTGGCCGCCATCCGCAAAAGCCGCGGCGTCGGCGCCTCCGACCTTGCCCGCCGCGTCGGCACCAGCCGCCAGACGATCTACGCGATTGAAGCCGGTACCTACGTCCCCAATACCGAAGTCGCGCTCAACCTCGCGCGCGAACTGGAAGTCCCCTTTGATCAGCTCTTCTCGCTGCAGGACGATTCCGGCACCGCCGGCGAATCCCTGAAGGTCGAGATGTTGAGCGGCCAGGCCACCGCGCCCGGACAGGCGGTTCGCATATGTCAGATCGGCAGCAACTGGGTGGGCGTTCCTGTCAGCGCGTCGCCCTGCTACATGCCCGAGGCGGACGGCATCGTCAGGCAAGCCGGCCTCACCAAAAACCGCGCAGACCTCACCGTTTTCGCCAAAGAGGAAGCCTCACAGAAACGCCTCGTCCTGGCGGGCTGCGATCCAGCGACCGGCCTGCTCTCCAGCATGGTGGAGAAAGTCAGCGGCGTGGATGTCGTCTCCGCCCCTGCGTCCAGCAAGCTTGCTCTCACCTGGCTCAGCGAGGGTAAAGTCCACATCGCCGGCTCGCACCTCGAAGACCCCAAAACCGGCGAATTCAACCTGCCCTTCATCCGCAAGCAGTACCCCGATGAAGACTTCACCGTCATCACCTTCGCGCGCTGGGAAGAAGGTCTCGTCATCGCCCCCGGCAATCCGAAAGCAATCAAAAACATCGAGGATCTGGCCCGCCCCGACGTTCGCTTCGCCAATCGCGAACCCGGTTCCGGCAGCCGCGCCCTGCTCGACCAGCTACTCGCCAAAGCCGCAATCCCACACACCGCCGTGCAGGGTTACAAACGTATCAGCTTCGGTCACCTCGCCGCCGCCTATGCCGTCCTCTCCGGCGACGTCGACGTCTGCCTCGCCACCCGCTCCGCTGCCCAAAGCTTCGGCCTCGACTTCCTCCCCCTCCACAGCGAACGGTACGACCTGGTCATGCGCCGCCGCACCGCCGACATGCCGGTCGTCAAAGTCTTCCTCGACGTTCTGCAGCGGGCGACGCTTCGCCGCAAACTCGAAGTCCTGGCTGGCTACGACACTTCACAAACCGGCACTGTCGTCGCATAAGCGCGACGATAGAGGTAATGGAGTCTCTCCGTCCCCGCGTCCGAACGCTCAACGACCGCCCTCTCAACAAAGCCGGAGCCTATGTCCTTTACTGGGTTCAGGCTAATCGACGGGTCGACGCAAACCACGCCCTCGCCTGGGCCGTCCGCCTCGCCAACATGCACGGCGTGCCGCTGCTGGTTTACGAGGGCCTCACCTGCAGCTATCCCGCCGCGAATGACCGCCTCCACACCTTCGTCCTCGAAGGCGTCCCCGAATTCGAAGCCGATCTGACCCGCGCCGGGTTCGGCTATCTTTTTTACCTACGCCGCACTCCCGCGGACGCCAACAACCTCGTCTATAAACTGGCCGAAAAAGCCCTCGCAGTCGTAACCGATGACTTCCCCACGTTCAACGTCGCCGCCCACAATCGCAGGGTCCCGGGCCGCCTGAAGACCGCGTACTTCGCAGTGGACAGCAGCTGCATCGTGCCCATGAATGTCCACGAAAAGCGCGCCTGGGCAGCCTATACAATCCGGCCAAAGATCCATCGCGAACTCCCGCTCTGGCTGAAACCCCTCACCGCAACCCTGCCCACCAAACCCTGGTCCGATTCGCTCCTCCCTCCCGGCCTCGCCGAATTCCGCACGCCCGTCCGCCGCGACAACATCCCCGCCCTCGTCGCCTCCTGCGCCATTGATCACACGATCCCGCTCTCGAAGTCCTACCGTGGCGGCACCACCGAAGCGCGCGCCCGCCTGGAACGTTTCCTCGTTAGCCGCCTCTCCCGCTACGCAAAGGAGAGCGGCCAGCCCTCGAAGAAGGCTACCAGCGAACTCAGCCCGTACCTTCATTTCGGCCACATCTCCGCCCTCGAAGTCGCGCTCGCCGCCCGCAACTACGCCACCGAGCACAAACTCATCGCCGACGAATTCATGGAGGAACTCATTGTCCGCCGCGAACTGGCCTTCAACTTCGCCCGCTGGACCCCGGAGAACGAAACCCTCGACGTCCTCCCCGACTGGTGCCTCAAGACCATCGCGAAACACGCCGAAGATCCCCGCCCTATCACCTACACGTGGGAGCAGTTCCGCGACGCCCAGACCCACGACCCCCTCTGGAATGCCACCCAACAGGAAATGCTGACCGAAGGCAAGATCCACGGCTACTACCGCATGTACTGGGGCAAGAAGATTATGGAGTGGTCGCCCACGCTCGCCGAAGCTTTACGAACCATGTTCCGCCTCCACAGCATCTATGCACTGGATGGACGCGACCCAAATACCGCAACCGGCATCCTCTGGTGCTTCGGCCTGCATGACCGGCCCTGGACCGAGCGATCGATTTTCGGCCAGCTCCGCTACATGTCGTACGACGGCATGAAGCGGAAAACAGACATCGCCGCGTACATCCGCCAATACGATTCTCCGCAGGTAAGTCTCTTATGAAATTTCTCATTTCGGGTGGTACCGGCTTCATCGGCCGGCAGATGGTGGATGAGCTTCTGCAGCAGGGGCACTATGTCGGCATTTACAGCCGCCAGCCCGGCGTGGCGGCCCGCACGGCCGTCGCCACTTACAAATGGGATCCCCTAGATGGCGAACCCTCCGTGGACAGCGTTCATGATATGGACGCGATCCTCCACCTGGCTGGCGAACCCGTCGCCCAGCGATGGAACCCGGCCATCAAGGAACGCATCCGCGCCAGCCGCGTGGATGGTACCCGCAACCTGGTGAACGCAATCTCCAAAGCCCGCCACAAGCCGAAGGTGCTGGTCTGCGCCTCCGCTATTGGCGTCTACGGCGATCGCGGCGACGAAATCCTCACCGAAGACTCGGCTCTGGGCAAAGGCTTCCTCGCCGATGTTTGCCGCGGTTGGGAAGCCGAAGCCGATCGCGCAGCGTGGTTCGGCGTTCGCGTCGTGAAGATCCGCATCGGGTTTGTCCTCGGCCGTAAAGGCGGCGCCATGGAACGCATCGCCCCTCTCTTCAAACTGGGCCTCGGTGGCCCCCTCGGCTCCGGGAAGCAGTGGATGCCCTGGGTTCACGTCAACGACATCACCCGGATGTTCGTCTGGGCGGCCGAAAACGAGGTCTCGGGCGTCTTCAATGGCACCGCACCTAATCCGGCCCGCAACAGCGACTTCACCCATGCCCTCGGCCACGCCGTCCACCGCCCGGCCTTTTTGCCCGTCCCCGGTTTTGCCCTTCGCCTCGCCATGGGCGAACTCGGCCAGCATATTCTCGATTCCGCCCGCGTCGTTCCCGAGGCCGCCCTCAAAGCCGGCTTCCAGTTCCAGTTCCCGAACCTCCCGGAAGCCCTGGCCGACATCGTTTGACAGCCATTTGTACCGCGCTTGTAAGTAAGTTGTAAAAATCAGCACAATCCGCCTTTCGGCGATTGACCCTACAGACGAGCACCGATATCATCGGGCAACCAGTTTCAGGATTATCGGTAAAGTTCGTCTAAATTTAGGAGTCAGACGCCAATGGCTGTCTACAAAATGAATGTCAACGGTGCGTCAGTGAACCTGACCGCTGACGACCCCAACACCCCTCTGTTGTACTTGCTCCAGGAGCAGGTACAGCTCTCCGGCCCAAAGTTTGGCTGCGGTCTCGGCCAGTGCGGAGCCTGCACGGTCCTCGTTGATGGCGTGCCGATCCGTTCCTGCAACACAAATGTCGCGGATGTGGCGGGCAAGAACGTTGTATCGCTGGAAGGTCTCGGTACCCCGGCAAATCCCCACCCCATTCAGCAGGCCTTCATCTCGCAGCAGGCAATGCAGTGCGGCTACTGCGTGAGTGGCCCCGTTCTCTACGGAAAGGCTTTTATTGACGCCAATCCCGGTGCCACGCGTGAGCAGATCAATGAAGCCCTCGGCAAGTCGCCCCTCCTCTGCCGCTGCCACGCGCACAACCGCATGTTGAACGCTCTCGTTCTTTACTCACAGGGGAAGACGAAATGAGAAACCATCCCGGCAATATCTACTCCTTCAGCACGTTCGATGAAGCTCAACTCACCGTGGACGCCCGCAAGGCGCTCGCGGACAAGAGTCCTAAGGGTGCCAGCCGCCGCGATTTCTTCAAGTCCGCCGGCGTGATGGTCGTTGGCTTCAGCGTCGCCGGCGAGGCCGCGAAGCTGGCCGCGCAGAGCCCTGTGAACCCCACGGGTTTGGTCGACTCCACCAAAGTTGACTCGTGGGTTTCCATTTCGGTCGATGAGACCGTCACAATCTACTCCGGCAAGTGCGAATTCGGCCAGGGTTTTGCCACTGTCCAGATCCAGCTCGCCGCCGAAGAACTGAATGTTCCGCTTAGCCGCGTGAAGCTCATCTTCTGCGATACCGGCACCACGCCCGATCAGGGCGTCACCTCCGGCAGCCAGTCCCACATCGCTGAATTCGGCCCCGGTGGCCTCCGCCAGGCTCTCGATACTGCCCGCGACGCACTTCTCGTCCTCGCAGGTCAGTGGTTTGACGTGGCCCCGGACGCGCTCACCGTGAAGGACGGCGTGGTCTCTGTCAAGGCCGACCCCAGCCAGCAGATCACGTACGGGCAACTGCTCCAGGGCCAGCGTTTCAATCTCGTTCTCGACAGCAAGGCCGTTCCGAAGGATCCGAAGACTTACACCGTCCTCGGCACCAGCGTCCCGCGTCCCGAACTCCCCGCCAAGGCGACCGGCACCTTCCGTTACGTGCAGAATGTCCGGCTTCCCGGTATGCTCCACGGCCGAGTCGTTCGTCCCCCAACAGTGGGCGCAAAAGTGGTCAGCGTCGATAAAAACTCAGTCGCCAGTATGCCCGGCGTGGTGCAGGTTGTCGTTAAGAATAACTTTGTTGGCGTCGTTGCTGACACCCAGTGGCATGCCATCCAGGCCGCTGGCTCATTGAATGTCACCTGGTCCGAAGGGGACACCCTCCCCGCCGATATGGCCACCGTGTACGCCTCCATGCAGACGGCAGCAACCGCCGACAGCCTCACCATCGACACGGGTGACACGGACGCGCTGCTCGCCAAAGCCACAAAGACCTTCAGCGCACAGTATCTCCACCCGTTCCAGATGCACGGCTCCATGGCCGCCTCCTGCGCAGTCGCCGATGTTCGCGGTGGCACCGGCAAGACCGCTTCCGCCAAGATCTGGTCCGCCACGCAGGGTGTTTACCCGCAGCGCGACAGCGTAGCCCTCGTCCTCGGTATTCCGAAGGAGAACATCCGTGTCATCTTCACGGAGAGTTCTGGCTGCTACGGCCTCAACGGCAACGATTCGGTTAGCTATGACGCCGCCATCCTTTCACAGGCTGTCGGCAAGCCGGTCCGCGTCCAGTGGTCCCGCAAGGACGAGCACCAGAACGGTGAAAATTACGGCCCCGCCTACGTCATCAATCTGAAAGCCGGCGTTGATGCCGGCGGCCAGATCACCACGTGGAGCTATGAATCGTGGACTGTGAGCAAGGGCAATCGCCCCAATGCGACCACTCCCGGTAACATCATCAGCGGCTTTCTGGCCGGTTTCCCCGCGCCCGTTCCAACTCCCGCTAAAGCCACCGTGCCGACCACCTTCGGTAACAACAACAACGCTGCCAGCAACTACCTCAGCGGTGTCATCGCCGGGAAGGCACCCGCCAACACCGGTAATGTCAACAGCGCGAAGGTTCTGGTTCACAACTCGGCGTCGCCCTTCTTCACCGGTCCGCTTCGGTCGCCCGCCCGGCTGCAGAACACCTACGCCAACGAGCAGTTCCTGGACGAAATCGCCTCGGCGCTCGGTCAGGATCCGGTGGACTATCGCATCCGCCATCTCTCCGACCCCCGCCTCATCGCGGTAGTGAGAGCTGCCGCCCAGGCGGCGCAGTGGGAAACCCGCCCGTCGCCGAAGAGCCAGATCCCCTTCGGTAAACTCGCCGGTCGCGGTATCTCCTGCGTCCTCTATGAAGGCAACAACGGCTACTCCGCCCTGGTTTCTTATGTTGAGGTCGATCTCGTCACCGGCGTCGTCACCATTAAGAAAATGATCACGGCTGCGGAAAGCGGTCCGATCTCGAACCCCGATGGCATGATCAACCAGACCGAAGGCGGCGTGCTGCAAGCCATGAGCCGCTGTATGTTTGAGCAGGTCAAGTGGAATGCCCGAGGTGGTGTCATCACGTCCGTGGACTGGAATAGCTACCCGGTCTTCCAGTGGGGTATGCAGATCCCTGAAATGAAGACCGTGTTGATCAATAATCCCAACGTCAGCCAGACCGGCGCGGGCGAACTCAGCATCACGCTTTCAGCTTCCGCCATTGGCAACGCGATCTTCGATGCAATCGGTGTTCGCGTCCGCCAAATTCCGTATACTCCGGCGAACGTGCTCGCTGCCATCGCAGCGGCAAAGAAGTAACAGCGCAATTCTATGCGCTTTGTCGTCCTTTTCACGCTGGCCACGCTTCCCCTGCTGGCCGCCGAACAACTGCAATCACGGGCCGTGATCCCCACAGTCACGGCGATCGTGAATGCAGCCACCGGCGAACCAGTCATCACCTCAGGGGGCTGGGCCAGCGTCTACGGCAATGGCTTCATTTGGAGTTCCAGCGGCTTTCCACGCCCGTGGCTACCGTCGGACTTCGTCAATGGAGCCCTGCCCCTCCAACTCAATGACATCTCCGTCCGCTTCAATGGCGTGCACACCTACGTCGCTTACATTGGCACCAACCAGATCAACGTTCTCATCCCCGACGACCCCACCATTGGCATGGTCTCGGTTCAGGAACAGGGTCAGCTTGACCAGAGCAACATTATCCAGGTCCTGAAGGCGCCCGTCGCCCCGGGTCTGTTCACTTTCACCCCGAAATACCCTACCGCCGTGCATCTCGACGGAACGTACTGTGGCCCGGCGGGCCTGCTGACCGGCATTCCAACCACACCCGCAAAAGTCGGCGAACTCATCGTCCTGTACGGCACCGGTTTTGGCCCCAGCAATCCAAAAATCGACTTCAGCCGCCTCTTCTCCACCGCCGCCCCCATCGCCCAGACCGTCACCGCTACCGTCGGCGGCCTGAATGCGAAGGTTGACGGCTACCTCGTCTCCCCGGGTGTCTACCAGTTCAACCTCATTGTCCCCGATGTCCCTGCCGGTGACGCTCCTGTCGTCCTCAGCGTGGCTGGCTCAAAAACGCAAACCTCACTATCCCTCGCCGTGGTTCGATAGAATCCTTGGCATGGCTTCGTTTTTTCAGCGTGTCTGCATCTTTGCAGTAGCCCTCCCCCTGGCGGCTCAAAGCACCAAACAGATCAGTCTTGCCGAGCTCCGCGACAAGATCGCTGGCGGCTGGGCTGGGCAGATGATCGGCGTTAGCTTCGGAGCCCCCACCGAATTTCGCTCTCGCGCCAAAATCATTGACGGCGACCTCCCGAAGTGGACGCCCGCCGGTGTCTCGAACGCCCTCGATCAGGACGACCTGTACGTCGACATGACCTTCGCCCGCGTCCTCGACGACAAAGGCATCAAGGCCACCACCGAAGACTTCGGTAATATGTTCCGCGACGCGAAGTACCGCCTCTGGCACGCGAACCTCGCCGCACGACGTGCCCTGAAACGCGGTGTCTCCGCCAACCTCACCGGCACACCCCTGTACAACGCCCACGCCAATGACATCGACTTCCAGATCGAGTCGGACTTCATCGGGCTAATGGCACCTGGCCTCCCCGTCTCGGCGAACGACATCGCCGATCGAGCTGGCCGCGTCATGAATTCCGGCGACGGCATCTATGGCGGCATGTTCGTTTCCGGCATGTACGCGGCGGCCTTCTTCGAGAAAGATCCCCGCAAGATCGTCGAAGCCGGCCTTCGTTCGATCCCCGCTAAAAGCCCCTACGCCCGTCTCATCACCGATGTCCTCGCCTGGTCGAAGCAATACCCGAACGACTGGAAGAAGGTCTGGCAGCTCATCGAAGACAAATGGGACAAGCGCGAACCCTGCCCCGAAGGTGCCCTTCGCACCTTCAACATTGACGCCAAGCTGAACGGCGGCTACATCGTCCTGGGCCTGCTTTATGGCGGCGGTGATTTCGGCAGGACGATTGAGGTCTCAACCCGAGCTGGGCAGGACTCGGACTGCAATCCCTCCAGCGCTGCGGGTATCATCGGTGTCACCCTTGGCTATTCGAAGATCCCGGATGAATGGAAAGGTGGCATCCCCGCCCTTGCGGACAAGAAGTTCAACTACACCGACTATTCGTTCAACACCATCGTCGACAGCACGCAGAAACGAGCGCTCGCGCTGGTTCAGTCAACAGGAGGCACAGTCTCCGGCGACACCGCCACCGTGAAGACACAGGCCCCGAAAGCGCCAAAACTGGAGATTTGGGGCAACTACGGCTCCCCGGTGGAGCGCGTGGCCGTCACCGACGCCCGCTGGACCTGGACCGGGGTCTGGACGCCCGCTGAACCCGCCACCAAACCCGTCCGTCGCGCCACCACCTCAACCGCTGAAGCGAGCATCGGCTTTGACGGGACCGGTGCCATCCTGGTCGGCCCCTATCTGCCGGAAGGTGGCAAGGCCGACGTATACCTGGACGGAACGCTCGACAGCACAGTCGATGCCAACTCCGACGAAGACCAGGGTAAAGGCTCCGAAGTCATCTGGCACCGCTTCGGCCTGAAAGCCGGCAAACACACCCTTCGCGTCGTCGTCAAAGGCGAGGCCATGTATGCGGGCAAGGGCACTGCGATTGTCCTCGAAGACCTGATCGTCTTCCGCCCCTGACAGACTACCTTACTGGCAGAGCGTCGTTTCCTGCCGTATCCGCGGCATCGTCGGAGCCGCATCCATCACCATGCAAGTCGCCGTCCCGGTGGCGCACAGGCGACCCTTCGCGTCCGTAATCCGGCCTTCCGCCGTCGCAATCTGATTGCCCAGGTGGATCACCTTGCCTTCGCCCGTAATCTCGCCACTCGCCTGCAGCACCGGCCGCAGGAAGTTGACCTTGATCTCGATGGTCAGATAGCCCTTACCCGCCGGCAACGCCGTGTGAACCGCCGCTGACATCACGGAATCCAGCAGAGTCGAGAGAATGCCGCCATGGACGCAGCCCATCGGGTTGTAATGCACCTCGCTCGGCTCCAGAGTCATCGTGAACGAGCCCTCCGAGGCCCCCACAAGCTCCATACCCAGCAACCGGCCAAACGGAGGTTCCGGAATCTCCCCCCGCCGCATCTGGTCAAAGAATTCGACACCCGACATCCGGCGCGCTTCACGAGCCGATTTCCGGGGATCCTCCCAGGTCACGACTCTTACGCGTTCTTGTGTGTTCTCAGCGAGCATCATTCGATTTCTGTTTCCTCTCACTAGTGCGGAAACACGGCGCAAAAACCGTCGTCTCCCTGCAAAATAAATAAAAAAGGCCACACCCCGAAGGATGTGGCCTTTTTTGTTACAGATAGAGAGCTCTACTTGCCCAAAGAAGCGGCATCCCGGGCAAAGTTAAGGACAAAGCCCGGCAGAATCCCGAGGATAAACGTCCCAATCGCCGGCAGCACCAGCGCCACACGCAGACCCGGAGTCAGCGGTTCCAGCGCTTCGGTCGCTTCGCTCGGTTCGTGCATGTACATCACCACCAGCAACCGCAGGTAGTAATAAGCAGCCACAGCCGAGTTCAGCAATCCAAGCACTGCGAGCCAGACCAGATTCGATTCCAGCGCCGCACGGAAGATGTAGAACTTACCGAAGAAGCCACCCGTGAGCGGCACACCGATCAGCGACAGAACGAACACGGTCAACACGGCAGCCGTGAAGGGCTGTTTCTTTGCCAGACCCGCCATATCGTCAATCTGAACGTTGGTTTCGCCCTTGCCGGCCATGTGGATCACGACCGCGAAAGCACCAATGTTCATCAGCGCGTAGGCCGCCAGATAGAACATCGCCGCCGTCACGCCGATTTCCGAACGCGAGGTCAGCGCCACCAGCAGGTAGCCAGCATGTGCAATCGAGCTATAGCCCAGCATGCGTTTCACATTCTTCTGCGTGAGCGCAGCAAAGTTCCCGATGGTCATCGAGAGCAGTGCCATCATCCAGAGAATCGGTTCCCAGGAGGAAGCGATCGGCTGGAAGGCCGTCATGAAGATCCGCAGGAAGATCGCAAACGCCGCAGCTTTCGGAGCGGTCGCGAGGAATGCCGACACAGGAGCGGGTGCACCTTGATAAACGTCCGGAGCCCACATCTGGAACGGAGCGCCTGAGACCTTGAAGCCAAGACCGATGATCATCAGCGCCGCCGCCACACTCGCCATAACCAGCGAGATGCCGGGAGCCGCCATGATCTTGTGGATTTCATTCAGCTTCGTCGAACCCGTGATGCCATAAACGAGAGCCACACCGTACAACAGGAAGCCCGTGGCAAACGAACCCAGCAGGAAGTACTTCAATGCCGCTTCGTTGTTGCGCTTGTCGTGGCGGAGGTAACCGGCCAGAACGTAGCTGGCAATCGATGAAATTTCCAGGCCGATGAAGATCATGATCAGATCGTTCGCGGCGGCCATCAGGCACTGGCCCGAGACGGCGAACAGAATCAGCGCATGATACTCGCTGGTCTCCGCCTTCTCCCTGTCCAGATAGTGATAGGACGAGAAGACCGCGAAGATGCCGATCGTAATGCAGAGAATCCGGAAGTAGGTGGCAAAACCATCCACAATCAACAGATTGGAATAAGCGAAGCCCGGGTCGCCATTCGCCGCAACAGCGGCAAACATCGCGGCGAGGAACGCCACAATCGACAGATGCCCGAAGAACTTCGGTTTGGACGCCGTCAGGAACGGATCCAGAACCATCATCAGGGTGCCCGCTGCGATCAGAATCGTCTCAGGCAGAAACCGTAAGATGTCGGAGGCGGTAGGGGTGAAATTAGCGAGCATGTGCGTTACCTCCGGGGACCGGCGTAATGTTCACATTGCTGGCCTGTGGGCCCTTACGAGTTGTATCCAGAATGTGGGCGTTCTGCGCGGAAACCACCGGCAGGAAGCTTTGGGAATACATTCCCATCCAAACCATCATCGCCACCAGGGGAAGTACACAGGCCCATTCCCGCAGATTCAAATCGGGGAAACCGTGGCCATGCGAATCGTGACCATGATCCCCAGCAGCGTGAGCATCGTGACCGTGCGCCGCATGAGCGTCATCGTGCCCGCCGTGACCACCATGCGAATCCGCAACTTCCACACCATCCACGGTGCCGAAGAAGACTCGCTGGTACATCCACAGCATGTAGCAGGCCGAGAGGATCACGCCGAGAGCCGCAAAAGCCGCCCAACTGAAGCTCCGGATCGCCGCGCCCTGCAGCACCAGGAATTCACCCACGAAGTTACTCAGCGTCGGTAACCCGATGCTGGCAAAAGTTGTGATGAGGAAGATGATCGAGAGCCAGGGTGCTACCGTCGCGATCCCGCCGTAGTCCTTGATAGCGAGTGAATGCTTGCGCTCATAGAGGAAGCCGACGAGGACGAAAAGAGCACCGGTTGAGATACCGTGAGTCAGCATCTGGTAAACCGCACCATCCAGACCCATCTGGTTGAACGAGAACACACCGAGCACCACGAAACCTAAGTGGCTCACCGAGGAGTACGCCACCAGCTTCTTCATGTTCGGCTGCACCATTGCGACCAGCGCACCGTAGACAATACCGATAATCGCGAGCGTCGCGATCCACGGTGCATTCTCTTTAGCCGCACCGGGGAACATCGGCAGGCAGAAACGAACCAGGCCGTAGGTACCCATTTTCAGCATGACCGAGGCCAGCATGACGGAACCAGCGGTGGGCGCTTCCACGTGCGCGTCGGGCAACCAGGTGTGCAGCGGGAACAGCGGAACCTTAATCGCGAAGGCCAGGAAGAAGGCCAGGAAGAGCAGCGTTTCCTGCAGGTGCGTCAGAGCGATACGGCCACTCTGCAGCATGTCGAGTACCGTGACGTAATCAAACGTCCCGGCCTGCGTGTACAGGAAGATGATCGCGGCCAGCATCAGCACGGAGCCAACCATCGTGTACAGGAAGAACTTAACGGCTGCGTAGATCCGGCGGTCATGACCCCAGATACCGATCAGGAAGTACATCGGCACCAGCACCACTTCCCAGAATGCGTAGAACAGGAAGAGGTCCCAGGAGGCGAACACACCGATCAGGCCGAACTCCAGCAGCAGGAGGAAAGCGAAGAATTCCTTCACCCGGTCCTGAATGTATTCCCAGGAGATCAGAATGGCGATCGGGGTGAGGAAGGTGGACAGCATGATCAGCCAGAGGCTGAGACCGTCTATGCCCACATGATAGTGAATCTCAGGATTCTGGATCCACACGAAGTTGGTAACGAACTGCTGTCCGGTCGATTTCGAATCGAAGCCGGTCACCAGACCGAGCGATGCCACGAATGTAACGAGCGAAACGCCCAGAGCGAACAGACGGCTCAGTTGCGCATTGCTCCGGGGAATAAGTAGCGCCAGGATAAAGCCGAGGGCCGGTATCGCGATGATGATGTCGAGAAGGTTCAATGTGCACCTCCCGCAAGGCCCATCAGGACGATGATGACCACGGAGCCCGCCAGGATCCACGTGGCGTAACTCCGTATATTGCCGGATTGTATTAGTTTCAGAATTTGGCCGATGCCTCGTGCCTGAGAGCCGACGCCGTTCACAGCGCCGTCAATGGTACCCGCGTCGACAGCCTTCCAGAGAACCGCGGAAGAGCCTTCGATCAGGGGTTCAACGATTGCCGCGTCATAAGCTTCATCCACGCGGTACTTGTCATCCACCAGACGATAGATGGGACCAAGCGCGTTAGCAATCTTGCCGGGCAGTTCCTGGTTGACCACATACATGTACCAGGAGAGCGCGATACCGATAAGACCAGCTGCCACCGAGATACCCATCAGCATGTGCTCTTCGGGGATCTCTTCCTTCAGCGGGAACATGTCCTTCAGGATTTCGGGGACATTAAAGAGGAAGCCACCGGCAAGCGACAGAACCGCCAGAACCATCAGTGGAGCAAGCATCACCATGGGTGATTCGTGCGGCTTGCCGTGGCCGCGGTATTCGCCCCAGAAGGTCATCCAGAAGGCGCGCCACACGTAGAATGCCGTCATGCCGGCGGTCACCACGCCAACCCAGAACATCCAGGGAGCGTGTTCGAACGCGGCAGTCAGAATCGCGTCCTTACTGAAGAAGCCGGAGGTGCCGGGGAAGCCGGCGATTGCGAGCGAAGCGCAGGCGAGAACGATGCAGGTCCAGGGAGCGTACTTTTTCAGGCCGCCCATCTGCCGCATGTCTTGTTCACCGTGGCATGCGTGAATTACGGAACCAGCGCCCAGGAAGAGCAGGGCTTTGAAGAACGCGTGGGTCATCAGGTGCCAGATGCCGGCCGAGAACGCGCCAACGCCCACACCGAGGAACATATAGCCGAGCTGCGAAACCGTGGAGTACGCGAACACCTTCTTGATATCGTTCTGCGTAATGCCGATGGTGGCCGCAAACACCGCCGTGGCCAGCCCAATCATGGCGACCGTTTCCATGGCGATGGGCGCATGCAGGAAGATCACTGCTGAGCGCGAGCACATGTAAACACCCGCCGTGACCATGGTGGCCGCGTGGATGAGAGCCGAAACCGGCGTGGGACCTTCCATAGCGTCCGGGAGCCAGACATACAGCGGAATCTGTGCCGACTTACCAGCCGCACCCACCAGCATCAGGAGCGCGATAGCGGTCAGCGTCTCCACGGGAGCGCCCGGGGCTTTCGCGAATACTTTACTGAAGTCCAGGGAACCGAAACTGATGACGATCAGGAACATCGCCAGGGCAAAGCCGAAGTCGCCAACACGGTTGACGATGAACGCTTTGTTGCCCGCCGTGGTCGCGCTCTTCTTGTGGAAGTAGAAGCCGATCAGCAGATAGCTGCACAAACCGACGCCTTCCCAGCCGACGAACAGAATCAGGTAGTTGGCGGCCAGCACCAGGTTCAGCATGAAGAACATGAACAGGTTCAGGTAAGCGAAGAAGCGGTAATAACCGCCCTCGTGATCCATGTACCCGGTGGCGTAAATATGAATGAGCGACCCGATGCCCGTGACGATCATCAGCATGATCATCGTGAGCTTATCGACGGCGAAATCCCAGCCAACGTGGAAATTGCCGCTGGCAATCCATGTGAAGTAATGCGCGTGCAGTTTGTGGGCGCCCCAATCGCTCGATGGGCCCACCACAAGGGCAACCCAGAGGAAAGATGCAAGGACGCTTCCAATGGCCACCGCGTTGATGGCCAGCTTCGGCAATTTCTTGCCGAGAATGCCGTTTATCAGGAAGCCGAGAAACGGGAGGAGCGGTATGAGCCAGAGTTTAAACATCAGTTCTTCAGAGACTCGATTTCGTCGATATTCAGGGTTGAGCGGTTCCTGAACACCGTGAGGATAATCGCAAGACCCACCGCCGCTTCGGCTGCCGCCACCACCATCACAAAGAACGTGAACAGGTGGCCGGCGACTTGCTTGTGCTCGTGCGCAAAGGCGATGAAGCTGAGGTTCACCGCGTTCAGCATTAGTTCAATGCACATGAACACAGTGATGATATTGCGGCGGAGAATAAAACCCGCCACACCAATAACAAACAGAACTGCTGAGAGAGCTAAGTACCACGCGGTGGGTACCGCGCCGTGCTTAAGGGTTTCCGCTACCTGCGCCGGATCCATATTAGTCGAGTTCCTTTCGCGCAAGAACGATCGCGCCAACAATCGCGATCAAAATCAGAACAGATGTCACTTCGAATGGGAGAAGGTATTCGGTGAACAGCGTATAACCGATGTCATAAGCGCCGCCACCCTTCCAGTCGCCGAACTTGATGGAACCAAGCTGCGGCATCCCGGTCTGCATGAAGTAAGCCAGCGCGCCCATCAGGCCGATGATCGCCGGTATCCC
>CANIHR010000002.1 GCA_947467185.1 Bryobacterales bacterium
GGCGGGTGCTCCCGTTGGTGCTCCCATGCGAATCGTCGGTGACGCCAGCTTGCGAAATTCCAGATGTTGCAGCGCCGGAGGCTGAGTAGGGGCGAGTGTAAAGAAGGCTCCCACTGTCCCCTTCGCGCAGCTAATATTGAACTGACCGCGCAGCCAGTTCTCGGCGATTACCGGACCGGCCGCAGAGCATTCGCCCACTTCGTCCTTCAGCTTCTGCAAGTCACCTTTGCGCTGGGCAACAGGGGTGTCAAGGAAGAAGTTCATCGCGGCAATCTGCTTCGCTTCGATCTCGTCCCATTGCTTCCAAAGGTTCGCGATGTGGTCGCGCATTTGAGTCAGCGCCGGAGATGCCGGGAGTTCGCGCTTTACTAAACCGCCCGTCTTGAGCAGCACGTCCCAGGCCTGACTGATGGGTTCCGACGGACCAACGTAAGTCTGGTTCGCCATCGCGAACATACCGACACCGTACTCCGGCAGCCAGGCCATGTACGACCCGAAACCGGGCAGACCACCACCGTGCGCCACGATGTGTTCGAAGCGGCAATCGGTGGTGACTCGCAGACCGTAACCGTAGCCCGATTCGCTTGCCGTGGCTCCTTTGACGGTGAGGTTCGAAGGCGTCCAGAGGTGAGCCATCTCACGGACGGACGCGCGGCGCACCGGGCCAGCATCGGCCTCATCGCGCGGGGGCCAGGCGGAAAGGTGGAAGGCAATGTATTTGCCCAGATCGTTGGCGGTGGTGAGCAGGCCACCCATCGCACCAAATACACCGTGCGGCAGTGGCGCTTCCGCGAGGTACGAGCCGTCGGGCTGCAGACGATAGCCGGTGGCACGAATGTTGGCGGGAACCTTCGAGAATTCAAAGGTCGAATTATCCATGTGAAGCTTCGCCAGGATCTGCGTCCGCACATAAGTCTCGTACGGCACGCCCGCCGCTTTCGTCACGATGCGGCCCAGCAGGCCGAACGCGTAGTTCGAATACTCGTAGCGTGTGCCGGGCGCGGTGGAAAACGGAATGCCCTTCTGCAGCCATCTGGTGAGGTCGGCATCGCTGGCGGCGAGTTGCTGATCCCCCCACGGATTGTCTTCCGGGAACCCAGCGGAATGGCTCAGGATATTGCGGATGCGCAGGGGCGCAGAGTCACGAGTGGGCAGTTCCATCTTCGCGAACTCGGGAATCCACTTCGAGACGGGATCTTCGAGCGACAGCTTGCCGTCATCGCGCAGCTTCAAAATTGCGAGGGCCGTGAAGCTCTTGGTCATCGAAGCGATGCGGAAGACGGTGTCGGCGGTGACGGGCAGATTCGCCGCGCGGTCGCGAACTCCAGTCGATTGCACGTGTGCGAGCTTGCCATCGATGACTACGCCCCACACCATGCCCGAGATCTTCCGGCCTGAGGCATAGCGCTGGAAAAGGCGGTCGATCTCCGGCATCGCGGAAGCGAGTTTAGTGCCGCGCGTGGTATCAGTAAAAGCCGGGGGAGGATACGCATCGCTGGCGCAAAGAAGGGTGGCTGCCAGCAAACCGCACACAGGTATGAAGCGCATGTATGTCAGATTCGCACAACTGGCGCTGCTGGCCTCGGCTACTTTCGCGCAGAGTCGGAACGTAGCGGTGATCGCGCACCGGGGCGAGCATCTGAAGAACCCGGAGAACACGCTGGCCGAATTCGCGGAAGCCGCGCGAGTGGGTGCCGATTACTTCGAACTGGACGTGCGAACCACTGCAGACGGGAAGCTGGTACTGATGCACGACGCGACCGTGGACCGGACGACGAATGGGAAGGGCGAAGTTGCCAGGCTCACGTTCGCACAGATTCGCGCGCTGCAGCCGGCAGTGCCGACCTTTGACGAAGCCCTGGAGTTTGCACGCGGGAAGATCGGTGTCTATGTGGATGCGAAGGATATTACCGCAGCCGAGGTCGTGGAGCATCTGGCGAAGTATGGTCTGACTGACAAGGTGGTTATCTACTCCGGACGAATCCTCGCGGAGGTTCAGAAGCTGGAACCGCATTTGAGGGTAATGCCGGAAGCCCGCAGCGTGGAAGTGGCACAGCGGTTGGTGGCTGAACTGCGCCCGAAGGTGATGGCGTTTGATGCCGGAGACTTCAAGCAGGAAGTCATCGCCGTGGCGAAGCAGGCTGGGGCGCTGGTTTACGTGGACCGGTTGGGTCCGGTGGATAACCCGAAGGGCTGGCAGGAGGCGATTGATCTGGGTGCCGATGGCATTCAGACAGATCACCCCGAAGACCTGGTCAACTACCTGCGGCGAATGGCTCCCGGCGTGCATCCAAAGTAGAAATATGGATTTATTCTCACCTCTCACACTGGGCGACTACACGCTGACGAACCGAATTGCGATGGCGCCGATGACTCGGTCGCGCTCCGATTATCAGGGCGTTCAGTCGGAACTTGCGGTTGAGTATTACTCTTCCCGCGCTGATGCAGGGCTGCTGATCACCGAGGGTGTGGCTCCTTCCGCAATGGGCCTGGGCTATGCCCGGACGCCTGGGATCTACAACGACGAGCAGATCGCGGCGTGGAAGAAGGTCACCGACGCGGTGCACGCGAAGGGCGGTCGGATTTTTGTGCAGATCATGCACGTGGGCCGGATTGCGCACTCGGCGAATCGCACGATTGCGGATCAGCCGGTAGCTCCGTCGGCGATTCAGGCTGCCGGGCAGATGTGGACCGACAGCCAGGGGATGCAGCCGAACGATGTGCCGCGCGCACTGGAAACCTCGGAGATTCCCGGCGTGATCGCGGAATTCGCGACGGCGACGAAGAACGCGCTGGCCGCAGGCTTCGACGGTGTGGAACTGCACGCGGCATCTGGCTATCTGCCGAATCAATTTCTCAGTCCGAGCGCGAATCAGCGGACCGACCAGTATGGCGGTTCGATTGAAAACCGGATTCGGTTCGTGGTGGAGACGCTCCAGGCGATGATTGCCGCGGCGGGTTCGGCGGGCAAGGTGGGCATCAAGGTAAGCCCCGGCATGAAGTTCAACGCGATCGACGATGCGGATCCGATTCCGACGTTCGTGGCGCTGGCCGAAGCGATTTCGCCGATGGGCCTGGCGTATCTGCACGTGATGCGCGCCGGGATTTCAGCGGAAACGAATCTTCGGGCGGCCTACAAAGGCACGCTGCTGGTGGGTGGCGGCTTCGATAAAGCGCAGGGGAACGACGCGATTGCCTCCGGTGCGGCCGATGGCATCGTGTTCGGTAACAAGTTCCTGGCGAATGCGGACCTGGTGAAGCGCCTGGCGACGGATGCTCCGCTGAATGCCCCGGATCCCTCGACGTTCTACACGCCCGGTCCGGTGGGTTATTCGGACTACCCGCTCCTTGGTTAATCCTCGAATTCGAAGCTGGTGTGGAAGCCTGCGTGGATCATGTGCTTCAGCGGCAGTTTCGCAATCGGGCCTTTGGAGATATTGAAAGCGTCGAAGATCAGAAATTCGACGCGCCCTTCGGCCGGGAGGAAGTGTTCACTGATAATGACCGCTTCCTCCGGGTTGTTGGGGTTATAGACCGACACCGGTTCCCCACCCAGGTACTCCTGCTTCGGAACGCGATAGGCATCGGCGATGGAAGTGGTCTTCCATGAGCCGTGGATCAGTTCATCGAAGAACTTGCGGCCATCGGCGTGGAATTCGCCGATACCCAAGGCCCAGAAATCGTTGAGTTCCGTGCCGGCGCGGGCGGCGTCAACTGCGGGGAAGTCGGGCGACTTGTCGTATTCCATGGCGACTCGCTGCACGAGAGCTTTGGTGTCGAGATCTATCACGTAGCGAACCGGCCGGCAGGCCGGCGCGGTCCCGAACAGGTCGGGGATCGGCTGGTATTCGCCGTAGATGGGCCGCTCCATTTCGAAGACGTCCATGTAGAATTTCCGGCCCTCTTCATGGCAGTTGATGACGTGGAGGCAGTAACCGGGTTCCACGTCGACGCGGAAGGCTTCTTCTGTCTTCGACGAGCGCGGTGTCACCAGTATAGTTGACCCTTTTTCCGGTTCCCAGCTTAGGGATTCCATCACGGAGACTCCCTCGTTGACGAAGCGGTTGAAGTCCATGATGAGTGGGCTGAGATAGAACGCGACGTAGTTCGTCGTGAAGCCCATGTCGTGCAGGGAATGCTGGTACTTCAGGGGATGACGGCGGCGGCGCAGCATCTCACCCTGGGCATCGAACTCGTAGACGTTGAGCATCGGTTCAAGGGCTGAGAAGGAGACCCCGAAGTTCAGGAGATGGCCGTTGGTGGGGTCGGTCTTGGCGTGGGCGGCGAAGGGTGTGATTTCACTGACCGAACCGTTGAAGTCGTAATCGCCCAGGGATTCAAGGGTGTAGGGATGGAGCTCAATCGGCATGGCCTGTTCGGCAAAGGCGAGGAGCTTGCCGTTATACCGATAGACGCTGACGTTGTTGGGCGGCTCCAGCATTACGTTGCGCTTCGTTTTGTCACCCGGGAAGGCGGTTCCGAAGCCGCGATACAGGAAGCGTCCGGCGGCCTCTTCCTCCTTCAGTTTGATGGTCTGGACGAAGCGGTTAGTGAAGCGAACACCCTGGTCGGTGAAGCGCAGCGTGGAGACCATACCGTCGCCATCGAGCCAGTGCTTATAACGCATGCCCGCCCGCTCAAAGCGCGACGGGCCGTTCACATAGTAGGAGCCCCGGAGCCAGGTTGGTATCTGGCCCTCGATCCCCGCAATGTCGTAGGAATCCTCGGTGGCGTCGAAGAGAAAACAGCGTTCGAGAAGCGGGGCGGCGTCGATTTGGGCGGGCATGGTTTTGGGTTTTAAGAAACAGCTGACTCCATTGTTTTTTCCTCCATCGCGGTGGAGGTGGTGTTGACGAAGTTCTCCAGCGCGAACGGGTTCAGGTTCCACTGGTAGACATCCTCACAGGAAGCGTGCCTGGCGTAGTGTTCGCGCATTTTTTCGGGGTCGAACATGGTGTCCCGAAGCTTGATGCTGTTGATGAATGAGGCGTTCACCAGAGCGCGTTTGTCGGCTACCACCGAGGCGTAAACCTGGGCAATGATCCAGCGGGCGAACTCGCGGAGCCGTTCCACGTGCATATCGAGCTTGTCCTCGGCCTGCTCGTTGGTGAGCCCGACCTCGTAGAACAGCTTTTCCGACATGCGGAGCGGTTCGATCGAGTAAAACTCGACGTGCTCGGCGTTGGCGCGACCCAGCAGGTCGTTCGCCTTCTTCCAGTCGAAATAGTCGTGGAGGAGATGCTGGACGGTGCGGTTGATGGGGCCGAAGATGGCGAACCGGCGAAGGTAGGCCATCATGAATTTCTTGTCGGCGAAGAGCTGGTTGACGAACGGCATCACGTAGAAGCCGAAGTAGATGGCCAGTTCCCAGGTGTACTTGAGGGTCAGGGTCTCCTGATCGCCGAGGCAGTTGTAGCTGAGTTGGTAAGACGGGATGTACGCGTCGTACATGACGCGCATGATCTGTTCGAAGAAACTGCACTTGGCTTCCAGATCACCGCCTTCCGGAGTCTGGATCGCATCCACGATGAGGGAGTTGTAGATGGCGATGAGGTCGGTGCCGGGGCTGTACAGGGGGTCGGAGAAGCGACCAGCTTCGCCAGTGATGGCCCATTTGGAGGCGTCGATGGTCTGCCGGGCGTCGTAGGAGTAGCTGACGAAGCGACCTTCATCGATAATCTTCCGTTTGGCGAAGTCTTCGGCGAACAGGGGCCAGTCTTTGGCGACCCAGTCAAGCATCTTGCGGCCGTTGGAGACTTCTTCGGGGTTGACGACGGCGTGATCGTAGACCAGACCCAGGCTGGTCTTGCCGTGGAGTGGAATCACCCAGAACCAGCGTCCTTCTCCGCAGAAGTGACCGGTGCCGAGGAAGAACGGGAAATTGCCGAGTTCCTGGCGTCGGGGGCTGTTGATCATTTCCTTGTGGGAGAGTTCGGTGAACCGTTCATAGTTCACGATGCCATCAACCCAGGCCCAGGTGGAGCCGTGCTGAATCTGGTTCGGTTTCTCTAACCCCAGACTTCTCTTGAGGATACCGGGACGACCGGAGGCATCGACAACCCACGGACTGATAGCTTCCCCTGTTGCCCAGGAGACCTTGTGGGCACCGCCGTCTTTTGCCAGATCCACCTTGATATTCTTCGCGCCGCCTATAAATTTGAACCGGGGATTCTCCTGGTTCAATTTCATGAGGTGTTCCTCGAGCAAGTTTCGGTCCACCTGGAAAGTGGCGATGTTCGAGATCGTGCGGATGGCGGAGGAGGAGATGTCCTTCCAGTAATCGCGCTTGCCGCCGGTGGTCTTCCAGTGGAAGCGGAGGTTGTATTTCAGGAAGTGTTTGGTGAGGAGATGTTCTTCGAGGTCGAGCGTGCGGTAGAGATAGTAACCGCCCAACTGAACCAGCGATTCCCCAACCTTCATGGATTTACCGGGGACGGTTTCCAGTTTGTCGAGAATCAGGACTGTTTTATCGGTGTAGAGGAGCAGTTGGCGGGCAAGGGTAAGGCCAGCCAATCCAGCGCCAGTGATAATGACGTCGGCTTGCACAGGGTTCATAGAGATCTCGGAAGGATGTAGTAGACGGACTGGACGGCGCAGCCGAAGCTGGCGGTTTCGGTACGACCGATGGGTTCACCGGCGAGGAAATTGTCGATGGCGGGTTCGAGGTAGCCGAGATATTCGGGATCTTCGGGGTACTTGAAATTGTCGACGGCGCCACGGTAGAGGAGGCGGAGGTCGGCATCAAAGAGGAAGGCGCGGGGGGTCTGCTGGGTGTACCACTTCGCGGCGGTCTTGCCCATGGGATCGAGCAGAACGGGGAATGTAATTTTTCGCTCCTTGGCGGCCTTCTTCACGTCATCGGCGGTTTCACCGTGCCGGGAGGCGAGGATGAAGAATGCGAGATCGGGGTGGCGCTCCGGGAAGGTGTTGAAGGTCTGGTCGTAGCGGACGCAATGGGAGCAGGTGCTGGACCAGAAGATGACCACGCCGCCTTTCTTGCCTTCCATGGCGGTTGCGAGGTTGACATCGACGCCGTCGAGGCCTTTGAGGGTGAAATCGGGCAACGGTGCCCCAAAATCCTGCTTTACGTTCACTGTTTCCAAGATGAGATCTCCCGTGGGTTTGCCGCAGAAAAGCGGTCTTTAAAGATAGATGCGCGAGACGCTGGCGCTTTTAGTCAAGTTCCATTGTGTCACCGGAGTTATTTAGTGCAAGTCCGAAGACGGATGTGTCACCCAATTCCCAACTCACCAGGTAAGAAATGCCTCCGGCGATGATTCCGGGGAGCAGAAGCTGGTGGTAGCAGCCGCTCATATCGGCGATCATCAACAGGCCGCTGAGGTAGCCCTTTACGATGGACCCAAACATAACGATCATGCCAAGTAGCACAAAAAGCTCGGGTTGCGGGGCAGCCTCGGGCCAGAGGGCGTGCAGGCCGTAGCCGAAAGCACCGCCGTAGAGCGAGCCCATCACGAGCGTGGGGGCGAAGAGGCCGCCGACAGCTCCGGACCCGAAGGTGACCGAGGTAGCGAACATCTTCAGCAGCAGCAACACAACAAAAAGGGTGACGGTGAATTGTCCGTGGAGACCGGCAAGGATGGTGGGGTAGCCGGCCGAGAGGACCTGGGGATACCAGACGCCGAGGGTGCCGACGATGAGGCCACCGAGGGTGACGCGCGCCCAGAGGGGGAGGGATTTCGGGAAAAACCTGGGCATGGCGCGGAACATCGAAATAAAAAGGTGGCCGGTGGGGGCGGCCAGGAGGCCCATGAGGGGGACAGCGGTGAGGAGGGTCAGGGTGGGAAGGGGGTTCTGGGGGGCAGTGGGCTGGAACGGATAGGCGTCTCCCAGCAGCGTGGTGCGGAGGAGGTAGCCGAGGCCGGCGGCGGTGGCGATGGCGGTGAGTTCGCGATTCAGTTTGGCACCGAAAACCTCAAGGACCAGGAGGACCGCCCCGGCAGGGGAGCGGAAGGCTGCGGCGACCCCGGCGGCGGTTCCGGCGCGGACAAGGGTCCGAAGGTGGCGTCCGGAGAGGCCGAAAAGCTGGCCGGACTGGCTGCCGGCGAGGGCTCCAAGCTGGACCATGGGGCCTTCCGGGCCAACTGAGCCGCCGAATGCGAGGACCAGGCCGCTGGCGATGACGTTCAGGAGCCGAATGAGGCCGATTTTGCCGGATTCGGGGCCGGAGTACTGGCCGACGCGGTGGTGCAGGACTTCGAGGACTTCGCGGACGCCGCCGAGTCGGGTTTCGGGACTGAACTGGAGCCAGAGGCCGATGAGGAAGAGGCCGACGGTGGGGATTCCGATGACATAGAGGGGGCGGGCTGCGGCCCAGCTGAAGAGAACTTCGTCGAGGTGGTTGGCAATAAAGTGGAAACCGATGGAACCGAGGCCGGCGAGGATACCGGCGAGGATGGTGGCTCCGAGGAGGCGGTGGACTCCGGTAGTGGAGGACGCGTGGGATGCCATGAAGGAAGGGTAGCGTACCGGTGTTTGGAGCGGATGTTGGGTGCGGAGAGTGAGGGGGTGTAGACTAGAGAAATCGGGCTGTAGCGCAGCCTGGCTAGCGCGCTTGCTTGGGGTGCAAGAGGTCCCGGGTTCGAATCCCGGCAGCCCGACCATTACCTCCTTTTCTTAGCCAGGAAATTCCTCCTTCGTTTTTGTTTAAGCACACCACAAGTTGGTTTGCTTCGACTGCGCTGCTTTCAGTTTCCTGAAACGGCTATCCAGTTCGCCCCCGAAACGGTAGAAACTCCCCCGATCGTCAGCACCACCGGAACGTATCCGCCAGGCTGAACGCCGGATGGGATTTGCAGGTTTAACTGCATGACGCCGGCGACAACCCCATATACACTCCCCGCGTATTGAACCGGTGCCGGGATTCCTCCAATGGTTGCGGTCACCTCCCCTCTCGGCTGAACCCAGGGCAGCGTTCCCAGTCTGCCATCAACAGCATCGGGAGTGGTCAGGCCTTCTCCTGTGGCGAAAAGGCCGACATATTCGCCGATGCGCGCCGGGTTAATAGCGCTGTTCTGCTGGCCATTCGCGACATTGAATCCAGAGATTTGGCCGGAGCCCCAGCCCGTCCACGAGAAGAATGCGGGGGCCACTGGTGCTACCGGAACAGTGAAGGGCACCGAACTCTGTCCCTGAAATGTGACCGTGACGTTTGTTGTCTGCCCGGTCACCGTATACGGCACCAAAGCGGCGACGGCAGATGGCAGCGTGTAGTAAACCGGGGCGGGAATTCCGCCGAAAGAGACGCTTGTGGATCCCAGCGAAGTGGAAACTCGGCCTCCGGAAGGCTGATTTACGGCCAACCCTGGTGATGCGAGATTGTCGCCGTAAATCAGAACGAATTTCCCGGGGGAAACAGCTGAAGTACGCTCGCTGGCAGCGTCCACGACTTCTGAAACGACGACGTTGCGGGTGGTGGACCTGAGAACACGCACCGCATTGTGTCCGGAGTCAGCTACCAGAAGGCTTCCCGCCGAATCAAACGCTATGGCGGTCGGCGCGGCAAGATTAGCGCTCAAAGCAAACCCACCGTCGCCGTAGTGGGCGAGCGTTGAGGTAGTATTGGTACCCGCAACGGTAGTGATGATCCCACTGGTGGAAACCATGCGGATGCGGTTACATGCCGAGTCTGCGATGAAAATATTCCCTGACTTGTCCACCGCCAGGCTCACCGGGCGGGCGAGTTGAGCCTGGAGCGCCGGACCTCCATCACCGGAACATCCCCGAGAGCCATTACCAGCCACCGCAACAATGAATCCGTTGCTCTGTACTTTCCGGATGCGACTTGAGGCCGCATCGGCGATCAGCAATTGGCCCAGGCTGTCGAAAGCGAATCCGCCGATGTCGGACACCTGCGCAAGGAGCGCCGGCCCGTCATCCCCTGAGTAGCCAGTGACCCCATTTCCGGCGACCGCACTTACCACGCCGCTGGGCGTAACCTTTCGAATCCTGCCCTCAAAACGAAAATAGTAATTGCTTGAAGTGTCGACTGCCACCGTGGTGACTCTGGGAAGGCTTTCGGCCGGTTGCGGCAAATCGCAGCGATGGTCGCCGATGTAACCGGGGGTGCAGGCTGGAGGCTCACCGCCAGCAGGGGTCAGGATGTTCCCACCAATGGTTACGAGCCGAATGCGACCATTTCGTGTGTCGGCAATCCAGATGTGCCCCGAATTATCGACCGCCACACCTTCGGGAGAATTCAGCTGCGCGTCAATTGCGGGTCCGCCGTCACCCGAATAACCCGCGACTCCGGTACCTGCCACTGTGGTGACGAGACCCGTCGCCGAAACTTTCCGAACCCTGTTATTGGCTGTATCCGCGATGTAAACGTTCCCTGAGTCATCAACGGCGACTCCCGCCGGGGATCGCAGAGGTGCTGAGGTTGCCGGGGCACGGTCGGGGGAGTTGCCGGGTTTTCCTCCCCCTGCCAGGGTGGCAATGGTGTTGCCGGCGATGATCCGAATACGACCATTTAAGGTATCGCCGATCAGGATGTTCCCTTTTTCGTTTACCGCGAGGGCAGCGGGGCGATTGATACGAGCCTTAGCAGGGGGGCCATCATCACCTGAGTAACCCGGCTGGCCACCACCCGTCAGGACCGTCCTGACCCAACTGCTGGAAATCCTTACGACCGTATTGGCCAGGCTGCTCACAACGACCATACTTCCGTTGCGCTCCGCGGCCACGGCCACCGGACAAAATGCATCCGGTGAATAAGACAGGAAGCAACCAACGCCATCGTGCGGTGCGATTGCTGTCAGAATGCCCCCGGGCGAGAGCGTGCTCAGGCCATCCCCCTCGGCGATCAGCAGGTTACCGGACGAGTCGAAGGCGATCGCCCAGGGGCGGATCGGTAAGCTGTACCCAGCCGTGATAATGCCGGATCGCCCAACCTTTCGAAGCGTGTTTCCGGAAATATCACCGATGTACAGGTTGTCGGCTGAGTCGACAGCGAGACTCCGCGGAATAATCTTCGAATCCACTGCGGGGCCATTGTTGCCAGAGGAACCGGGCGTCCCGGTACCCGCAATAGTGGTAATGATGCCCGTGGGTGACACTCTTCGGACCCTTGCGTTGCCCGTGTCGGCTATAAACAGGTTGCCTAAGGAATCTGTCGCGAGGCCGTTCGGATTGAATAGCTGCGCAGCCACTGCAGGGCCACCATCACCGGAGTAACCGGGCCGGGCCGTACCAGCAACGAGGGTTACGATGCCATCCGGGGAGAGTCTGTAGACGCAATTCTCTGCCGCAAAGAAGGCATTCCCGCCCGAATCAAGGGTAAGGCTGTCTATCTGTGGGAATGCAGAATCCAGGGCACTGGCTGGCGTTGGTGCCGGGGCGGCGCCGGCCAGTGTTGAAACTACGAACTGTTGTCCCCGGCAAACGCTGATTGCGAACATGCAGATCACGCCGATAGCGCAACTGCGAAACGGCAATATGCTCATGAGCAGACGGGTCCTTCCGACCGCCCTCAGTGTACTCCCAGCGAGACGAAACCTGAAATACACTTCAATGCGTCGACGTCTGGTTCATCCCCGTTGTAGTATTGAAGCCTCCGCATAGCGAACATGCAGCTCCAACCTGGTGACAACCTCGGGGATTACGAAATCGTCTGCCTGCTTGGCAAAGGCGGAATGGGCGAAGTTTGGAAAGCCCGTGACGGGCGGCTCGGACGCGATGTTGCGATTAAGACGTCGGCTCAGCAGTTCTCCCATCGTTTCGAAAGCGAGGCACGTGCCATTGCCTCGCTCAATCATCCCAATATCTGCACGCTTTATCACATCGGTCCCAACTACCTTGTGATGGAACTGATCGAGGGACCGACCCTGGCTGAGCGGATGAAACAGGGTGCGATTCCTCTGGAAGAAGCGCTGGGGTACGCGAAACAGATCGCCTCTGGCCTGGAAGCGGCGCACCAGAAATCCCTCGTGCATCGTGATCTGAAACCGGCCAACATCAAGATCCGGCCCGACGGTTACGTCAAAGTGCTGGATTTCGGTTTGGCAACCACCGACACAGTGCTCGGCCCCGATGATCCGACCGAGCTGATCACTACCGGACAATTGCTTGGGACAGTTCCCTATATGTCTCCCGAGCAGGCTCGCGGCGAAATGGTGAGCAGTTCATCGGACATATTTGCTTTCGGAATTGTGCTCCATGAGTTCCTGGCGCACCAGCATCCGTTCCGTTCCGGCTCAGCGGCGGCGACCCTGAACGCAATCGTTTCCTCCACGGTTCCCCCGCCGTCGCAACTCGAACCCGCAATCACGCCGGAACTGGACATGCTGATTGTCGGCATGCTGGAAAAGAACCCTGCGCTGCGTCCTTCCGCTCGGGAAGTTGCAGAGGCACTGGAAGGTCTCACGCAAGGCAGGACGCGGGTGTTTCCCCGCCGCTCTTCCGTTACGACAGCCCCCCGACCCTTAGCCGGACGTGACCTGGAACGCGCCGCAATGTTTACCGCATACGACGAAGCCGCCAGAGGGCGGGGTGTGTTGCTGTGCCTGGCAGGGGAAGCTGGCGAAGGGAAGACCACGCTGGCCGAGGACTTCCTATCCCGGCTCCCCGAATATTCGGCAGACTGTCTGATTGCCCGCGGCCTTTGCTCCGAGCGTCTGGCAGGCAACGATGCGTGCCTGCCGTTTCTGGAGGCGCTGGAAGGAATGCACCGCATCGGAGGAATTGCCGGACGCCTGATGCCACTACTCGCGCCGAGCTGGTTCGTACAGATCGCGAGCACCGGGTCTCTGCCCGAAGCGCCGTCGCCCGAGAGGATGAAATGGGAGTTGGGGCGGTATCTGGAAGAGCTTTCGAAACACCGCCCGGTTGTCCTGTTTTTTGATGATCTGCATTGGGCGGGGTTAGCGACAGTAGATCTGGTCGCGTATCTGGGGACCCGGTTGGGATCGCTCCGAATCCTCATGGTGGCGACCTACCGCCCGGGCGATCTGCTTCGTGACCGACATCCCTTCCTGCCGGTTCGGCTTGAACTGGAAGGCCGCGGGATGTGCAGGGAAATCCGTACCGTACTACTGGACCTGAACGCAGTCGCAGAGTATCTGCAACTGGAATTCCCTGGCCACGCATTTCCTCCGTCTTTTGCGGCCTCCCTGCACAGGCGCACGGAGGGCAATCCCCTGTTTCTGGTGGACCTGCTGAAATATCTGCGGGACCGTGGCGCCATCACATCGCAGGAGGGTGTGTGGCGGCTCAATGAGTTGGCGGCGGATTTTGAACGCGACCTGCCTGCTTCGGTTCGAAGCATGGTGGAGAGAAAAATCGGGCAAATCCAGGAGACTGACCAGAAGCTTCTCGACGCCGCGAGTGCACAGGGACAGAAATTCGATTCCGCAGTTGTTGCCCGGGTTCTCGGCGTGTCGGCGGATGAAATTGAAGATCGCCTGGATGCACTGGAACGTCTCCATGCCGTCGTACGGCAGGTGGAAACCCGGGAACTGCCAGACCGAACTCTGACGCTCCGGTACCGGTTCGCTCATGCTCTGTACCAGAACGCGATCTATGCTGCCATTCGCCCCACACGGAAGGCAACGCTGAGCGGTGCGGTGGCTCAGGCACTACTCGAGTTTCACGGGGATCGAAGCGATGATCTGGCGGCGGAGCTGGCGCTGTTGTTCGAAGTGGCCCGCGACGCGAACCGGGCAATCCAGTTCTTTGCGATCGCGGCGCAAAATGCCGTACAGGTGTTTGCGAATCGCGAGGCGGTTGTCTTCCTCCGCTCCGCGCTGCGTTTACTGAAGACGCTTCCGCAGGATAGTGATCGGGACTTCCGGGAGTTCGGGTTGCAGGTCGCGCTGGGCCCCTCTCTTGTGGCCACACGAGGCTATGCCTCGCCTGAAACGAGAGAGGCTTACACGCGCGCCCGATTTCTCAGCCACGGTCTGGGAAACCCAGGGGCGCATTTCGACGTGTTGTTTGGCCTGTGGAATTTTCACGAAGTTTCGGGACGCCTGCAGGATGCCGGAGAGATGGCAAATGAGCTTCTGGCGCTGGCGGAAGAGAGCGGCGAACGGACCCGCCTGCTGCTGGCTCATCGTGCCATCGCGAATGTCGCACTATGGACTGGTGATCCACGCACTGCCAAAGCCGAATTTGAGCAGGCACTGGCCATTTACTCGCCGGAGCACCATCATGAAGCACTCCGGGGAGCCGTCGTTCCCGGGATGGCCTGCCTCGGCATGCTGGGCTGGACGGAGTGGTTGCTGGGCAATACCGCGCATGCGACTGAATGTATCGACAAACAGTTCGCCATGGCCCGTGAGATCGCGCAACCCTTCACGACTGCCATCTCCCTTATCGATGCCAGCCTGTTTTACCAGTTCTGCGATGATCCTGCGGCGGTGAGAAGAACGTCAGCGGCTCTGATTCATCTCGCAGAGGAGCAGGGTTTTGCTCTGTGGCTGGCAGGCGCCCGGGTGATGCATGGGTGGGCAACATTCCAGTCTGGCGAGTGCGAGGACGGGTTGGCGGAAATGCGCCAGGGGATCGAGCAATGGGAGGCGACAGGAGCTCAATTGGCGAGTCCCTATTATCACTCTCTGCTGGCAGCAAGTCAGGGGCAGGCGGGCGACACAGAAGGCGGTCTGGCCACGCTGGAACTGGCGCTGAGCCGGACGAAAGAAACCGGCGAGACGTGGTGGATGCCGGGTCTGCTTCTGGTCCGGGGCGACCTTCTGGCGGCGAACGAACCCGACGCTTCCAAAGAAGCCTGGACCGCAGCACTGGAACTGGCGCGATCCTCAGGAGCGATGGCGTTCGAACTGCGCGCGACGGAACGACTGAGATAGTCCTTCGGCTTCACCGCTCGGCATTATGCGCGACGCGAAAAACTGGTCCGCCCGGCGAATGAAAGTAGAAGTGCGCCTTGTCAACATATTCGATTTCCTTTACGCCGGCGGCGCGCAACCGGGTGATCAGGCCATCGACATCATCGGTCATGATTTCGAGCCACGTTCCCGCAAGATGCTGGGCTTCGGTCAATGCACGCTCTGCGGGGACGAAGAATACGCCGAGAACGTCACCATCGGGTGACTGAAAAAGGAGCATGTTTGGTGCCGGAACCGGAATGCCGGACCAACCCAGGACATCGAGATAGAAGGTGCGAGCCAGGTCTCGGTATTCTTCAGCGACCTGCGTCTTGACGTGTGTTCCGAGCGTAATCATGCCGAGCAGTTTACCTGATTTCGGGGCATGATACCGATTCATTTCGGGGCCTGTCGATCTCGCCTTCGGCGCAGTTGCGGGGGTTGGCGGAAGTTGACGCCTGTGACGACTCAAAGGTGGTACTTGTGCACGACTTCATCGCGGCGTGGAACAAGGTGATGAACCTCAATCGCTTCGATCTGGCCTGAGCAGAATACTCTGAGCTACGGAGCGCTTCCAGCGAATATGCTGTATGGGAGCGGATGTTGCTCGTCTGCTCTTGTAAAGGACTGGATTCCGATGCTACAGAAGAGCTTCGTTGTTTTGTTGACCACTCTCTCGCTCTCCCCGGGACTTCATGCCCAGCAGCAGGGTCAGAGACCGGCGGTCGTTCAGGCGGACCCGCACCGGATCGACATGTTCCTGTGGTGCCCGCCGAGTTCAAGCCTGGGACGAAGGTTCTGGTGCGGGATGTGAATTTGCAGCCGATTCGCGGGACTACTGGTCACTGGGTCCACATCGTGAAGAACATCTTCACGCCGGCAGATGGCCTGGCGACACTGCGGCAGACGATCACGGTGGCGCTGGATCCGATGACTGTAGGTGAACCGCATGCGCACACGGCGGGTTCGGAAGAGGTTTGGATTCAGATCAAGGGCAAGTCGCTGGCATTTATTGGTACCCAGTTACGGTGGCAGACCCCGGGGATGGGATATCTCGCACCGCCCTTCGCAGAACAGACGAAGGAGAATGTGACTGCTGGTCTTTCGTTCCCCCACTCGAATATCAACCCCGGCACCGAGCAGGTGAAGTTCCTGTACTTCCAGACGTCTGGCGGTCGTGGCGGGCGCGGGGGCACGGCAGTTCCTCCGGCGCCCCCGGCCCGGTAGGACTATTTCGCGCGCGTCACGTCCAGTGTGGCCGTATCGGTCTGGCCTTCACGCTTCCGCAGAATCGTGCCCGTAATGTGGTCGCCGTCCAGTTTCAGGTCGAATTCCATTAGGTTTACGTCCTGGATCTGGAAGGTAATCTTGCCGTCTTCGACCTTACCGTTAGAGATGGGATGCTGTTCTTCCTGGTCCGGACCGCCGCTGCCCGTGAGCCTCGGGCCGTCCTGTTTGAGCAAAAGAAGCGCCGGTTGGGGATCGCGGCCGGCAGGCGTGAACATTCCGCGCCAGGTGCCGGTTGCGTCGGGTGCCGCCAGGTTCAGGGCGGCGAGGGTAAGTAAGAGGATGTATTTCATGGGACTCTTTACTGCGCTCTTACGCGCCGGGGAGTCTTTGGTTTACGATTCTGCCAGCGCCTACTCTTAGCATGTCCTGTTTCTCCCCGGATTTCCGCTTTCATAAGTGTTGCCCGCCACTGTGATACAGAACGGGTGGACAGACATCGACTCCAGAAAGACAGAGGGCACCCAAATGGCCAAACAAGGGACGCAATCGCCACGCAAGAAGACAGGTACTCCGTTTACGAAACTCAAGCGGAACGTTGTACCTGACAGCATTGACTTACGGGACCGACTGTATATGCCTTCGGTCCGCCTGGCCCCCATGGAGAGCTTGCCGCCAGGCGTCGATATTCCAGTGCTCAATCAGGGTGAAACGAATGCCTGCACCGGCTTTGCACTCGCCAGCGTGATCTATCACCTCCACCTGAAAGCGGGCCGCAAACCATCCGAGGCGACGGTTTCGCCCTTCATGCTCTACTCAATGGCGCGCCGCTACGACGAGTTTCCCGGCGATCCCGACCGGGACACCGGATCGAGCCTGCGTGGGGCCATCAAGGGTTGGTACAAGCATGGAGCCTGCTCGGCAAAATTGTGGCCCGACGGAAACGTTGCGCCACCCTCCTCGACCGATCCCAGGAAAGACTGGTGGCTGGACGCCGTTCGTCGGCCTCTTGGGGCCTACTACCGCGTGGATCCGCGTTCCATCGCGGATATGCATGTGGCACTCAACGAGATTGGAGCTCTCTACGCCAGCGCCGTCGTGCACGAGGGCTGGCAAAAGAGGCCATCTTCGGACAACACCCGCGGATACTGGACGATACCCAAAGAGCCGGTGAAGCCGACTGACGGTGCTCACGCATTCGCGATCATTGGCTACACGAGTCACGGGTTCATCATCCACAACTCCTGGGATACCGACTGGGGCTCTCAAGGTCGGGCCGTCCTCAGTTACGACGACTGGCTTGAAAATGCGATGGACTGCTGGGTGGCCCAACTCGGCGTGGTCACTGACATGCACCTCGAGATCGCTGGTTCGAAGACACTGGGCCGCGCCTCGGGTGCCGTCGAACTTGCGGCGAACCGAGAACTGCGGCGCCACCAACTCGATCCGTACATCGTCGACATGGAGAACAATGGCCGACTGAGCGGCACGGGCGAATTCAGGACACGCCTCGCCGATATTGAGTGGCTGGTGACGCAGCAACTGGGTGATGCACGGAAACTCTGGGGTCTGAAGGACTCCGATCCCGTCGACATTGCGATCTATGCACACGGCGGCCTCACCTCCGAGAGCAACGCAGCCGATACCGCCGCGAAGTGGATAGAAGCTCTATATGAGAATCGGATTTTCCCCATCTTTCTGATGTGGGAGACGGACCTTCTGTCCACGTTGAAGAACATGGGCGAGGATCTGATTGCAAAGTACCGGACCACTGGTGGGGTGCTCGACATCGCGAAGCGGCTGTGGAATGAGCGCCTGGAGCGAATGCTCTCCGTGCCAGGTACCGCTGTCTGGGGCGAGATGAAAGAAAATGCCGATGCAATCTCCGGGCACAAGGATGCCGGCGGGATTCTTCTGTACGAGGCATGTAAGAAATCGCCCTGGTTCCAGGACCGGTCAAAGGTTCGTTTGCACCTGATCGGCCACTCCGCCGGGGCGATCGTCCACAGTTCCATTGTCGAACGTCTCACCCAGGAGGGCTGGGTTTTCGAGACAGTCAACTTCATGGCGCCCGCCATTCGGAGTGAACGCTTCGTCTCCCAGGTGCTTCCTGCGCTCCAGAGCGGCAAGGTGAAGCGATACAACCAGTTCCATCTCTCCGATGACGTGGAGCAAAAGGACTCCAGTTGCGAACTGCTTCTGGGGTATAGCCGCTCGCTGCTTTACCTGGTCTCAAACTCCTTTGAAGCCAGAGGGCAGGTGACGCCGATTCTCGGGATGCAAAAGTACTTTGACAAAATCCGGGCCAGTCTGCCCGGCGATCGCATAAAAGTCATCGTCGCCCCGGGAAATGAATCCGGGAGCACGGAACATGGCGATTTCGATGACGACGCCCGGACTTTGCAGAGCGTGATAGCCCTGATTCGGGGATAAGCTGCCGCAGGGCTATCAGTTCTCGATTTCGCTGAGGCGGACGGGTCGGCCTTCGTCGTAAGATTTGCGGGCTGCCATTGCCATTACGACGGGGATACGGCCGTCGACGCCTTCCACTTCGGTGGGCTGGTTGTCCAGGATCGCGTTCACGAAGGAACGAAGTTCGCTCACATAGCTATCGGTATAGCGGTCCATGAAGAAGTTGAAGGGCAGGTCGCGGCGGATATTGCTGCCGGTGCTGACTTCGGCCTGGTTGGGGAAGTTGTTGGCGGTCGAGATCTTGCCTTCGCTGCCGAAGACTTCCACGCGCTGGTCGTAACCGTAGGCGGCCTGGCGGCTGTTTTCGATGGTGCCGATGACTCCGTTGCGGAAGCGGAGCGTAATGATCGCGGTGTCGAGGTCGCCCGCTTCGCCGATGGCGGGGTCCACCATGACGGCACCGGCGGTGTAGATTTCCTCGACCTCGTCACCGATGAGGAAGCGGGCCATGTCGAAGTCGTGGATGGTCATGTCCATGAACATGCCTCCGGAGACTTTGATGTAGCTGAGTGGGGGCGGAGCGGGATCGCGGCTGATGATGTGGAGCAGGCGCGCGGTGCCGATTTCACCGCTGAGAATGGCCTGGCGGACGCGGGCGAAGTTTGAATCGAACCGCCGATTGAAGCCGATCTGCAGCTTCACTCCGGCCGTATTCGCGGCGGCCAGGGCGGCGTCGATTTGCGGCAGGCTGTGCGCGATCGGCTTTTCGCAGAAGATGTGCTTACCGGCCTGCGCGGTGAGCGTAATGAGGCCGGCGTGGGTGTCGGTGGAGGAGCAGATCAGGACCGCGTCGATGCGGGGATCGGCCAGGATCTCGGCGGCGGAATTGGCGACGGCCGGGATGCCACATCGGGCTGCGACAGCTTCCGCGGCTGGGCGGTTTACGTCGAAGATCGAGAGGACCTGCGATTCCGGGAGGCGGAACGACGCGGTTTCCGCGTGCACGGCTCCGATACGTCCGGCGCCAATGATGCCCACGCGCAGTTTGCTCATAGTGTTTCCTCGATTCCGCGCAGATATTCGCGATTGCGCCGCGCACTTTCCTTTGGTGAACCCATGCCGGGCAGGATGTCCTGTTCTACCAGGACGTAGCCTGCATAACCGCGCTGTTGCAGGCGCTTCAGGAAGCCGGGGAAATCGACGCAGCCTTTGCCCAGTTCGCAGAAGACGCCGTGACGGAGGGCTGTGAAATAGTCCCACTGTTCGGCTCGGGCTCGGGCGGCGATGTCGGGGTGACAGTCCTTGCAGTGGATATACCAGACACGGTCGCCAAGGTGGTCGAGCGCGGCGGTAACATCAATGGTCTGACCGGCAGCCCCGTAGCAGTAGTGGCCGGTGTCGAAGACGAGGCCGACGAGCGAGGGGTCGGTGAGGCGCAGGAAGGTGTCGATTTCTGCGGGAGTTTCCACGTAGCCGGCGCAGTGGTGGTGGAAGACCGTCTTGAGGCCGGTTTCCGCCAGAACCGTGTGAGCCAGGTGGTTCGCGCCATCGGCGAAGATCTGCCATTCGGCGGCGTTCAGGCTGAGGTCGGGGGTGATGCGGCCCGCGCGACTGGTGCGCTCCGGGATGGTGCCGTTGTTATCGGCCAGTACCAGGTACGGGGCCGGATTTCCGGCGACGGCGGCGAGGAGGCGGGCCGTTTTGACGGCGTTCGCGATGCCTGCGGCATGGGCGCCGGGGTCCTTCAGCGCCACCGGGACGAAGGCCCCCAGCATGACGAGTTTGCGTCGCGCCAGTTCGGCGGCGAGAGCGGCGGGGTTGGTGGGCATGTAGCCCCAGTCGCCCAGCTCCGTGCCGGTGTACCCGGTCTCGGCGAGCTCATCCAGCATCTGGCTAAAGCCAAGCTGACCAGCCTTCGCGTCCTCGAATTCCAGCGTGCCCCAGGAACAGGGGGCGTTCCCAACCAGCAACTTCGCCATGTAATGGCCCTCGAACGGTTCTGTGCTTTAGAGGTGATACCGCTCGCGTTTGCGAGCTTCCACGTAGCGGGCGTGAGCTTCACGCACGCCTTCCGATTCCGAGACTTCCGCTACCGCCACATCCCACCAGGATTCGTAACCGGGCACCCCAACGGAGGGGTCGGTTTCGATAACCACGACGGTGGTGCGGTCGGTCGTCTTTGCGGTTTTGAGCGCTTCCTTCAGCTCCGCCAGATTGGTGGCGCGGATGGCGATGGCGCCCAGGCTGCGGGCATTCGCCACATAGTCGACCGTGAGGGTCTCGCCATCCAGTTGGCCGGACGCCTGTGAACGAACCTTGTAGCTGGTGCCGAAGCCCTTCTGGCCGAGTGACCGGCTGAGGCCGCCGATACTGGCGAAGCCGTGGTTATCGACCAGCACGATGATGATCTTGATGCCCTCCTGCACGGAGGTGGTGATTTCGGTCGGCATCATCAGATAGGTGCCGTCACCGAGGAAGACGTAGACTTCGCGGGTGGGGTCGGCCAGCTTCGCGCCCATCGCGCCGGGGATTTCGTAGGCCATGCAGGAGTAGCCGTACTCCATGTGATAGCCGTTGGGGGTGCGGGTGCGCCAGAGTTTGTGGAGGTCGCCCGGGTGACTGCCGGCGGCGGAAAGCAGAATGTCGCGGGGGCCGGAGGCTTCCCACATGGCGCCGATGACTTCGCTTTGGATGGGAGGGCCGGTGTAGTCCGCCGCGTTGTAGTGGAAGAGGCGATCGACTTCGGCTTCCCAGGTGGCTTTGAGGTCGGCGATTTCGACGACGTAATCGGCGGGAACCTTGTAGTCCGCCAGGGCGGCGGTCAGCTGTTCCAGAACGGTGCGGGCGTCGCCGACGACGGGGATTGCGCCCACTTTGTACGCATCGAATTCCGCCGTGTTGATGTTGACGAAGCGAACATGCGGGTTCTGGAAGGCGGTCATGGACGCGGTGGTGAAATCGGCGTAACGGGTGCCGATGCCGATGACCACGTCGGCCTTGCCGGCCAGGCGGTTGGAGGCGAGCGTGCCGGTGGCGCCGATGGCTCCCATGGATTGCGGGTGGTCCCAGGCGAGAGAACCTTTACCGGCCTGGGTTTCGCCAACCGGGATGCCGGTCTGGGCGACAAACTTCGAGAGTGCCTCGGAGGCCTCGCTCATCAGAACACCACCGCCGGCGACGATGAGGGGCTGGCGCGCGCTGCGGATGGCTTCCACGGCACGGGAGAAGGAAACGGTATCGGGCTGGCCCCGGCGGATGAGCCACACGCGCTTGCGGAAGAGTTCTTCGGGGTAGTCGTACGCTTCGGCCTGCACGTCCTGTGGGAGGGCGAGGGTGACGGCGCCGCAGTCGCTGGGCGAGGTGAGGACGCGCATCACTTCAGGAAGTGCGGTGATGAGCTGCTCGGGGCGATAGATGCGGTCCCAATAGCGGGAGACGGGCTTGAAGCAGTCGTTGACGCCGATGTCCTGGGTGGTGGGCGATTCGATTTGCTGGAGGACAGGGGCGACAATGCGGCGGGCGAAGATGTCGCCGGGCAACAGCAGGACGGGCAGGCGGTTGATGGTGGCCATGGCCGCACCCGAGATCATGTTGGTGGCGCCGGGGCCGATGGACGAAGTGCAGGCGAACGCGCGCAGGCGGTTGGCGGTCTTGGCGTAGGCTGCGGCCAGGTGGACGGCTGACTGTTCGTTGCGGACCGGAATGTAGGGGAAGTCGGGGTTCTGCTGGAGGGCCTGACCGATGCCGGCGATGTTGCCGTGGCCGAAGATGCCGAGGACGCCAGCGAAGAACTGGTGCTGCTGGCCGTCGCGTTCGACATACTGGTTCTTCAGGAAGGTCACCAGGGCCTGAGCCATTGTTAAGCGGCGCGTTTCCATGCGATAACTCCTGGAGGCGGCAAACCAGGCCGCATCAAATCCGATAGTACTCCCATGTGTTCTTTCGCTTACCTTTGCCGTTAACGGGTTCTGGCGAAATGCCGGTAAAATAGCGTTATGAAGAAATTGTTGTTGGCCATGGTTGCCGCAGTAGTTCTGTCCGCCGGTGTGATGCAGGCCGCCGAGCAGCCGAAGAGTGTGATCCACGTGGTCACGATTAAATGGAAGGCCGGCACCACGCCTGCGCAGATCAAAAGCGCGCTGGATGGCGCCGCGACGATTGCCGGGAAATACCCCGGAATCACGCGCGTGTGGAATCGTTCCATCAAGGTGCAGGGTGCGGGCTATTCGAACGCGCTGGTGATGGAGTTCAAAGACGAGCAGGCGCTGAAGGATTATGTGGACAGCCCCGCGCAGAAGGAGTGGTACAAGGTTTACCTGCCGCTGCGCGAGGAGAGCACGACGCACGACATTACCAACTAAGCCTGATAGGATTTGAGCGTGAAAAGTTTCCGTTTCGCGCTTGGGTTCATTTTTGCAGTTTCGATGTTTGGACAGACACCGCCGGCTGGCGGACGGGGCAGATCCATGACGCCTCCTCCGAAAGCCGGCGTTTGTCCGTTACCGATCCTCCAGGCGCTGCCCGCGGCGAGCGATACCGCGTTCTGGGCGTCCACCTCCGTGCCGCACGGGACAGTGGAAAAGATTCCCTACAAGAATTACGCGGGCGAAGAGAAGCGGATGCATGTCTATCTGCCGCCGGGTTATGCGGCGTCAGACACGGCGCGGTTTCCCGTGCTTTATCTGAACCATGGTGGCGGGGATGACGATTCGAAGTGGACCGCGACCGACCAGCGCGGTGGCGCGGCGCATCTGATTCTGGACAATCTGATCGCGGCAGGGAAGGCGAAGCCGATGATCGTGGTGATGCCGCACACGAAGTGTTCAGTGGCGACGCCGTCGGCTCCGGGCAAGGACGATGCGTGCACACAGGAGTATCTGAAGGACATCATTCCGTATATCGACGGCCACTACCGGACGAAGGCCACGCGGGAGGGTCGGGCGCTGGCTGGGTTGTCGATGGGCGGGTTTGTGGTGATGAATACCGGGCTGCCGCACCTGGACACGTTCAGCGAATTGTATGTCTACAGCTCGGGGTATTTCCCGGATCAGCAGAAGGCGTTTGAGGACAACTACGCGGAGATGCTGAAGGACCCGAAGACGAACGATCTGTTCCGCGTGCCGTTCTACATGGCGGCGGGCGAGACGGACATCGCACTGAAGAATGGCCAGGCGTCGCTGAGTGTGGTGAACAAGTACGGGTTGCGGAACTTCTGGGTTCTAAGCACCGGCGGGCACGAGTGGATGAACTGGCGGCGGTATCTGCACCAGACGGCTCAGGTGATGTTCCCGACTTGCGAGGCGGCGAAGTAGCTACAGCCCCGACCGGACATCGCCGAGTGTTTCGTGCCGGAAGCGAATGTTGCTGAAGTCGGCGCGAAGGCCCTGGCCTGTGGGCGACTGGACGAGGAAACCAGCGTGGAGCGGTTTATCTGCCATACGGAACTTGCGCACCAGGTGCCAGTAAGTGCCGTCTTCGGAGTAGTGGAAGACGCAGCCCGGGCCGCGTTTTCCGATTCTGAGGTGGACGCGATTCCTGCTGATGATAGTCCCGTTACAGTCGTCGGAAAAACCCTGTGTGACAACGGACACGACCATCGGTTGCGCCTCCGGGGTGAACTCGAAACAGAGCTTGGCCCAGCTGTGCTCGTCCTGCCAAAGCAGCAGGATCCCGGCGTCGAAGGTTGCCGCGAAGTCCGGTGAGACTTCGGCTTCCAGCAGGAAATCGCCTTCCACTTGGAACAGGAGCGTGGGGGCGTTTTGGATTCTGCGGTCGGCCAGTGGGTCGATGAAAAGGTCAGAGTATGGTCCGGCTGTTCCGACCAGGCCGGTTTGCGTCGTCTCCCAGCTTTCGGGGGAGGCTGTAACGAGTTGGGCAGGCAGGTTCATCAGTTATTGAAACAGAGCCATCAGGGCATCTGCGAAGAGTCGCATTCCCCGGGCGTCGGGGTGATTGATCGCGTTGAGCAGCAGGGCGCTGTGCGGCAGACCCTGACGCCACAAGCGGCCATAGCGCAGTGAGGCATCGGCCAGCGCGACATCGTGTGTGGCCGCGAACTGGCGGACTCCGGCGACGTAGGGCCTCGGGTCATCGTCGATGTCGCGTTCGCGAGTCAGATCCATCCAGTCGGGGCGGACGTAGTGGGGCGTAAGGATGATCCACTCGGCTCCGATGGCTTTGAAATCGGCGAGGAGTTTGGTGTAGCGCTCGTTCACCTGCGCGGGCTTCAGGCTGGCGTCATTCACGAATTCGGAGATGATGACGTCGGGCTTCAGGGCGAGGACCGTCTCCTGGTAGTTGTGGGGGCTCCCGGGAGGCTCGGCCAGATAACTGCCGGTGTTGCGGCCACCCCAGGCCTGCGTCATTAGTTCGATTTTGGCTTTCGGGAACCGCTGGCGCAGGCGGGTGACGAACTGCTGCTGCCAGCGCTGGTTTTCGCGGTCTGCCAGGTAGACGGCGTCGGTCACGCTGTCGCCCCATGCGAGGATACGCAGGGTTTCTCCCGCTTCGAGGCGCTTCGTGATGCGGATAATTGCCGGGGTCTTTGCGACGGGCTTTTCGGGGTACGCGTTTTCGAGGACAGGGAAGAGATTTTCGGGCGCCAGTTTGGTGAGGAAGACCGGCAGGTAAATATTGCCAAGATGGCGTTCGCCGGGGCTGATGGCGGGAGCGTTGGGGGCAGCGGCGCGGGGTTCTCCCTGGCGGACTGTGATCTTGCCGTCGGGTGATAGGACCACGGCGTCGAGACGCATTTGGGCGTGGCGGTAGGTGGCGTAAACCGGTTGGTCGGTACCGATGTGGCTACCGTCGACGCGGCCGAATGTCCCCCAGCTCAGGTCCACTTCGTAGTCGGTACCGCGGGCGAAAAGCAGTGCGTCGGGTTCGGGACCGGCGCGGAGGGCGAAGCTGGCGGGGTCGAGGAGGTTCGCGCTGGTGGTCTCCTGCGCCTTCACGCCGTTGAGTTGCGCACCCCTGACCCAGCCACCGGCCTTGGGATTAAAGACCGGGATCTTATCGTGCTTTTCCGCCGCCACGCTGAGCATCACGGGCGGGTTGATGTGCACAGTCTGGGCGGGTTTGCCGGGGACGGTAACAGCGACATCCCACGGACCGGTGAGCGTGAACGTAGCCGGTTCCTGGGCTACAGAAACTCCGGCGAACAGCAAAAGACCAATGGCGGTGCGGCGCAGCATGGTGACAGGCTACCGCAGGATGGGTCGCAGGACGCGCTCGAACTCAGCGGCCTGGCGGGCGAATCCGAGGTCGGTGGGGTGAGAACCGTCGATAGTGGCTTCGCTGTCGTAGCCAAGCAGATCGTCGGCCTTCAGGTAGTGAATGTTGGGAACCTTCGCGGCCTGCAGCGTCGCGTACGCTTCGCGGAGGGCGGCGTGATTTGCTTCGTGACCATCGCGGCGGGATTTCACCAGGTACGCGTTGTCGAAGACGCGGTCTTCGACCAGCAGGATGGGCGTTTGCGGATGGGCCTCGCGGAGGATCTTCACGCCGGGGACAGTGCGCTCGGCGGTCTGTGCGGCGGTCATGTTGGGGAGGCAGTCGAGGACGAAGACGGCGGGGTCGAGTTCGGCGACGAACTTCACGGTTTCCGGTTCCATTCTGCCGTTGCCCGAAAAGCCGAGGTTGATGACTTCGCGGTTGAAAGTCCGGCCCAGCATGGCGACATGCGTCATGCCGGAGCGGGAGGCGGAGAAGCCGTGGGTGATGGAGGTGCCGTAGAAGAGGATGGGCTTCTGGCCGGCGGGGCGCGCCGGGGCGGGTGCAATTGTGCCGCCCTTCACGATACCGATTTCGAGCGAACTGACCGGATTGTGCAGCGGCAGATAAAGCATGAATTCGCGCGGCTTCGCTTCCATACCCGTGATGAGCGCGCCCACGTTATCCGGGAGCTTGGTGGGGCTGCCCACGCCGGCCCAGCGCCACTTGCCTGCATCGTCGCGGGCGTAGAGGTCCAGACCGCTGCTGGTGATGGGCGTGGCGTTGGCTCCGGAGAGTGACTTTCCGGTCACGCTCCAGCGGGCATGGATGGCGGTGGTGGAAGCGGTAAAGCGGACGAGGATCCCCGCAGCGTCGCGGCTCAGATTCCAGATTTCGGGGCGGACGACACCTTCGGCGCGGCCGGGGAGACGATCCCACGGCGACTTAACGTCGCGGAAGCCCTGACCTTCCACGGTGAACTTCTTCGCGTCAAACCATTCGAGTTCGGGGGCTGGCGCGGCGGCGGGAGCAGGTGCGGGAGTTTGCGCGAAGAGAGGCACGGCGGCGAGCGAGGTCACAAAATGGCGGCGATTCATAGCTACGCCAGTTTATCGCTTCGTACACCTGCTTCGTACACTGGGGTTGCATGCTGGCATTCAACGAACACACCGCGCAGAGTATCGACAACTACATTGAGGCCCTCTTTGTGCCGGGCGATCCGGTGCTGGAGGCGAACATCGATCGCGCCGATGAGGCCGGTTTGCCCCCGATTCAGGTGACGGCGAATCAGGGCAAGTTTCTCTATCTGTTGGTAAAAATTGCCGGGGCGCGGCGCGTGCTGGAAGTGGGGACACTGGGCGGCTACAGCACTACCTGGATGGCGCGGGCACTGCCGGAAGGCGGGCGGTTGATCACGCTCGAGTTCAGTCCGAAACATGCGGAAGTGGCGACGGCGAATCTGGCGGCGGCTGGGCTGGCAGACGTTGTGGAAGTTCGCGTGGGTGACGCGGCCGTGTCGCTGCAGGCTATGGTCGACGCCGGCGAGGCTCCATTCGACTTCATTTTCCTGGATGCGGACAAGAGCGGGTATGTGAAGTATCTCGACCTGGTGATGCAGCTCTCGCGCAGTGGGACCGTGATACTGGCGGACAACATCATTCGCAACGGCGCAGTGCTGGAAGAGAATCCGGTGGAGGCTTATGACATCGGGGCGAAGCGTTATAACGCCGTGCTGGCGGCGGATGAGCGCTTGGAATCGCTCGCGTTGCCGATGTTTAAAGATAAAATTGATGGCATTGTGATTTCGCGCGTGAAATGAGATGAGATTCACTTCCCTGCTTCTGCTGGCGGCACCCTTGGTGGCGGCCCCTGTGCCTGCGCCGGTGCGGGCTTTCGTGGAGAAGCAATGCGTCGGTTGCCATAACGCGAACGTGACGCAGGGGAAGCTGGATCTGACGGCTCTGGCGTTTGAGCCGGGGCGCGCCGAGAACTTCGCTGTCTGGACGAAGATTCATGACCGCGTCCGCGATAACGAAATGCCGCCGGCGGTGCCGCCGAGTCTGACGAAGGCTGCGCGAGAGGGTTTTCTGGCCAGCCTGGCGGCACCACTGATTGCGGCGGATAAGGCGAGATACGCCGCGTCGGGACGGGCCGTGATCCGCCGGATGAATCGGCAGGAGTACGAGAATACGCTGCGGGATCTTCTGGGCGCTCCGTGGCTACAGGTGCAGGAGATGCTGCCGGAAGACGGCATCGCCAACAAGTACAACAAGGTCGGCGAGGCTCTGGATGTTTCGCATGTCCACGTGAATCAGTACCTGGCGGCGACGGACTATGCGCTGCGCGAGGTGCTGCCGACAACGCTGACGAAGCCCGCGCCGGTGACCACGCGCTACTACTCGCGGGACCAGAATTCGTTCTTCGGGCAGATCCGGTTTCCGAAGTCGAACGAGCGTGATGCGTACCCGGTGATTGGCAGCAAGGCGGATCTGGAAACGCTGCATGCGACGGGACGGAGAAAGCCGGGGGATCCGAAATCGCCTACCCGCGAGATTGAGGGGATTGCGGTCATCTGCAGCAGCTATGAACCGATTGAGCTGCACTTCAATAAGTTCAAGGCTCCGGTGGCCGGGCGATACAAGCTGCGGCTCAATGCACACTCGGTGTGGGTGGGGCCCGAGAAGAGTGAGAAATGGTGGCGGCCGGACCCCGAGAACATCTCGGAGGGCCGCACGCAGGAGCCGATCACGCTGTATTCTGAACTGCCCCCGCGACAGCAGCGTTTGCTCGGTACGTTCGACGTGCGCCCCGAAGCCACGGTCAGTGAGATCGAAGTCTACCTGCTGAAGGGCGAGACGATCCGCGTGGATGCGGCGCGGTTCTTCCGGTCGCGGCCGGTGGCGGGTGGGTGGCGAAATCCGCTGGCAACGAAGGATGGTCAGCCGGGCGTGTCGTTCCGGTGGATGGAAGCGGAGGGGCCGCTGGTGGAACAGTGGCCGGTCGCGGGGCAGAAGTTGCTCTTCGGCGACCTGCCGTTCTCGGTCAGCGATAAGGGTGTTGCGGCGTTTGAATCGAAGGCTACGGCGGCGGATAGTCGGCGCTTGCTGGCGGCGTTTTTGAAGCGGGCGTATCGGCGTCCGGTGCCGGAAGGCGAAACAGAGCGGTTCGGAAAACTGGCGGACAAAGCGCTGGCGGCGGGGTATTCGTTCACGGACGCGATGCTCTCGGCGTACTCGGCGGTGCTGGTGTCTCCCGCGTTTGTTGCGCTGGACGCGAAGCCGGGGCGGCTGGATAGTTATGCGCTGGCCTCGCGGCTGTCGTACTTCCTGTGGAACACGGAGCCGGACGCAGAACTGCGGCAACTGGCGGAGCGGAATCAACTGCAGGACCCTGCCGTGCTGCGGGCGCAGACGAAACGCCTCCTGGGGGATGCGCGAGCGGAACGGTTCGTCAAAGCGTTCCTCGATTACTGGCTGGACCTGCGGAAACTGAACAATACATCGCCAGATGAATCGCTGTATCCGGACTACTATCTGGACGATTACCTGGTGGAGTCGGCGGGCAATGAGACGCGGGCGTTCTTCACGGAGATGCTGCGGAAGAATCTGCCGGCGCGGAATATCGCGGCGTCGGATTTCGCCATGCTGAACGAGAAACTGGCGGAACTGTACGGCATTCCTGGGGTGAAGGGGTCGGCGATTCGGGCGGTGCCACTGCCTGCCGATTCGGTGCGCGGCGGGCTGATGACCCAGGCCAGCATTCTGAAGGTGACGGCGAATGGGACGACCACTTCGCCGGTACTGCGGGGTGTCTGGATTTCCGAGCGAATTCTGGGGCGCACGGTACCGCCTCCTCCGAGCGGAGTGCCGCCACTGGAGCCGGATACTCGGGGTGCGAAGACAATTCGCGAGCAACTGGCGCAGCACCGCAGCCAGGCGTTCTGCAATTCCTGCCATGCGCGAATTGATCCGGCGGGGTTTGCGCTGGAGAGCTTCGATGTGGCTGGTGGCCTGCGCGAGAAGTATCGGGCGATGGGGGAGGGAAAAGCGGCGGAGGGTGTGGGCAAGAACGGGAATCTGTTCCGCTTCCACTACGCCCTGCCGGTGGACCCTTCCGCAACCCTGCCCGATGGTCGTTCATTCGCAGATGTCCGGGAGCTGAAGAAGCTGCTGCTGGCCGATGAACGGCAACTGGCGCGGAATCTGACGACCCAACTGGTGACCTATTCGACGGGGTCTCCGGTGCGGTTTGGCGATCGTCCGCGTCTGGAAGCGATTCTGGATCAGGCGAAGGCCAGCCAGTACGGGACGGTCTCGCTGATCGACGCCATCATTCAGAGTGAGCTTTTCCGCTCAAAATGATGTACAAAAGATAAGTAAGAGGAGCCACGGTCCATGGCGTCAGTGATTACGAAACAGAACCTGCATCGGCGCCATTTTTTGCGTGGTGCAGGTGTGGCGCTTGCGCTGCCGCTGCTGGACGCGATGACTCCAGCGCTGGCTCGCGCCGCCACCACTCCGGTTCCCCGCCGTTTCTTCGGCATCTGCAATAACCTGGGCCTGCTGCCTGACCTGTTCTTCCCGGCTGCAGATTCGGCAGGTGCGGGATACAAGGCCTCCACTTACCTGGAGCATCTGGCTGAGTTCCGCAATGACTTCACAGTATTTTCGGGCGTGTCGCATCCCGATGTTGACGCCGGTCATCCGGCTGATAACTGCTTCCTGACCGCCGCGCCGCACCCCAGCAGCGGTGGTTTCCGCAATACGATTTCGCTCGATCAGTACGCGGCGGAGCGCCTGGGTAACCAGACCCGCTTCCCTTCTCTGACGCTGGGCGTGAACGTGCAGCAGGGTCAGCGCAGCCTTTCCTGGACGCGCGGCGGCGTGCTGATTCCGTCGGAAGAGAAGGCCGCCACCGTCTTTAAGCGTATGTTCATCACTGGCACGCCGGATGAGATTCAGGCGCAGATGCGGCGGCTGTCGCTGGGCCAGAGCATCATGGACACGGTGGCGGACCAGACGAAGAGTCTGGAGCGGAAAGTGGGCGCGGCGGATAAAGCGCGTTTGGATCAATATCTGACGGGCGTGCGCGATCTGGAAGGCCGGCTCGCGTCGGCGTCCGAATGGGAACAGAAGCCGAAGCCGGTCGTGCAGGACGCCGTGCCGGTGGACCCGACCGATCCCCGCCTGTACATGGAAAAAGTGCGTCTGATGTACGACATGGCGCGACTGGCTTTTGAAACGGACTCGACGCGCTTCGTGGCGCTGCTGCTGGATAGCGTGAATTCGCCCGCGATCACGGTGGATAACCAGCCGACCGACGACGGATATCACAATCTTTCGCACCACGGGAAGAAGCCCGAGAAGCTGAGTCAACTGGAGATGATCGACCGCGGGCACATGAAGCTGCTGGCCAAGCTGTTCGGCGATTTGAAGGCGCGCAGCGAAGGTGGCGAGACGCTGCTGGACCGGACCATGATCCTCTATGGCAGCAACATGGGCAACGCGAACACACACACCACGACCAATCTGCCGGCGCTATTCGCAGGTGGCGGCTTCCGCCATGGCCAGCACCTGGCGTTCGACCGCGAATGGAATTATCCGCTGACGAACGTGTTCCTCTCGGTGCTGCACCGCCTGGGAATTGAAGACGATCACTTCGCTTCTGCGAAGGCGTCTATGCGCGGCCTGGAAATGAAAGCGTAAGCGCTACTCGCGGTCCTGCGCTTCCACAACGGCAATCGCCGCGATGTTGATGATGTCGTTCACTTCCGCGCCTCTCTGCAGAACGTGAACGGGCTTGCTGAGGCCGATCAGAATGGGGCCGATGGCTTCCGCTCCACCAATCCGGGATAACAGCTTGTAGGCTGTGTTGCCGGCTTCCAGGTTTGGGAAAACCAGCACATTCGCGCCACCCTTCAGCGTGCTGAACGGGTACTCCTTCGCGATGATTTCAGGAGTGACAGCGGTGTCGGCCTGCATTTCGCCATCCACCATCAGCTCTGGCATGCGTTCCCGAATCAGTTTCACCGCGTGAGCCGCTTTGTCGGCATTCGGATGGCGCGTGCTGCCGAAGTTTGAGAACGAGAGCAGGGCGACGCGCGGTTGCTGACCAAAGCGCACCGCCACTTCCGCGGCGCAGATGGCAATCTCGGCCAGATCTTCGGCTGACGGATCAATGTTCACCGTAGTGTCGGCCAGGAAGAAGATATCGCGCTGCGGCGTGATCATCACGTAGACCCCGCAGACCTTCTTCAGGTCGGGGCGGACGGAAATGATCTGGAGCGCCGGGCGAATCACGTCGGGATAGTGCTGCGTCAGGCCGCCGATGAGCGCATCGGCCTCGCCGCGTTTCACCATCAGGGAGGCGAACACCGTGTGGTTGAGCAACATCTCATCCGCTTCGCGACGCGTAACACCCTTGCGCTGCCGCAGCGTGTAGAATTCGGCGGCGTAGCTGGCGAGGTCCGGTGAAGTTCTGGGGTCGATGATGCGGACTTCGTCCGAGTGAATTCGAAGTTCCTGCATCCGTCCGCGAATCACGCTTTCGCGGCCAATCAGAATGGGAGTCGCGATCTTCTCGTCGATGAGAATCTGGGCAGCGCGAAGAATCTTGTCCTCTTCGCCTTCCGGGAACACGATGCGCTTCGGCTTCTGCTGCGCTTTGTTGATCATGCTGCGCATCACTTCGCGCGCATTGCCCAGGCGGCGTTCCAGTTGCTCGCGGTACTCGTCGATATTCAGTTCAAGACGGGCGACACCGGTACGAATCGCCGCTTCGGCAACTGCAGCCGCTTCCCACACGAGGACGCGGGGATCAAACGGTTTCGGAATCAGGTATTCCTTGCCGAATTCCAACAGCTTCTTGCCGTAGGCGCGCCGAACGGAATCGGGAACATCTTCCTTCGCGAGGGCCGCCAGCGCGAGGGTCGCGGCCAGCTTCATTTCGTCGTTGATGGTGGTGGCACGAACATCCAGAGCGCCGCGGAAAATGAACGGGAAGCCGAGGACATTGTTGACCTGGTTCGGATAATCGGAGCGGCCCGTGGCGACGATGGCGTCGGGGCGCGCTTCGAGCGCAACCTCGTACGGGATTTCGGGGTCGGGATTCGAGAGCGCGAAGATGATGGGCGTAGTGCCCATGCTCTTCACCATGTCCGCCGAAACGCAGTTGGCTCCGGAGAGGCCGATGAACACGTCCGCGCCCTTAAAGGCATCGGTCAGCGTGCGGGCTTCCGTCTCAGCGGCGAAGCGCAGCTTGAACTCATTCATCGACTCGGCGCGGCCCTTGTAGATGACACCCTTGGTGTCGCACATCAGGATGTTTTCGCGGCGGGCACCGAGGCGGATGTAATGTTCCGCGCAGGAAATAGCTGCAGCACCCGCGCCGTTAAAGACGATCTTCGCGTCAGAAAGCTGTTTGCCAGCCAGTTCCAGAGCATTCAGCAGTGCGGCACCCGAAATGATGGCGGTGCCGTGCTGGTCGTCGTGGAAGACCGGGATATTCATGGTCTTGCGCAGTTCCTCTTCAATGAGGAAGCACTCGGGGGCCTTGATGTCTTCCAGGTTGATGCCGCCGAAGGTCGGTTCCATCAACTGGCAGGTGCGGATGATCTCCCAGGGGTCGGCTGTGTTCAGTTCGATATCGAAAACGTCGATGTCGGCGAAGCGCTTGAAGAGGACGGCTTTGCCTTCCATGACGGGCTTGCCGGCAAGAGGGCCGATATTGCCGAGGCCAAGTACGGCGCTGCCATTCGTGACCACGCCAACGAGGTTGCCCTTGCCGGTGTAGCGGTAAGCAAGCTGGGGGTCGCGCTCAATGGCGAGACACGGTACGGCTACGCCGGGGGTGTACGCAAGGCTGAGGTCAAGCTGGGTAAGGCAAGGCTTTGTCGCGCGGATGGCGATCTTCCCGGCTGGCGCCGAGGCGTGGTATTCGAGGGCATCCTCGTCACGCAGGTTCATGTGGATCTCCCTGGTGCGTCGCGAAAGACCGCGACACTTCCAAGTATCCCCTCCACCCGCTTCTGAACGGCCGAACGGTTCTAGTTCTGAACGGGCTCGTCGCCTGCGCCGTCGAGGTTTTCGACCGTCGTTTCACTGACACCGGTCAGATTCTGGACCGGCTCGTCGCCTGCGCCGGGGTTGTCATCGGGACGTTCCATCTGAGGACTCATACGCGAATTGTACCTTTCAGAAATCTACTGCTGGTTCGGATTGGGGAACCGGAATCGCGGGTCTTCGCGAAGCTTGCTGAAGTCGGGACTTCGCCGAATCATGTCCGCCGGATAGCCGCGTTTCAGGGCGCGGATTACCAGGGGCAAAGCCAGTTCTCGCTGACCAAGTATCTCATAACCTTCGGCCACCCGGCCTAATACATTGGGGTTATCAGGATCGAGCGCGATGGCCTGCCGGAGCAGCGGCTGACTCTTTTTTCCATCGTTCAGACTGGCGTAATAACTGCCCAGGCGTGCCAGTAATTCTGCGTCGGTTGGCGTTACTTTCCGGACAGCTTCGGCCAACTCGACTGCCTTCTGATAGGCGGGCATGGCGCGTCCCATGCCACCACTCCCCCAATGCCAGGCGGATGCGAGATTCGCCCAGGTCAGATAGTTGGAAGGGTTGATTGTGACCGCCTTCTCATACGCCGTCGCAGCCTGTTCGAAGTCCCCCTGGCGCTCATACAAACTGCCGAGCGCGACTAGTGTCGCATAGTTGTCGGGCGCGAATTGCAGGGCCTTTTCGTACGCCTCGCGGGCCTCGGGCAACTGACCCTGACGGGCGCGGACCACTCCCAGATTGCTCCATACGCGGGGATTATCGGGCGTGATTTCGAGCGCTCGCTTGAGCTGCTCCGCAGCCTGATCCACCTTGCCTGCGCTCAGGTAGTGCAGGCCGAGAGAATTCGTGTTCCGCCAATCGTTCGGACTCAGATCCACGGCCTTTTGCAGGGACTCTTCAGCTTCAGCGGTGCGGCCATCGGTGTCATACAGTTGGCCGAGTTCGCGATACAAGTCGGCATTGCGGGGGTCAAGCTGGCGGCCGCGGCCGAAGTTCTGCACGCCGAGATTTCGTTGCCCGGTACCAGTGTGGATCTTGCCCAGAACGACATAGACTGGCGCCAGATCTTTGTCGAGAGCGAGAGCCTTTTCGGCGTTCGCGAGCGCGGCGTCGCGGTACTTCGCTTCCGTCGTGCGGCGGAACTCCTCCCACTGCGCGTCGGCCAGTTCGGCCCAGGCGAGGGCGAATTTCGGGTCCCTTTGAATAGTTTGTTCATAGAGCCCGATGGCCTTCGCTACGTTGCCGGACTGGTCGCGGCGCAGCAGCAGAGCGTGGGCCTCCTGATAGCTCTGGTTGGCACCAGCGGAGGGTCCGCCACGCATCGTCCAAAAATATGCGGCCAGCCCCACTACGACCACAGCACCTGCCACCCATGGCATCCGCGACCGGGGTTTCGCCACAGACTCTGCTGTTGCGTGGAAAGCCGTGAGTGCCTGCAACATGCCTTCGGGGCCGACAAACCGACCCTCCGACCGGCCCGCAGTGGCACGTTCCACAATCTCCAACAAGGCACCCGGCAGGCCAGGCTTCACCTCACGCAGTGGCTTGTAAGTACCACTGATTGCCGCCGCCCGGATCTCTCCCAGCGAGCCACCGGCGGGGAACAGGCCACTCAACAGGAAATAGAGCAGAGCGCCCAGTGCATAGATATCCGATGCTGGCGAAGGCGCTTTGCCGAGAAACAATTCCGGAGCCATATACGCGGGGGTTCCACCTGCTTCACGGCCAATACCCGACTCGTGACTCAGACCGAAATCCATCAGCAGAATGCGCCCGGTCTTTGCCTCACGGATCACATTCTCGGCTTTAATGTCGCGGTGCAGCATACCTGCCGCATGCACTGCCACCATTGCCTTGCAGACTTCAGCCACGACAGCGGCCGCTTCGCGAGGTGGCAGTGGACCGCTCCGCCTCACGATGGCGGAAAGCGTTGCGCCCTCCACGAACTCACTCCAGAATCCGACGCGTCCGTCATGCGTTTCCACGCCGTAAACCGGGACGATATTCGGGTGTCGCACACGCGCCATCATGCGGGCCTCATGCAGTGCCGCCGCCTGATCCACTTCGGTGGAATCGCTGCCCGTTCGGAGCAGCTTGAGGGCGACATCGCGCAGCAGTTGCGTGTCCCACGCGCGATAGACCGAGCCAAAGCCACCGCCTCCCACGGGTCGCAGATCGTGGAACGGGCCCCACTCGCGCGGATGCCACAACTCCTCGCCGCGACTGATCGCGTCGAGGGTCTCCCGATCCATCACGACAGTCTCGTCCGTCTGAGCACCTGCCGCGGCCATGCGCAGACGCGAGAGCGTATCGAGACGTCCCCGAATCACCGCGATTCGCCCGGCAACCGCAGGCGTTTGTCCATGCAGGATCTGGTTCGTCGCATCGACCACGTCGCCGGACCTGATACCAGTCCCGCGAGTCACCATCCGCGACAGAATCGAAGCAGCGTGCTGCCGGTGGACCTCCGCCAGCGGAACGCAAAACTCAATTGCGGCAACAACCAGTGATCGGTCTTCCGGCGAGAGTGTGGTCAGAGCCTCTTCGTAATCCGCCCGTCCGGCCGCATCAGTGGCGGTGACCAGGCGCGATGCCAAAGCCCCGCCCTGGACACGTGCCTCGACGCTCGAACGAAAAGATGCGTAGTCCGGGTATGAGGTCACGCGAGTTTCATCTTAACAACGAAACAGCGTCAGAGCAGCTTCAGTTCCTGCTCCACTGCTGCCGCGAACGTGTCGACCTCGGCCACCGTCGTATAGACGCTCGGGGTGATGCGGATGCCCGTATACTCCGCGTGGGCGACTGCGACCGAGTAAATCGCGTGCTTCGCCTGCAGGGCGGCCACCAGCTTATGCGCGTCGGCGTCTTTCAGGCCCAGCATGCCGATTCCGCAGGACATCGACGGATCCGGGTTGTGCAGGATCCGGCAGCGGGGATTCTTCGCCAACTGGTTGGCCCAGCGGTCCTTCAGATATCGCAGGCGTGCGGCCTTGCGTTCGATACCGATGTTCTGGTTGAAAGTGAGCGCCTCGCAGATGGCGTCAAAATTGGCAGCCGGGTGCGTTCCCACTTCCTCGAACTTGCGGATGTTGTCGTCCTGCCGCTCGGCCGACGCCATCATGGCCCAGGTTTCTTTAATGCGCGACTTGCGAACGTAGAGGAACCCAGTTCCGATGGGCGCAAAGGTCCACTTGTGCAGGCTCACGCCGTAGTAATCGCAGTTCAGGTCAGAGATCTTGTACGGGAACTGGTTGAAGGCGTGTGCGCCGTCCACAATCACCGGGATGCCGCGTTCATGCGCCATGTCGCAGATACGCCGGACCGGGAAGATCTGGCCCGTCCGGTTGGTGATGTGGCAGAGCAGGATCAGCTTCGTTTCCGGAGTAATAGCCTTTTCGAACCGGGTGTACAGGTCATCCATGCTGACCACCGGCACAGGAAAGGAAATCTCCTTCAACTTGATCCCGTCGCGGCGGACGCGCTGGCGAAACGTGGTGAGCATGCGGGGATAGTCCTGGTTCGTCGTCAGGACTTCGTCGCCGGGCTTCAGTGTCACGCCCAACTGCGCGATTTCCAGCGCTTCGCTCGAATTCCGGGTTATGGCGATCTCTTCCGGGTCGCAGCCGGCGGCCTCGGCGATCATACGGCGGGCACGCTCGATCTTCGGGTCCAGCTGCATCACCATCGTGTGATACGGACCCATGTTGGTGAAGTCGAGATAACGCTTCATCGCCTCCTGAACAGTGCGGGGCGCGGGGCTCGCGTACCCGTTGTTCATGTTGATCACGGTGCGGTCCGTGGTGAACTCGTTCCGGATCGCCATCCAGAAGTCCTCGTCTGTAGCGAGTTCTTCGGAAGTTTTGCCTTTGGTAGCGGCGAATGCCAGTTGGGCGGCGAGGGTGCTAGTGGTGGCCTGAAAAAAGCTGCGGCGATTCATAATGCGGACTCCGGCGGTGTCAGTTTGCAAAGGGGTATTGCGGAGACAGACGGGGAACTCGCGGCGCAGCGGGGCGACCCTGTGATTCTATCAGCGTTTTGTGCGAATCGTAATCGTTTTGATGACCACCGGCGTTTTCGGGCGCTCGCCTTCCACCGGAACAGTAGAAATCGCCACCGCGACGTTGAAGCCGTCCAGCACCTGACCGAAGATCGTGTGCCGCCCGTTGAGGTGCGTCGCGCGGCCCGTTGTGATGAAGAACTGGCAGGACCCGGTATTCGGACGTCCCGTGTTCGCCATCGCGAGCGACCCTGGGTTGTCGAAAGTGACCTTCGTCCCGATCTCGTCCGGAATCAGGGGAATGCCGCAATCCCCTGCGCCGCTGCCTTTTACGTCGCCGGTCTGGATCATGAAGCCTTTAATGACACGGTGGAAGATCAGGCCGTCGTAGTAGTTTCGGCGCACCTGCTTGCCCTTCGTATCTTTGGTGATCTTGTTGCCCTGGGCCAGATCGACGAAGTTCTTCACGGTGATGGGGGCCAGGTCGTCGTAGAGCAGCGCAATCATGCGGCCCACTGAGGTGTCGATGATGGCGTAGAGTCCGGGGGTGTCGGGAAGCTCCACCTCATTCGGGGCGGTGGTCTGGCCGAAGCAGAGGGTGGCGGCAGCGGCCAGCGTCAGAAGATATTTGCGGAAGCCCACAGGGTGATTTTATGACGGTTCGGTTTCAGTGCTTGTTACCCTGACGATTAAGTCCCTCTCGTGCCCACGTTTCTACTCTTACTCGCGCTTCTGGCTCAGAACCAGGAAGCGACGCCCAAACCAGCACCTCCGGCGACGGTTAGCGCGCCGGCAACCGCCCCTGCCGACAGCAACCTGCTGGGCAAAGTGAACAGCGACGTTGGCGAGAGCCGCCGCAACGAGAACGTCCAGTTCAACCAGATCGACAACAATGGCCAGAAGGAAACGCAGAACCGCATGGGGACCGCCGCTACAGCGGTCACGGAATTCAAGCCGGAGCAGAACTATTTCGGTGCGGAATTCGGTAACAAGCCCGGCGGACAGATCCACCTCACGCCGGTCGCCCGAGTTCTCATCCGTCCGCATTTCTCGCTCTACGAAACCCACGGTGACAGTGCCGTTACAGCGCGCTCCTTCTTCCAGTCCGGTGGCGTGAAACCTGCCCGTTCCAACCAGTATGGTTTTCAGGCAGAAACCGCCCTCTGGAAGAACGCGTTCCTGTCGCTCTCCGGCTCGCAGGATAAAAGCAGCGGCTTTGTGAACGGCAACGTGCAGGTTCCGCTGCCGTCGGAGCGTACCGTTTTGACGAAGAATCCGGTGGCCGCGCCGATCCTGCAACGCTTCCTCAGCGCTTATCCTGCGGAACTGCCAAATCGCACGGACATCGACCCTCGAGCCCTGAATACCAATGCGCCCCAGACAATCGGGACCAATTCCACATCGGAACGCCTCGACCAGAAGCTGACTTCACGCGACCGCCTTGTCTTCCAGCACATCCTGCTCATGCAGAAGGTGGATGCGTTCCAGTTGATCGCCGGACAGAATCCGGACACCACCACAAAGAACCACGAAGCGCGGATCACCTGGCTCCGCACCGTCAATCCACGAATGCAATTGCAGGCGTCGACCGGCTTTGACCGGAATCACACGCTGCTGGCACCGGAACCCAACGCCGTTGGGCCAACCGTCAGTATTGGGACCGCCTGGACCGGGCTGGGTCCGGGTTCCACCATCCCCATCGACCGCGTGCAGAATCGCTTCCGCCAGGCCGCGAATCTGGCGCTGACGCACGGTGCGCACCGCATGACGCTGGGCGGTGAATTCTCCCGGCAGCAGTTCAACGGGCGTGAGACCTCCAGCAACCGGGGCACCCTCTACTTCCGCAACGACTTCGGCAACGATGCGATCACCAACTTCCGCCTGGGTCTGCCCAACCGCGCGTCGATCGGCTTCGGCGAACTCGACCGCGGCTTCCGCTACCACCGCGAGCAGTTCTACGCCGGTGACATCTGGACCGCAGCCAAACACCTGACTGTGAATTTTGGCCTGCGCTACCAGCCCATCACCGCGCCCAGCGAAGTGAATCACCGGACGCCGGTTGCCTTCCCCTGTGCCTGTGCGAACCTGGCGCCCAGTCTCGGCCTCGCCTACCGCCTGCCAGGCGCCTGGGGTACGCTGCGCGCCAATTACGGCCTCACTTACGGCGAGATCTTCAATACCACCTTTCAGCAGCTCCGCTGGAATCCGCCCGATTTCCTGAAAGCCGAAGTACAGGCGCCCGACTTCCTGAACCCTTACGGGACCCTGAATCGAGGGCCGAACGCGCGCGCCATCGTCTACCGTCTCGCCGCCGACGTCCAGGCGCCCTACTCGCACCAGTACAACTTCCAGTGGGAGGTCGCGATCCTCAAAAACTGGAAGGTACAAGCGGCCTACGCGGGCAGCCGTACGTGGAAGCTCTTCTACATGGACTACGCGAATCGCGCCCTCCCCATCGGCACGCTGACCACGCAGAACATCACCGACCGCCGCCCCGATGCCCGCTACTTCGACGTCCGCCTGGTGGAAAATGCCTCCCGCGCATACTTCGATTCGGCCCGCGCCACGCTCCAGATTCCCGGTTGGCATGGCCTGTCGGGTGACGCTTCCTACTGGTTCAGCAAAGCCATCGACACGGGCGGTTCCTACACCAATACCGCAGCGGGCGACGACATTACACAGGGCTACAGCCAGAGTGAGTATCTTGTCGCGCAGGACCTGAAGGGTCTCAGTTCCTTTGACCAGTCTCACGCTTTACTGGTACGGCTGAACTACGCCCTCCCTGGCACAGGACGCCACCTGCGGGTCGTTACCTCAAAGTGGCAGGCGTCCACCATCTGGCTGGCGAAATCGGGTCTGCCATTTACTGTCTTCACCGGCTCCGACAGCCCGGGTTTCGGCAACGTGGACGGTGTACAGGGCGACCGCCCCAACATCGTGAACCCGACGATCCTGGGCCGCGAAATCGGCAACCCGGACACCTCCACCGCGCTGCTGCCCCGCTCAGCCTTCAGTTATATCCGGCCCGGCGAACTGCGCGGCAACATCGGCGTCAGCACATTCCGCCGCGGCGGTATCCGCAACATGAACGCCACGCTGACGCGGTCGTGGACGCTGCACAGTGACTGGTCCCTTGCCTTCCGCGCCGAGGCCATCAATCTGATGAATACTCCGCAGTTCGCGGCACCCGTCACCGACCTGACTTCGCCCGCCTTCGGCCGGATCACCAATACCCTGAACGATGGCCGCGTCTTCCGCTTCTCCCTGCGGCTTAGTCTTTAAGAGATGCACCGAAAACTCCTCTCCCTTGCTCTGCTGGCCCTCGCCGCCCACGCCGCGGACAGCCATTACAAACTCTCCGAACCCTGGGCGCAGGTGCCCGGTGGCAAGTGGGGCGCGGCGACCGGGGTCGACGTCGACGCGAAGGACAACGTCTACGTTCTGAACCGCAATGAAGAAACGCCCATCATGGTGTTCGACGCCTCGGGCAAGTTCCTGCGCGGTTGGGGTAAGGGCCTGATCAAAACCACGCACTTTCTGAAAGTGGATCGCGAAGGCAACGTCTGGGTGACAGATCGGGGCGACATGCAGGCGCTCAAGTTCAGCAACGATGGCAAGCTCCTCATGACTGTCGGCAAGAAGGGCGTCCTCGGCGACAACAACTCGCATGACGCTTACAACGGCATGGCCGATATCGCTTTCGCGAAGAACGGCGACATCTTCATCGCCGATGGCGAAGGGCCGAACACCCGTGTAGTGCGGCTTTCAAAGACCGGAAAGTTCCTGCAATGGTGGGGAGGCAAAGGCACTGCCCCCGGCCAGTTCGACGTTCCGCACAGCATCGCCATCGACGCGAAGGGCCTCGTTTATGTGGGTGATCGCACGAATAACCGCATCCAGGTCTTCACCAAAAAAGGCAAATTCCTCAGGCAGTGGACCAACTTCGGGACGCCCTGGGGCATCACCATTCACGGCGACCGGATCTACGTGGTGGATGGCACCGCCAACAACTGCCTCTTCATCGCCAGTCTGAAGGATGGCGCAATTCTTGAGAAAATCACCGGCCTGGTCAACGCCACCGCTGTGGCGGTCGATTCCAAAGGCGCAATATACGTCGGCGAAGTGAACGGCGCCAACGTGAAAAAATTCGTTACAGGATCTCCCAAATGACCCGCAGAAACGCTCTCATCACAACCGCCGCCGGAACCTCCGCGCTGGCTGCCCAGACTACCAAAGCCCCGTCATTCCTGGAACTGCGCTACTACTACATGCGCAACAGCCGGACCAACCAGACACAGCGCACCTCGGAATTCCTCGCCGGCACTTATGTCCCGGCGATCAAACGGGCGGGGGCCGGCCCGGTTGGCATCTTCAACGCCACCATCGCAGCTGAATCGCCTTTTGCCCTGGTGGCCACCAGCTATCCGTCACTTGCCGCTATGCAGACCGCGCTGGAAAAACTCGCCGCCGATGCGGTGTATCAGAAAGCGCACAAGGCCTGGAATTCCGGCGTCGAAATGCCCTACGTCCGGATGGAGAGCACGCTGCTCCGCTGTTTCGGTGCCATGCCCACCGTGGATCCCGGTACCCCAGGCCCATCACCCCGCACGTTCGAACTGCGCACCTACGAATCCGATAACGAAGCCACGCTGCAGAAGAAGATCCGCATGTTTGAAGACGCCGAGATCGACATCTTCCGCAAGTGCGGCATGCACCCCGTCTTCTTCGCCGAAGCCATCGTCGGCCCCAAACTGCCGTGTCTCACCTACATGCTGGCCTACGACAGCCTGCCCGGCCGCGACAAGGCCTGGTCCACCTTTGGCAGCCACCCCGACTGGCTCAAACTCCGTGCCACTCCGGGGCTATCCGATCCCGAGATCGTCTCCAATATCAGCAACGCGATTCTCAAGCCAGGCTCGGGCTCCGAAATTCGCTAACCTACGACGGCGCGTTCGGTAGTGGCGATCGCGTAGGTCTTCCCTGCATCGTCCAGAAGCGGCGAAACGATGAGCGAGACCTCCAGGGTGCGGCCATCCTTCGTCCGTCGCTGGGCACGCTTCGGTTCCAGACTCCCGGTATCGGCGTCTTGCCGGACTGCGAGCAGCGCCGAATCCGGCAAGATGTCGGGCATGAGGTCGCGGATATTCATCGCGAGGGCCTCCGGTTCCGTCCAGCCGTACATCCTTGTTGCACCCTGGTTCCACGCCAGAATCCGGCCCGTCAAATCCTGCACAAGAATGGCGTCGCGCGAATCGCGTACCACTACCGCCAGCCGCCGCAAAGCTTCGGAATCCCGCAGCGCCAGTTGGGCGGTTTTCAGCGCTGATATGTCGGTAAACGTAATCACCGCGCCATCGATCACATTGTCCAAAGTACGGTAGGGCCGGATTCGCAGCAAATACCATTCCCCCGATGCCGCCTGGACTTCCCGTTCTTTCGGAACCAGACTTTCCAGAACGGCCTTCAGATCCGCAGTGAGGTCGTCATAGCCCACCAGTTTCGACCGGACCTGGTCCACGGGACGTCCCACATCTGTTTCGATCAAATTGATCAGCGCAGAAATCGTCGGTGTGAAGCGCAGAATGCAAAGCTGCCGGTCCACGAAGATGGTGGCAATGCCTGTCCCGCTCAGCAGATTGACCATATCGTTGTTGGAACGCGTCAGGTCCAGAACTTTGGCCTGCAGTTCGCTGTTCACCGTGGCCAGTTCCTCGTTCACCGATTGCAGTTCTTCCTTCGAGGTCTCCAGTTCTTCGTTGGTGGACTGCATCTCCTCATTCACGGACTGCATCTCCTCGTGGGCTGAGCGCAGTTCTTCGTTGGATGTCTCCAACTCTTCGATGGTGGTCTGCAGGTATTCGTCTTTCCCCCGCAGTTCCTCCTTCAGTCGCAGAATATAGCTGTCCAGATCGGGACCGAGGGCATTCGGCCGATCCGTCGCGTCCACCTGGGGCACCCGGACCTGTCGGGGTTCCTCCACTACCGCTCTCTCTTCCAGCAGCACCAGGTACAGGCCACGCTGAATGGTCCCTTCGGCGTTCGGTGGAACGGGTAGCACGGTCAAATCCAGCACGATGGTCTTGTTGTCGTCCACGACGCGCAGACCCGTCGAACGCATTAAGATTCCCTGCGAAACCGCGCGATGCAGGGCGATGGTCAAGTCACCCCGCAGGCCCGGCCGCGCCATACGGAAGATATTGAGACTGGCCTCGCCCGGCGGCGATTCCAGATAGCGGCCCGTCCGGCCCAGCAGGTACAGAATCTCTCCCAGCTCGTTCACCAGCGCACCCACCGGTGAATAGTGCGTCATCAGGGTTCGCACGGCCACTTCCTGCAAGGGCAGGCGGGCATCGCCCTTCGACATATTTCCGGTATGGCGCGTGTTGTCGGAGGCGGGCGGCAGAGTCGAAGTTGCTACCGCGAGGCGATGATGACTGGAGTCCCCCGGCTTTCGCTGGAAAATTTTGGCGGTGCGGTCGAGCGTGGCAAATAGTTTGGCGGATTCACCAACGCTCTCTGACGATCCCAGTACCAGAATTCCACCCGGGTTCAGCGCATAGTGGAACAGGGGCATCAGGCGCCTTTGCAGTTCCGGCCCCATGTAGATCAGAAGATTCCGACAGCTGATCATGTCCAGCCGGGAAAACGGTGGGTCCTTGATCAGGTCGTGCTCGGAGAAAATCAGCATGTCCCGGATGTTCTTGTGGATACGGTAGGTATTGCCTTCCGTATCCTCGGGGCTGAAGAACTGCGCCAGACGCTCGGGTGACACGTCAGCGATGATGCTGGCAGGATAAATTCCGGCCCGCGCGGTGTCGATCGCTTCGCGATCAATATCGGTTGCGAAGATCTGTACGCGGAAGCTCTCGTGCGTCTCTTCCATCCGCTCCCGCAGCAGAATCGCGAGCGAATACGCCTCTTCTCCGGTGGAACACCCCGGCACCCAGACACGAACCACCGCATCTGCTGACTTACCTGTCAGCAAGGCCGGGATCACCTGCTTGCGAATCTCCTCGAAGATCTCGGAGTCGCGGAAGAAATTCGTGACCCCGATCAACAGATCCCGGAAGAGGGCTTCCACCTCGTCGCGCGTGAGCTGCAGGTAGCGCAGGTAGTCTTCCATCTTCTCGATCTGGTGGACCGCCATGCGCCGGGCGATTCGCCGCAGGATCGTGTTCCGTTTGTAGAGTGAAAAATCGTGGCCGGTCTGGGCTCGCAGCAGCAGGAAGATGCGCTCCAGACCGTCCGCAGGATTCGGGGCCTGAGGAGACGCCGGCGTCAGTGACGGGGTAAAGGCGTGGGATGCGTAAGCCAGCAACTGCGGCAGCATCTGGTCGGCCGGCAGCACGAAGTCCACCATACCGGTGGCGATGGCGCTCCGAGGCATGCCGCCATATTCTGTGGTTTCCGGCGTTTGCGCCATCACCATGCCGCCCTCGCCCTTAACCGCGCGCACCCCGAGAGTGCCGTCACTGCCGGTTCCGGAGAGCACGATGCAAATAGCACGGTCCCGCTGGTCCTGGGCTAGTGAACGGAAGAAGAAATCGATTGGCAGGCGGATGCCGCGCGCCAGCGTGGGTTCCAGCAGATGCAGGGTGCCGTTCATCAGCGCCATGTCCCGGTTTGGCGGAATGATGTAGGCGCAGTTGGGCTGCACCACCATCCCATCCTCTACCTCGAAGACCTGCAGCTTCGTGTAGCGGCGCATCAGCTCGGAGAGGATACTTTTGTGGTCCCTCGCCAGATGCTGGACGAGAACAAACGCCATCCCCGGCGCATTATCTGTGGGCATGCTGGAGAAAAAGGCTTCGAAGGCCTGGATGCCTCCAGCGGAGGCACCGATCCCGACGATGGGGAAGGAGTGAGAACTGTGGCTGGCGGGCGGCTCCGTTGGGTCCGTGACTACCGCGTCATCGGGTTCCTGGGTACTTTGGCTCATCTCGGCCATAACTTGATCCTCCGGTTTTCTTACTGCAAATCCGGCAAGCCGGCCACATCTGATGATAAGCCTATCGCAGCTTCATCGGTGCGCCACCGGCGGCTTTACTGCGCTGCGCGGCGTCCATAAAAGCAATGGTCTCCAGCGTCTCGGCGTTTGAAACAGGCATCACGCCGGTCTCGAAAAACTTCGTGATCTGCTTGAGCAGTAGTACGTAGCTGAAGGGCGCTACATCCGTCCGGCCCTGCTTCACTTCCTTCGGTCCGAACGAAATCGCGCCGTAACCGCCATTGGGACGCAGCACGCGGACACTTCCCACGCGGCCATCTTTCCAGCGGCAGTTGATCACGTCGGTCCCGGCCGCATCGGTGCCGCCGGTGGTACGCGTTACCGTCTCACAGCCCGGACCCATCAGCGTGTACAGCATCTCTACAGGGTGAACGCCGTACCAGGAGAGATCCAGCGCATGGTGCTCTTCAATCGGCCCCGGTCCCCAGACGGTCACGCCCACGGTATCGGCCAGCTTCGCCGAAGCCACCAGTTCGCCAAAACGCAGGGATGATGCACTGAACCACGCGACTTTCGCTTCCGCCGCCAGCTTTTCAATCTGCCGGGCGTCTTCCAGAGTCGATGCCAGAGGCTTATCGATGAACATCGGCTTGTGCAGCGCAAACGCCTGTTTTGCCTGCGCCAGGTGCGTCCGGCCATCCACGCTTTCCAGCAGAATGGCGTCCACTTTACCGGCCATGTCGGGAATCCCGGACAGGATCTCCACCTTCCACTTATCCCGCAGCTCCCCCGCGTATTCTTCAATGCGCGACTTACTGGAAGGGATATCCATGCTGCCACCCTTTACCGCGGCGACAACGCGGAAGCCTGGAATGTGATCGGGATTCGCCGGGTCGTTCAGAACCCGTGTGAACGCGACCACATGGGAGGTATCGGTACCGATGATGCCAATTCGCAGGTCGGCCCCGAAAACGGGCAGAGCGGCCAGCAGAAGGATGCCATAGCTTTTGCGCATAGCGCTTAAGCTAACAGACCAGGTCGTCGTGTGTCACTTTGAAGTCGCCCAGGTTGCCCAGAACGCTCAAAGCCACCAGTTCTGACTTGAAAAACTCTCCGGCGATACGCTGAATGTCTTCCGCCCGAACCTTCTCAATGCTCTCGACGAGTTCGTCCAGGGAGAAGAACTTGCCGAAGTGCATCTGCTGGCGAGCCAGATTCGACATCCGGCTGGACGTCGATTCCAAACCCAGCATCAGCGAACCCTTCAGGTGATCCTTGGCGCGGCGAAGCTCTTCCGCCGGAATCGCTTCCTGCTTCAGTTGCGTGAACTCTTTCAGAACGGAATCGATCACCTGACGCAGCGTTTCCAGCGAAGTCCCCGCATAGACAGCCAGGCAACCGGTATCCGTGTACGGATTCAGTTCTGAGAACACCGAATACGCCAGACCCTGCTTCTCGCGAATATTCTGGAACAGCCGCGAACTCATGCCGCCGCCCAGCAACGTATTCATCACGTAGCAGTTGAAACGGTCGTCATGCTTGATCGGATAGGAAGGCACGCCCAGGCACATGTGTACCTGCTCCAGTTCCTTCTTGGTCTTCAGGGAAATACGTGCAAAGGTTTCGGGCACCTTCTGCTCGGGCACCGGTCCGCGCGCCGGCAGATCCTTAAACCGTTCCGTCGCCAGTTCCACCATGCGTTCGTGCTGCAGGTTGCCCGCCGCCGTCACCAGAATGTTCTCCGGCGTGTAGACCTCTTCGTAATACGCCCGAATGCGTTCGCTCGTCAGGCTCTTCACGGTCTGTTTGGTGCCCAGAATCGGACGCCCCAGCGCGTGGTCCTTCCAGAAATTCGCCGAGAACATCTCGTGGACCAGATAGTCGGGGCTATCGGCATCCATCTTGATCTCTTCCAGCACAACGCCCTTTTCCTTCTCCACGTCTTCTTCGCGGAACAGGGGGTTGAGCACCAGATCGCTCAGCACGTCAACGGCGATCGGCACGTGTTCATCCAGCGCCTTCGTGTTGAAGCACACCATTTCCTTGCTGGTGAAGGCGTCGAGGTTGCCGCCGATGGAATCCACCGACCGGGCAATGTCTTCCTGGGACCGGTGCGTGGTCCCCTTGAACAGCATGTGTTCAATGAAGTGGGAGATGCCGCCCTGCTCGGGTGTCTCTCGCCGGGAGCCGGTCCCGATCCAGACTCCGACAGAGACGGAGCGGACGTGGTGCATGGCTTCGGTGATGACTTTGATCCCGTTGGGGAGCGTCGTGGTGAGGATGTCGCGTTCGGCGCTGGGCGTCGATATAGTGGGCAAGCGGATAGGACCTGTTTCGTTTGTACCATTTTCAGGGGTTCAATCCCCGGCTTTTCCGCGTGCTAAACTTGAAACAATGCCGCAAGCTCTTGTAGGAATGGAACTTAGCGACCTTCGGCAGGCTCTCCCTCCGGACCTGCCCGCCTTTCGTGCCGCCCAGCTCTACCACGCCATTTACCGCGACAAGGCCACGGATCTTGTTCAGATCACTACCCTTCCCGCGAAAATCCGTACCGAACTGGCATCCACAACTGAGGTGGGTCTGCCCACGCTCCAGACCCGATACGAATCCACCGATGGCACCCGCCGCTATCTGCTGACGCTCCACGACGGCCGGACCGTTGAGACCGTTTTGATGCCGGAAGGCGACCGCGACACCGTCTGTATCTCCAGCCAGGTCGGCTGCCCGGTCGATTGCAAATTCTGCATGACGGCGCTGATGGGCCTCGAACGCTCCCTCACCGCCGGCGAAATCGTGGGCCAGGTCCTCTACATCGCCCGCGACAACAACCTGCTGCAGGACACCAAACGCTTCAACATCGTGATGATGGGCATGGGCGAGCCGCTGCTCAACCTCCCCAACGTCCTCAAAGCGACCCGTATCCTGACTGACCCCGAAGGCGTCGGCATGAGCGAGCGCCGCATCACGCTCTCTACTTCCGGCATCATTCCAAAGATCGAAGAACTGGGCCAGGCCGAAGTTCGCCCGAAGCTCGCGATCTCCCTCAACGCCTCCACCGAAGAAATGCGCCAGGAGCTGATGCCGATCACCCGCAAGTGGCATCTGAAGGATTTGATGGAGGCCTGCAAGGCTTACCCTCTGCGCCCCTGGGAAAAACTGACCTTCGAATACGTCCTGCTGCATGGCGTCAACGATACGGATGCCGATGCCCGACGCGTCGTTGGTTTGCTCGGCAACCTGAACTGTAAGGTGAACCTGATTGCCCTGAATCCTGGCCCGGGCATCCCTTACGAAACCCCGCTGCCGGAGAGAGTCGCCTCTTTCCAGGCCATTATCAAGCGCTCGATACCATGTTTCATTCGGCGCCCGCGCGGGCTCGACATCTACGCCGCCTGCGGCCAATTGAAACGGAACCTTTCATGACAGTAACTGTTGCACACGGGAAAACCAAAGAAGAAGCCATCGCCATCGTGGACGGTTCTCTCGAAAAACTGATCGCCGGTATCGGCGGAGACAGCCTCGAAGTCGCCAATCTGAAGCAGGCCTGGGACGGGCCGAGAATGGACTTCTCGCTCATCGCCCGCCTCGGTTTTATTTCGATTCCGATCTCCGGCACGGCGCTGGTGGACCCCGCCAGCCTCACCATCAATCTCAATCTGCCGCCTATGGTGAATACCTTCATCGGAGAAGATAAGGTCCGCGAAGGCATCACCCACAAGTTCGGCGAGCTGTTCTCGCAGTAGTTAAGGTCGTCCGTCTACTCGACGACCGCAGCCACCGGCAATTCCAGCCTGTAGCCAATTCGCGGTTCGGTCATGATGAACACGAACTTCCCGCCGGGAGGCTCAATCTTCTTGCGTAACTGGTTGATGAAGACGCGCAGGTATTCCACTTCCTCCACGTATTCCGGGCCCCAGATCGCCTGCAGCAACTTGCGGTGCGGTACGGGCTTGTTGGCATTCGCCACCAGGTAGCGGAGCAGGTCGAATTCGGTCGGCGTCAGGCGTACCGGAACGCCGGAAGCGACGATGCGGCGGTCCTCGAAATCGATCTCCAGCCCTGGCACCGACACCTTCTTCGGCGTCGTGTCAGTCGCAAACCCGGTGCGGCGCAGCGCTGCCCGGATTCGCGCCATCAGTTCTTCGAAACTGAACGGCTTGGTGACATAGTCGTCCGCGCCGGCGTCCAGGGCTTCCACTTTGTCGGTCCCGGAGTCGCGTACCGACAGGACAATAATCGGGACATTCCACGCCGCACGAATGGCGCGGCAGGTTTCCAGGCCACCCATGCCCGGCATGTTCAGATCAAGTAACACCAGATCCACCGTCTCACGGCGCAGAATATCCAGTGCTTCTTCTCCCGTTTCGGCGGCAAGGACAATCCCCCCCTGCGATCCCAGGCTTGTCTTCAGGACACGCCGGATTTGGGGTTCGTCGTCAACTACTAAGATGGTGCGCTTCTCTATCATCTGTTTCTCCGCCAACTCCAACCGGTAGTGCAAAACAAAACGCCTGGCCGTCCGGCCGTACTTCCAGTGTCAGTTTGCCCGCGTGGGCTTCCGCGATGGACCGTGCAATCGACAGGCCCATGCCCGTGCCCTCCACGTGGGAGGATGTCTGCCGTCCTCTGTAGAATTTGGAGAAAATCCGCTCCCGATCTTCCACCGGAATCGGAGCTCCCTGATTGAAGACCTCCACGAACATACTGCCGCCCGTCCGTGCCACGCGAATCCGAATTTCGGCCCCCGACTTTGAGTACTTCCAGGCATTGTCCACCACCTGGATAATCATCTGCTCCAGCAGAAATCGGTCTCCAAAAATCTGCGGCAGATCGTCGTCGATCTCCAGGATGAGCTTGCGCCCCCCCAGGTAGCGGGCCACGCGTTCGGCTACCGACTCCACAATGGCAGTCATTGAGCACGCCTCCAGGCGGGGGCTCGCCTGGTGCGCTTCGATCCGGGCCAGATCCAGTGACTCACGAATCATGCGGTCCAGGCGATCCGCTTCCTCATCGATCACCGCCGCCAGTTCCTTGGCATTCTCGGTCGGAATCGCCCGCTTGCCACGCAGGATTGAGGCGGCGGCTTTAATCGATGTCAGCGGGGTTTTGAAATTGTGCGCCAGCGAGTTCAGCACCGTGCGACGGAACTCTTCTCCACGCTCGGTCGCCTCCACCCGCGCGCGCTGCTGGGCCGACCTTGCGCGGTCCAGAACCAGCTCAATCAGGTTCTTCAACGCGATACGGACTTCGGCCGAAGGTGGCTCACCGAATAGTTGCAGATGATAACGGCCATCTTCGGCCACGATCTCCGCATCAGCCCTTCCTGACGATTCGCCCTCCACAAAAGGCGCCGGCTGACCCTGAATCGCCAGTTCCGCGGCTTTCAGGCCAAATAGCCGGACGAGATTGCCCACGGTATCCTGCGCTGCTTCCGCAATCGAAGAGGACACCAGCAGCGCCGTTCCCAGCTGGTGCAGCCGTTCCATTTCCTCTTTGCGCCGGATGGCCTCGGCCGCCCGTTCCTGCGCCCGAATCGCCAGGTGGCTTCCGGTCAGCGCTGTCAGCGTCATCATGCCAAACGTGAAGGCGCCTTCCGCTGTCTCAATGGCAAAACTGCCCACGTCGTCCACGAAAAAGTAGCTGAAACCCAGTGCGGCCGAGATCGAAGTAATGATCGCCAGCATGCGGTCGCCCACCGTCGAAGTTGCCAGCACTTCCAGCACCAGGACCATTGACGCGATGGATCGGTTGGACCCTGGAATATGTCTGACAATTGCCACCGTCCCCGACGTGACAGCGATTGCGGTGAGCATTCTGGCGAGTCTGAGGCCGACGTTTTTCATCCTGGCGGATGCTACCATTAGACAACAAAAGTGCCCCAATCGGTCTCAGGACGATATAAAGGCCACCCTCTTTCTTATGCTGATTCGGGACCTTCTCGCCTCCCGCGAACCGTCGATCTCCTTTGAGTTCTTCCCTCCGAAGACCGATGAAGCGGCAGCGCAACTCCAGGCCACTATCGGCGAACTTCGCGCCCTCTATCCCACTTTTGTCTCAGTGACCTGGGGGGCCGGCGGCAGCACCCGCGACAAGACCATCGACATCGTCTCGCACATCAAGCGCGATACCGGCATCGAGGCCATGGCCCACCTCACCTGCGTCGGTTCCTCCCGCGCGGACCTCACGGCTATCCTGAAACACCTCACCGACGCCGGTGTCAGCAACATTCTGGCTCTTCGGGGAGACCCGCCCAAAGGGGAGACCAACTTCCAGCCCGTCGCCGATGGTCTCCGCCACGGGTCGGAACTGGTGGAGTTCATCCGGGGCAGCCACGGCAGCCGTGTCAGCCTGGGCGCGGCCGCTTATCCCGAATGCCACGTCGAATGCCCCGATCCCGCCGCCGACCTGCAAAATTTGAAGCGTAAGGTTGACGCCGGAGCCGACTTCCTCATCACCCAGCTCTTCTACGACAACGGCTACTACTGGGATTTCGTGGAGCGCGCCCGCGCCGCCGGCATCACGGTGCCCATCATCCCGGGCATCATGCCCATTTCGAACATCAATCAGGTAGGTCGCTTCGGTGCGAAGCTCCCCCCGGCGCTCGAGACGGAACTCGGGCATCTTCGCAACGACCCGCAGGCCGTCCAGCACCTCGGCGTGGCCCACGCCACATCCCAGTGCGTGGAACTCCTGCACCGTGGAGCCCCCGGCATCCATTTCTACACCCTGAACCGCAGCACCATCACCCGCGCCATCTACAGCGCTCTCCGCATTCAGGGCCTAGTGCCGAGCCACTAACTATGCCGCAGGACCCGCCGCCCCCTCCCCGCTTCGGTAACGCCGCACCCAAACGGCTGATGCCGCTGCTTTGCGTTTACTCGGGAAATCTGGCGAAGGTGCCTTATTTTCAACTGGGCGACATCGCCTCGCAACTCGGGTTCGACGGTGTCGATCTCACCGTCATGATTGGCGGTCACGTCGATCCCCGTATCACCAATGTGGATCTCGTCCGCGCCTTCGAAGCGGTTCGAGGCTCCGGCCTCGAAGTCCCCATGATCGCGACCAACATCTTCGGGCCGCAGGATTCCACCGCATTCCCGGTTCTCTACCTCACTGGTCGCTCGCAGGTTCCGCTCTACCGCCTTGGCTACTGGCAATACGGCAACACCGTCCCGATCGAACAACGCCTGGTGCAGGTCCGGCAGGATCTGGTCCAGTTGCTTCCTCTCGCCCAGCGGTCCACTATCACGGCCATGGTCCACAACCGCGCGGGAGGCTTCGTCGGCCAGTCGATCTGGGACACGCAGACAGTCATCTCCACCATCGACAACCGCTGGGTGGGCTACTGTTACGACCCGGCCGAAGCCATGATCGAAGGCGGCCTGGGCTGGGAAGCAGGGCTCCGTCTGGCGCTGCCCCGCCTCAAAGCGTTAGTCCTGCAGGACTTCTACTGGGCCAAAACCGACGCCGGCTGGACCATGACCAAATGCCCTCTCGGCGAAGGCATGGTCAACTGGGAAAAATTCTTCGCCATCGTGGCGGAATCCGGCTTCACCGGACCCATCTCAATCCGTCAGGATTACGTCGTCCCCGACGCGCTCGGCGCTCTCACCCGCGACCTCGAGTTCGCTCGGCGTCACGTTCAGCGAGCCTGGACGCCGAAAGCTCCCCGCTGATTCCGGCCTCTCGTCCAGCGTGATTCCGCAGCCGCAGCAATCGCTGCAGCGGCCACACCGGTCACACAGGTGGTTGCCACAGGCGTCCTTCGTGCAACTGACGCAGATACGCGTGGATTCCTCTTCGCAGATGCTGCACAGAAACGGCATAAGCCCAGTTTAAGCTTTAGGGAGTCTTGCGGACCGGTCGCGCCACCGGCACAGGCTCTTTCATGATCACGCCGCGGCACCGCTGTGCCTCGCGTTCCACCACCGCATACTCCTTATCCTTCTGCGTGGCCACCTCCAGCAGATGCTCCTCCAGTTTTTGCAGGTCGGGCGCATCCTCGCTCGCCACCGAGACAATCAGGTCGGCCAGTGCCGGATTCTGGTAGCGACGCAAGCCGCTCAATACGGAATCCAGTGTCCGATGGAACGCCTGCACCCGGAACAGTGCCTTCATCCCTTCCTGCAGTGCGTCCGGATGCTGCTGCAGAGCCGTCATATCCTGCCGGACCGCCTTCAACTGCACTGCCGCCGACTCCGCCTGCAGCACGTACGTCTCGGAAGCTCCCTTCGCGACCCACTCCTTTGCCCGGATCTGCTCCAGCATCGGCAGCAACCGTCCCGCCTGATCGGCCAGACGGCCAAAAAGCGCGATGGTGGGTTGGTCTCCCGCGATAGCAGCAACAGGCTCCTGGGCAAAGACCGGGACAGACAGGGTTACTAAAAGACAAGGAAGGATTCGGAGCCACATCGTGCTCCCAGACTAACACCGAAAACCGAGATTACGGCTTGGGCGGAGCGGGCGGCGCATCGCTGCTGTTCTTATCGCCGGGGGCACCCACGGTGGAGGTTCCGGTGCCAGCCACCGACCCACCACTCTGCCGGGCATTCACTGCAGCGCGATAAGCCACTTCAACGGCAATGCGGGCAACACGCTGCATCAGGTCGCTGTCGACTTTCGCTTTGGCGACGGGTTCGTTTTTGTTAATCCGGACCCACTCACCAGCGGTCAGGATACGCGAAGGCCCCGGCTTCAGCAAATGCCGGACTTCCACAGAACCTTCTTCGTCCAGCACCGTGGTCGCTTCGGTTTCTTCATCCACTTCCACGTCAAAGACAGTGCCACGAACCGAAACTACCGCGCTCGGCGTGCGAACACGGTTGTTGTTCGGCAGGTTGCCGATATGTTCAATCTGAACGCGAACTTTGCCCAGCCAGACTTCCAGGAGATCTTTCCAGTCGCCACGGTTGGCGCGGAAGACGACGCGGGAGTTGGCGTAGACCTCAAATTTGCTGCCGTCGGAAACCTGGAACAGCCCCCAGCCTTCCGGCCCGGTCACGATCACCTGCTGCGGATTGACCGAATCGCCCGTGTGCAAAGCCCACGGCGTGCTGTCGCGCATCACCGAAATCTGCCCGGTGAAACTCAGCAGCTTAGCGGCACCTTCGGAAGTGGTCTGCGCCATCGCACTTCGCGCCAGCACAAAGCCGCCCACCAGCAGGGCAGAGAACATCGGCAATGTGCGCAGTCGAAGCAAAGCAATTCCGTTCGTAGAAGCTAAAGGTACCCATTTACCAGACACCACCAGCGACTACACCAACAATACCACTCCTGGAGGCAGAATTTCTCGCCCCCCGCCGGGAAAACGAAGTCAAGCCAAACGGAATCAGGCGCTTCCGGAAACCGCCTGGAGATTTTGGGGTAGAATCAGGATACGTCGCCGTGTGTCTGAACACACGCGGTAACCGCGTAACACCAGATGCTTCGCACTGACTCCAATTCGGCGCTCCGGCTCGTTCGAGCCGCTGTTGCCATGGCTGCGCTCTCGGCAAGCCTGTACGCACAAATTCCCGCAGGCTCGCCCGAACTCGTCTGGAAACGTGTCGGCGGCACCACCATGAACCAGGGTCTGGCAGCACCTTCCACCGGCCCGGTCCGAACCCTCTGGTACAACGAACGCGGCTCCGGCCTCACCGTCCGCACCGCATCCGGCCGCGTGCTCGAAACCACTGACTTCCAGCACTGGCGTCTGAACACCACGGACCTGCAGTCTCCCGCTCAGCCCGAAATGGCTGCGCCCGTCTCGGTTCCCGAAACCGGTGCCCGCGTCCAGGCTGCCGCAACGCGCCTCTATGCCGCGGGGGCCAATAATATCTATGCTTCCGATGACCAGGGCCGCAGCTGGCTGAACCTTACCGGCTTCAACGGACGCTCCATCATCGGCGACGGTTTTACCGCCTTCGCCGTCTCTCCGGCCGACCCCAAAGACATCAGCGCGGCCAACCGCCATGGCGTCTGGCGGTCCCTCGATGGCGGCCTCTCCTGGCACGGTTTGAACGAAGATCTTCCCAATCTTCCAGCCCGCCGTCTCACGGGTCGCCGCTCCCTGCTCCTGGATGATGCGACGCAGGTTCAGCTGGAAACCGGCGTCTGGAGCCCCACCGCCGCCCAGGCCGCCGACCCCGAAGCCGCCCTCATCGCCCGCGCCTCCCGCCCGGGTATTCGGATCTCCGCAGCCGCCCAGGCAGCCGGCATCGCTTACAGCGGTTCGGCCGACGGCAAGCTCTACACTTCCCGCGACAATGGCGACACCTGGACCGAAGCACCCCAGTCCACCGGCGCCCCCGTCAGCCGCATCTGGGTCGATTCGGACCGGTCCCAATCGGCCCTCGCTATCGCCGGTTCCCGCATTTTTCGCACTGTCAACGGCGGTCTCTTCTGGGATGACGTCACCGGAACCCTGCCCCCGACCCGAATTCACGCCCTGGCCGCCGACCGTTCCGCCGCCGTCATCTACGCCGCCACCGACCGTGGAGTCCTCTCCGCAACTCTTTCGCTGGATGACGCCGGGCCCGCCGCTTCCAACTGGCGCTCCATCAACCGCAACCTTCCCGCCGCCATCGCCTGGGATCTCCGCCTCAACCCCGACAACACCTTAACCGTCGCTCTGGATGGTTACGGTGTCTTCGAAGCGCAGGCGCCCCACCGCTCCCGCGCCGTTCGAATCGTGAATGCCGCCGATCTCTCCGACCGCCCGGCCGCTCCCGGTTCCCTGCTCACCATTCTGAATGCCGGTGTCGCCGATGCGAAGGCCGGTACCCTGGCCTACCCCGTGATCGCCACTTCCGCCCAAAGCTCACAACTGCAGGTTCCGTTCGAAGCCACCGCCGGTGCCTGGCAGCTCGCCATGAACGGCACCGATGGCCGCTGGCTGCTCCCGGTCAGTGTCAGGGACACCGCGCCGGCCATCTTTGTGGATTCCGAAGGCGCTCCCCTGCTGGTCGATTCCGCCAGCGGTCTGGTGATGGACACGAATATCGCGGTTCGCGCCGGAGCTTCCGTGTCGCTCCTCGCTACCGGCCTGGGTCGCGTGACCCCCGAATGGCCCGCCGGCATCCCGGCTCCGGTGGATGCCCCGCCGGTGGTGAACGGTACCGTCACCGCGTGGCTGGATGGCATTCCGGTGGAAGTGGGTCGCGCGACGCTCGCGCCCGGATACGTCGGCTACTACCTTGTGGAACTCCGTCTGCCCCGCATCGTCAATCGCGGAGCCACAGACCTTCGCCTGGTGATGAACGGCGAAGAAAGCAACCACGTCCGCCTCTACATTGAGCCGTAAAACCGGAGCCGTAACTCCTACAAAACACAAAAATTAAGGGCCCCGGCTTGCACCGGGACCCTGTTAGAAATCGGTTGGGCTTTGGCCTGTTCCGCTATTTAGACGCGTGTAACGCGCTCCGCTTGAAGTCCTTTGGGACCCTGCTTAACTTCGAACTCCACGGTCGCTCCCTCGTCGAGCGAACGGTAACCGTTCGATTCGATCGCGGAAAAATGGACGAACACGTCGTCTCCGGTTGAACGCTGAATGAAGCCAAAGCCCTTGGCAGCGTTGAACCACTTAACTGTACCTTTTTCTCTCACAAACCTTCTCCTGGTATTTGCCGGAACTACCGGGGTCCCAAAAAACAAAAAGCCGCGACGTCATCGCAGCTTCACTCTCGTTCTCCGTTTGGACCGGCAAAACAACACTTTGATACTGCGCTTCGCAGTATCGCACACGCGGAGGCCCGGAGCAAATCCGAGGGCCCCCGCACTGTGCGCAGAGTTTCGGTTAACCCTGAACTCGCCGGTCTTTACCTGCCCAGAATTTCTCGCGAAGCTCCCGCTTCAGGATCTTGCCCGTGCCGCCTTTCGGCA
>CANIHR010000003.1 GCA_947467185.1 Bryobacterales bacterium
AGCCGACCCCGCCGGAATGGAGAACCACCTGTCGCGTCCCGAATTTCAGGAAGCGCTGCGTGGCAAAGTGGGCACGGTGACGCGAAGCAGCAAGACACTCGGCATCGACTTTCTATACCTTGCCCTGCCTATGGAGCCGGGGCCTGCACCGCACTACGCGCTCCGCCTCGCCATGCCGCTAAAGGCAGTCAATGAGGACATCCACACCATCCGCGCCCGCATTCTGCAGAGCGTGGCGCTGGCGTTCCTGCCGGCCGTGATCATCGCTGGTGTTCTGGCCCGCCGACTGGCTGGCCGCCTTAGCGAAGTGATCGCCTACGCCGGCGAACTTGCCAACGGGAACTTCCAGGCTCGCCTGCCCGAAGTGGATTCCGGCGAAATCGGGATTCTGAGCCAGAAGCTGAATGAGACCGGCGCGAAACTGGAGCGCACGGTGCAACAACTGCAGACCGAACACGCGGAACTCGACCGTCTGGAACGGGTTCGCCGCGATTTCGTCATCAACGTCTCGCACGAGTTGCGAACTCCGCTGGCCTCGATTCAGGGGTATGCAGAGACCCTCATCGACGGCGCGCTCCACGACGAAAAGAACAATCTTCGTTTCCTCAACATCATCCGGCACAACGCGGAGCGTCTGACCGGGCTCACGGCCGATCTGCTCACACTTTCGCGCCTCGAACTGCGCACCAAGGAGTTCCGTTTCGCGTCGTTCCACACCGGTGAGCTCCTGGGTGGCGTAGTGGATACCATCCGCCCCATCGCCGCCCGCAAGAACATCACCATCCAGCAGGATGAAGGCGAAGCCGGCAGCGAAGTGTTCTGCGATTCCGAAGCCTTCTACCAGGTCGTCAGCAATCTGCTGGATAACGCGGTGAAGTACACCCCGCAGGACGGCACCATCGGCGTTGGCTTCCGTCCGATCTCCAAACCAGACGGCGCGTCCATGATCGAGTTCTACGTTCGCGATACCGGCATGGGCATTCCGGCGGAAGACCAGTCCCGCCTGTTCGAACGCTTCTACCGCGTGGATAAGGCCCGCAGTCGCGAACTGGGCGGCACCGGCCTGGGCCTTGCGATTGTAAAGCACCTGGTTCGCGCTCATGGCGGGGATGTTCGCGTGGAGAGCGAGATTGGGCAGGGTTCCACGTTCTTTTTCACCCTTCCGGTTGACGATGTGGGCATTCCGGAGCAGGCTCCGGCGTCCGCGGCCATCGTTTGACCCCGAAACGCAATGAAACGAAACCCATTTCGACCTCCGTTCGTTGCAGAATAGTAGTGATGCGTCAAAAAATCGGCTCAATCCTCGTAGCGTTGTGCCTTTGCGGGTCTCTCCGTGCCGGCACGCTTCTCGAAGAAGGCTACAGGCACATGTACAATCTGCAGTTCAGCGAGGCCCACCGGGTCCTCGCCGAGTACATCCGCCAGAAGCCAGACGATCCCATGGGGCCGGTCGCCGATGGTGCCGCGTACCTCTACTCGGAATTCGACCGTCTTCGCATTCTGCAGTCTGAACTGTTCACTGAGACTTCCAAATACAACCAACTGGGCAAGCCGGCGGCTGATCCGAAGGTGAAGGCGGCCTTTCAGGCGTCGCTCGAAAAGGGGCGCACCCTGATTGAGAAGACACTACAGCAGAAGCCGGGTGACGGCAACGCTCTTTTCGCTTCCACCATCCGGCTGGGACTACGCGCGGATTACTTCGCCATGATTGAGCGCCGCGATCTGGCCGCGCTGGATGAAGTGAAGCAAAGCCGGGCGGTCTCCGAACAACTGCTTGCCAAATACCCGGAATATTACGACGCCTACATCGCGGTCGGGGTGGAAAACTACCTGCTCAGTCTTCGCGCCGCACCCGTCCGCTGGCTCCTGAAGTTCAGCGGAGCACAGACCGACAAGCAAACCGGTCTGGACAAACTACGCCTCACCGCAGAAAAAGGTCACTACCTGCTGCCTTACGCCAAGCTGATCCTCGCCGTCGCTGACATTCGCGACAACGCTCCTGCCCGAGCCCGGCAGAAGCTGGAATGGCTCGTCAATGAGTTTCCGCTGAACCGCCTGTACCGCGAGGAGCTGGCGAAGCTCCGCTAGCGGAACTTCCCAGTAAATGCAGATTCTTGCGGTCGCCTCGGCCTTTCCGGAATATTACTACACCCAGCGTGAACTGATCGACGCGTTTATCCGGTACTGGGGGCCGCTGGTCGCGGAGTCCGGCCAGGATGCCCGCAAGATGCAGCTGTTCCACCACAATGTGGGAGTGGATGGCAGGTATCTGGCGCGCCCCATCGAAACCTACGTGAGCCTTACGTTTGGCGAAGCGAACGATATCTGGATTGAGACGGCTCACCGTTTGGGCGCCGAGGCTGTAACAACCGCACTTTCGCGTGCGGGCATCCGACCGGACCAGCCCGGGGCGATTCTCTTTACCTCGGTCACCGGGGTTTCCAGTCCCTCGATTGATGCTCTGCTGGTCAACACCCTCGGCCTGTCGCGACACATCCGACGCACCCCGATCTTCGGCCTGGGCTGTGTCGCCGGAGCTTCCGGCATTGCGCGCGCCGCCGATTACGTGCGGGCGTACCCCGATCAGTATGTGATTCTGCTCTCGGTGGAACTGTGCAGCCTGACGCTGCAGCGCGATGACGTATCCCCCGCCAACCTGATCTCGACCGGGCTGTTCGGAGATGGAGCTGCCGCGGTGATCGTGGCGGGCAAGGACTGCCCGGTGACCACACCTTTGCCCGGCGTTCAGATCGTTGATACGCTGCCGACCTTCTATCCCGACACCGAAGACACCATGGGCTGGCGAATCTCGGAGAGGGGTTTCCGGATCATTCTCTCGCCCAACGTGCCGGATGTGATCGCGGAGAACGTCGGGCGTGATCTGAACGAGTTGCTGGCGCGCAATGGCCTGACCCGCGCCGACATCGGCAACTGGATTCTCCATACCGGCGGCCCGAAAATCCTGCGCGGAACACAACATGCGCTGGGTATTACCGAGGCTGACCTGGCCACCACCTGGGATTGTTTGCGGCGCATGGGGAATCTGTCATCGGCCTCCGTTTTGATGGTGCTGGAAGAGACGATGCTGCATCGCCGACCCGCGCCGGGTACCTGGAGCATACTGGGAGCAATGGGTCCAGGTTTTTGCTCAGAATTGCTCCTGCTCCGATGGTGACTTCGCCGCTCTAAACCGCCATGCCTGCTGACGCCGCCATTGTCGGAGGAGGTCCTTCGGGGTTGGCCGCTGCTATTGCGCTGCGGATACGCGGATTTTCGGTTGCGGTCTACGATGCGCGCCGTCCGCCGATCGACAAACCGTGCGGGGAGGGTTTTCTGCCCGGAACGGCTCCGGCGTTGCGGGAGCTGGGGCTGGAACTGGGGTCCTTGCCAGGCATCCCGCTGCGGGGAATTCGCTTCATTGGTGGGCACTCCAGTGCCGTCGCCGTTTTCCCGGTCCGGCAGGGTGAGGGCAGGGGAGTCCGGCGGACCGAACTGCATGCCGCGCTGGTGGCACGTGCGGAGGATCTGGGGGTTCAACTCAACTGGGATCATCCGGTGTCTTCGATGGAGGCCCTCGCGGAACGCTGGATAGTCGGCGCTGATGGCATTCAATCGCGAGTGCGACAGTGGGCGCATCTGGGGTGCACTGAGTACGATTCTGTGCGCTTCGGCTTTCAGCGGCACCTGGCGATGGCGCCGTGGTCGAACGAAGTGGAAGTCCACTGGGGTGCGCTGGGGCAGGCCTACGTTACGCCGGTGGGCGAAGGAGAAGTTGGGTTGGCGGCGCTAACGCACCACCATGGCGTCCGGTTGCCGGAGATTCTGGCGGAACTGCCGCAGTTAACCGCACGGCTCCGCGGCGCACCGCTGACGGCCGACCGGGGGGCCATCACAGCGCGCCGGCGTCTGCGCCGGGTCACCAGCGGCAGAGTGGCGCTGATTGGGGATGCATCGGGTTCTGTGGACGCAATCACAGGTGAGGGGCTCTCGCTGGCCTTCCGACAGGCGACGCTGCTTGCCACCGCCCTCCAGGCGAATGATCTGGAAGTCTACGAAATCGGGCACCGCGCTCTTGCCCGGCGAGCACAGTTCATGGGAGCGCTGATGCTGCTGCTGGATCGTTCCCCGCTGCTTGCCCGCGTGACTCTCGCCACCCTGCAGGCAGCGCCACCTCTGTTCGCCGCCATGTTGCGGCTTCATCTGGGCGAAGCTACTTCGCCGCCTTCCAGAACTGCGCAACCGGCAGGGCGCGAGGCGTCATCCGTGCGCGCAAAACAGAGCCCTTGAAGTAATCAACTTTGGTGTAACGCACGCCCACGGAAGTGCCTCCCGCCTTTTGCGGTTCCAGTTTCACCGCCCCCGACCCTTCCAGCACGCCATCCACGTAGTTCCGCAATTCCTTGCCGTCGTACACGGTGGCCGCGTGATACCACTGGCCCAGCGGATGCAGCTTTGTCCGGTCCATCAGGGCTTTGGAGTCCGCTCCGCCTTTGGCGAAGCTGTCCAGACACCACTGGTCGCCGATCACACGGATTTCAAACAGCATGCGGTTATCCGAGCCTTCTTCCTGGAAATGGAAGAAGCGCTGCTCCGGCTTGCCCCCGGCCTCGGGACGGAAGATGACCTCCCAGGTCCAGGTGTCAGCCCCGGCCAGAGGGTGCACCTTCAGAAACAGCGCGTCATCCACGCCGTTGAACTGTACCGCCTTGCCGTGGGGCGTCGCGATCGCTTTCGGATTACCGAGTACCGTCGCCACGTTACCGCCGATGGCTTTCACGTTGTCGAACTTCCAGGTCTTTTGCGCCGGAACAGCGGCTGCCAGCGCAGCGACGCAAACGGCGGTAATAAGCAGAGGCGTTTTCACCAGATGTAATCCTTCGCAATCTCGCGTTTGTCGTAGCCATCCAGCACATGGACCACGCGCAGCTTCTTCATAGTGGTGGGCGAAAGCTGCCCCACCGGCAGGTAGACAATGGTCCGCCCGAACCGCTCCGCAATATTCCGGAAAATGGAGCGCGGCGGTTTGGCGGCAGCATAGACCACGTACTTGTGAATCGAATAATCGAGCCCGGCCAGCAGCAGACGCTCAGCTTTGCTCTCGGCCAGGTCGTAGTCGGGGTCAGCCCAGACGTCGTACATGCGCCGGGCCGGCAGACTCATCAGGAACCCGCCGTATTCCCCGCGCCCGATCCCCGGGCCCACCATGTGATCGAATGGCGGCGTCGAGTAGAACGCCATATCGCTCTCGTTCTGGTGCTCCCCGAGCCAGGTCGTCATGTAGTTATAGCGCTCGTCCCGTTCGCCATCAAAGATCACGATAACCGAGCCGACATCACCCTGCACTTTGCGGCTGTTCCGGACGAAGATCCGGCCTTCGTGCCAGTTGCGCACGGTCTCGCGGACATCCACGCCATCAAGCAGGGAGGTGGTGAAGGGTTCCACCGTGCTGCGTTCGTCCGAGAGCATGCCCTTGCCCTTTTTTTTGAGGAAGCGGCCAAAATCCTCGATAACCAGATCTTCCGGTGGGTACGAGCAGATATTGTTGCCGTTAACCTCCGACGCCCACTCGCCGGCCGTCTTTTCCTTCTTCCGCTTCTTCAGGCCCGGGACCGTCATGCGCCGCCGCGTGCTCGGCAAACGCCGCCGCAGCTTGATCCGTTGGGTATCCGTCCAGATTTCTTCGCCCGACAGATTCGCCGTCTCCACATCGGACTCGGTCTCCTGCCAGGAATAGCGCGTCGCCGTCTCCCAGGTGTCCCAGGCGAAGTTTTCATCCACAATCGACCGGGCGGCGATGGTGATGTCATACAGCGAGGCCGTCATATCCCGGTGAGCGACGGCCAGGTTACGCGTGTACCGGGCCAGGAGCCGCCGCTGCCAGTGCTGCATGGTCTCGCCCGTATTCACTTGCCAGGCCTCCGCAGCCTCGCGGAACAGGGCAAACTGGACCCTCCGGCGGTCGATGCTCTCGCGGTCCGCCATGGTTTCGCGAAAACGCTCGTAACGCTCCTGCAGAAAGGGATATTCGTTCGTGATTTCGCCCAGGCAATCCGGGTGTGGATTCAGCAGCCGTGGCCTCTCACGGAACCGCGATTTCGGCTCCTCCTGCGGCACTTCCATTGCTTCCAGCACGGGATCCAGCAGGTTCAGCGAAATCACCACCAGGGTCTCGGCAAAGGGGTCCGCACCCTGCAGTTTCCAGGCGATGCCCGCCGCAAAGGCGGTACCTTCCTCGCTGCGTGGCTGCGGGTGCAGGCGCCACGCTTCGGTGTACTGTTCAATGGAGATCGTATTCAGCGCGTAGGAATCCGGATAGGAGGCGTGCAGGTGGGGCCGCTCGGCGGAATCGGGGTCGATGAAGATGACTTCTGCGCCGATCTCTTGTGCCGTCCGGATCGCCTCAATAAATGGATCGCAGGGCTCCACGGGCACGTAGACGGCGGTATCGAAGTCCTCATCGCCGTCCCGCTGCGGCTTGTATGTATTGTCCTGATACACGATCACCGAAAGTGCGGGCAGACGCTCGACGGCGCGCAGGAACAGGCGCTCCAGCGTGGCCGGAAGCTCTACCGCGACAATCTGCGGACGCTCCGTCAGAATTCGCCGCCGCACCTCCGCCGCGAACTCCGTGCGGCCCGGGGCGACGGGAAGCCAGGAGCATTTCCCGCGCTTCAGGCCGAGGAAATCAGGAAGCTGTGGTTCTCGCTCGTCTGGCATAGCGCAGCGCTTCCTCACCCAGGATCTGCAATACGGACATCTCCAGCGCCAGTCGCTCATGCGCCGGTTCGGTGGCTAAGGCACCCAGCTTGATCGCATAGCGGGCGATGTTGATTCCGTCGCGAACGCTGTAACGCTCATCGTGCGCGTGCGCCTGCTCCAGAAAATCCGCCACGTACTGCAGGACACCGTCTTCCGCAAACGGGATGTTTTCACGGAGAATCTGCAGTTCTTCGTCCTTCTCCGGGAAGTCGATCAGAATCTGAGGCTGCAACCGCGAGTGGATGTATTCGGGTAATTCAAACGTGGAGGCGTCATCGTTCATGGTCGCCACCAGGCGGAAATTCGGATGAGCCTTGATCTTTATACCCGCGATGATGCTCTCCACATAGCGCCGGTTGTCGAGAAGCGGTGCCAGACTGGCCCAGCTTTTCTCGCTCATGCGGTTGCCTTCGTCGAGAATCGCGACGCCACCCAGCACCATCGCTGAAACCAGCGGGGATGCCACATAACGCAGGCTGCCTTCGCCCTCAATCACCGGGGTAATGATCAGATCTTCCGGGCGCGTATCGAGCGTGGCCTGCATGATGAAGACGTCGCGCCCCATCCTCTTTGCCGCCGCATACGCCAGCGTGGTCTTACCCACGCCTGGTTTGCCGATCAGCCGTGGACTCATCGGGACATCGGACTCGGTAACCACCATCCACGCAGCCAGCAACTGCCGCATCAGCTCTTCCTGGCCCACCCAGCGGACGGCCAGTTCATCGGGATGTGCCAGGTGCAGCGTTACGCCTTCTAAGTGAACTTTCATATGTCTTTCTCTACGGTGCCAGCTTCATCAGGGGGTCGCCCAGAACAACTGTCATCCAACTGACCGCCGGAATTCCCAGATAAACGCTCTCCGCCAGATTTCGCCCGGCAGCGTAAGCCGGCAGGATCAGGTCCGGGCGGGGGCAGTAAGCGAGGAACGGCTCCAGCACCTGCCCTGTGGCAGCGCTGGCTCCTTCATGAATGTAGTCGGCGGCCAGCGTCTGTGGTCCCCCGGCCCACCACGATTTTTTATCGCCCCAGTTGCCCAGCGTCCAGTCGTCGGGCGGTTTGCGCATGCTGCGGCCATCGGTGGATACAAACTCGGTTGCGATGGCGCCTGGCAGCCAGCCCAGGTGTACGTTCCGCTTCGTTCGCGCTTTGTCGTTGGATCCCCAGGAAGCGTAGCCGATCACGTCCGGAACGTTCTCCAGGACTGCGGCCGTCTCTTCCAGCACGACCCGGCTTTTCGGCAATAAAAGAGCGGAGGTCCGCAGCCACTGGTTGCCGGGCGTTTCATTGTCGGCGCGCAGGTCGATGGCGAAACGACCCGAATTGCGAGCCCGCAGACCGCGGTCTATCATTGCCTTTACCTCGCTAACGTTCCAGGCGTCCAGACGCGTCACCAGGTACATCGGGAACGTCGGATGGCGGAATGGCGTGTCGCGCTGGCGAAAGAATGGATTCGGAATCGGGCCGTCGAGCGGCACGGTGGTACCCCGCATCTTGCTGTAGAGCAGGGTCAGTTCCGAATCGACGGCGGCACCATCGGTCTGTGGCTCGGGTTTGCCCGGCGCACCCCACATGCGCAGCGGGATACCCAGGGTGAGCACAATGTACAGAACCTTTTCCGTGAGGCCCCTCATCCGCAGACATCCGCCAATCGCGGCCTCAATCTGCTTGTCGTACGCGGGACGGAGGATATCTTCCGTCGTTTCAGTGTCCAGGGTGCAGACGTTCAGTGGCGGAATGGCCCTCTTCTGCTGGTAGTACTCGCCGATGGCGACGGAATCAGCCGAGCGCCGATTGACGACCAGCAGGACGTTATCGGGAGTCTGAGCGGCAACTGCCCCGACCAGCAGTGCGGCGGCAGCAATGATCCGGGCGGTCACGGTGCCTTTACGGCAGCGACTTCAGGTACGCCACGATGGCGTCCGCGTCGTCGTGGTTCAGGGTGTAGGTCGGCATCGGCGGCCCGGCCTTGTTGCCTCGGGGATTCTTGCCGGTTTCGAGGAACTTCACCATGCCATCCACGTTCCAGCGGGGCCAGAGGGCGCTGGTGGAGGTGATGTCGGGGCTCTTGGAGTGCCAGCCCATCATGGGCGCGGCGGGCGTGAAGTCGAGGGTGGAGCCCTTCATCCACTGGCTCTTGATGAAATCGCCCTTTTCTGTCTTCGGGGTGTGGCAATCCTGACACTTGGCTACTTCTTCGGCCAGATATTTTCCGCGTGCGATCTTCGCGGCATCGGGAGCGCTGGCCGGAGCCTGGCCCCAGGAAAGGATGGCTGTCAGCGACAGGCCCGCGAGCAGAATCGTACGAAGCTTCATCCCGACCATGCTATCAGAGTTGGCTGGCGTGTCAGGTTTGTTAAAATCGGAGCGGCCAGCCCCTTTGGACTTCGATCAGATCCACACATTCCTCGAAATCGTCCGCCTGAAGAGTTTCTCTAAGGCGGCCCAGACGTGCTATCGGACACAGCCGGCCATCAGCGCGCAGATTCGTCAGCTGGAGTATGAGCTGAAGGCCGAATTGTTTGAGCGGTTTGGCAGTCGAATCTCGCTCACATCGGCTGGCAAGCTGTTCGCCACCTATGCCGAACAGTTGATGGAAACCCGCCGCCAGGCGCAGAACGCTCTGAGTGAGCTCGAATCCACCCCGCGCGGCGAACTGGTGATCGCGGCCAACGAAGCAACTTGTATCTACGTTCTGCCCGCCGTCTTCGCGGAATTCAAGGAACAGTTTCCGGGCATTCAATTGCAGGTAAATCGTTCGTATGGTGCACGCGTGGTAGAGGCCGTCATGGAAAACGTCGCCGATTTCGGGCTCACGCAGTTGCCCGTGGCGGAGAAGCGCGTCCAGGTGGTGGAAATCTACAAGGACGAGGTGCATTGCGTCGTCACGGCGGATCACCCGCTGGCGGCGCTCGATAAGGTCCAGTGCGAAGACGTGCAGCCCTATCCTCTGCTGCTGCCCCAGTCAGGCCGTACCCGCACCCGGCTCAACGCATGGTTCGAGAAGATGGAAGACGATGTCCGGATCTCCATGGAGCTCGATTCCACCGAAACGATGAAGAAATTTGTCGTCGCCGGGCTGGGTGTCAGTTTCCTCGCCTCCATGAACTGTGAGGATGAGGTCGCTTCCGGCACGCTGAAAACGATCCCGCTTGCGCCCGAGCCAATGATCCGCAAGCTGGGCCTGATCTACCGGAAAGACAAGGCGCTTTCGAAAGCCGCGCTCGGGTTCATCCAGGTAGTCCTCGATCACTTCGGGTCTTCCACTCGCCCGGCTGCGGGACACTAAGGCGTTATGACCTGCCCCCGATGCCATGGCAAAGTTGGAAAAGCCAGCGTGTGCGATGGGTGCGGCCTGCGTTTTGTGCGGCAGGTAAGTGGTTTCATCAAGACCTCGGCGGTCATCATCGCGACCCGGGAAGACGACGTGTTTTACGGTTCATTGCAGGATGTGCCGCAATCGATGCGCCTGCGGCTGGACGAGGCAACAAAGAGTGTGAACTCGGGAACAATTCTGATTGCCGATAAGGGCGGTCGGGAGCGAATTCTGGCTAGATCCGTCATGCCGGAACGCGAGCAGGAACTGACGCCGGTTGTTCCCGTCATCGACAAGCCACCGTACTGGGCGTTGTGGGCAGGCGTGGGTATGCTGGTTGTGGCGATCGTGATTATCTTAATGGTGTGGGGAAAATGGCCAAACGGATAGTAGTGATGGGTGCCCATGGACAACTGGGTGTGGAACTGTGCTCCGATCTTGCGAAGCGCGGGTATGAAGTGGTTTCGTTCGGCAGAGCGAAGCTGGATATCACCAAAGCCGAGAGCGTGGAACGCGCGGTGGCGGAAGTGGAACCGTGGGCCGTTTTTAACGCCGCGGCTTACAACATGGTCGACGTGGCGGAGCGCGAACCGGCCGCGGCCATGGAGGCCAATGGCCTGGCCGTGCGCAATCTGGCTCTGGCCTGCCGCCAGACCGACGCCCGGCTGATTCATTTTTCCACCGATTACGTCTTCGACGGCACGCTGGGCCGCGCCTACACCGAAGCTGATGCCGTCCATCCCCTCGGCGCCTACGCCGTCTCCAAGCTGGCCGGCGAATTTTATGCCCAGGCCTATCTGGATAACGCCCTGGTAGTTCGAACCTCCGGCGTTTTTGGCATCGGCGCGCTCAAAACCGCGCGCGGCAATTTCCCGGAACTGATGATGCGTCTTGCCCGGGAAGGGAAACCGATTCGCGTGGTGGAAGATCACGTCGCGTCGCCCACCTATGCCCCGGCACTGGCGGCCCGCTCTATTGACCTCCTCGAAGCCAATCTCTCCGGCGTCTTCCACATCGGTGGTGGCGAAGCAATCTCCTGGTTCGACTACGCGAAACTGATTTTCGAAAAGGCCGGGCTGCAGGCGAATCTGAGCCCCACCGATGCCCGCGAATACCGGACCGACGCCCGTCGCCCGAAGTTCTCGGCACTGGAAAACGCACGCCTCCGTGAATGCGGTATCGCCCCGATGCCTGCCCTCGCCGACGCCGTGGAAGCTTATATTAAGTCGTGCTAACGTCTTCTGTTTATTGGCCCTTCAGGTGCAGCGGAGTTGGCGTGAGCCTGCAAAATTCGGTTCGTGTCCGCGGCGTTGAAGGAACCCTCCACCTCATGTTGCTCCGTTTCTTCAATTCGGGGCGGATTCCGGAGCATATTCTAACTCGAAATTTCGATCTGAAACGCTTTGACCGCGAACACAGTGTGGACACGGCGGGGCTGATTGAACTCGATCAACTGGACTTCGAAAGCCCGGTAAAAGCTCACGGCACCCGTTACGGCGGCTTCCCCGCCTGGCGTTTGCGGGATCTCTTCGCCCAAATACCGGCCGATTTCAGCCGTTATTCATTTATCGACCTTGGCTCCGGCAAAGGGGCGGCGCTCTTTTGCGCAGCCGAATATCCCTTCCACCGGATCATTGGAGTAGAGTTCTCGCCAGAGTTGCATGAGGCTACACTACGCAACATGAGCACCTATCGCAGCCGGGCGCAAAAGTGCCGGGATATTGTGTCGGTTTGCGGCGATGCCGGCGACTACGTCTTCCCGGAAGGTCCCTGGGTGCTTTTCTTTAATACGCCCTTTGGTCTCCCGGTATGGGAACGGGTGGCGGCGAATCTGGCATTGGCCCGGCGCGGGCAGGGAACCAGCTATCTGATCTATTCCAACTATGGATGGAAGCTTGAAACGGCGGAGTTTGTTCATAAGCTCAGTTTCCTCAGGATGGTTCACGAGGACGATACCTCTCGAATCTATGAATTTGTCTCCTGAGAAGTACCATCCCGCGAAGGGTCCACTCCGCCTTCTTCTTGGACTCTCGATTGACGCGGTCGGGGCGGCCCGCATACCGGAAGTCCTTGCTGCGGCGGGACTCGAAGTCACTGTTATTTGTCCTTCGGGGCTTGCAGTTGTTTCGTCGCGTTTTGTCCACGTGCATATTGCAACAGGGCGGTCGCCGCAGGAAGTACGGGACGCGCTGGAGGCTCATGTGGCTGCTCTTCCGGACCGTTATGCACGTGTCCTGATTGGCGATGAACCCCTGCAGCGCACGTTTCTCAACCGTCCGGCATCACCGGTGCTGGCTCGCGTGGCGCCCTGTGTCAGTGACCTGCAGCACCTGTCGCGCATCCTCTCGAAAGTGGCGTTTAGCGAGGATGCCAAACAGGTGGGCCTCCCGATTCCGGCCTTCCGGGTTGTTGCTGGCCCGCATCAGTTGACTTCTGCGGATTGGAAGGGAGTTCCCTTCGTGATCAAGCTGGACGAAACGATGTCCGGCTCGGGGGTCCACATCATCCGCAGCCGTGAGGATCTGGACATGGCCAGATCCTCCCTGTCAGGACCGTTTCTCGTCCAGGATTACATTTCCGGTCGGGTCGGGGCGACCAGTGTTTTGTTCCAGAACGGGAAGCCGAAGTGCTGGTTTTCCTATTTTCTCTGCCGAAACTGGCCCAACCCCGTTGCCGCATCCAGCGCGGTTGAGATCTGCTGGTTCCCGGAGATCGAAGGCATGCTTGAAAAGATCGGTCGGATGACATCGTTCGAGGGTCTGTGCGGTATCGACTGGGTCCTGGATCCGAAGAGCGGTCATCCGCTCGTTCTGGAGATGAATCCCCGGCCGACGCCTGGCATGATGGTGGGGTTTCTGGCTGGCGTCTCGTTCCCTGCTGCCATCGCCGATGCCCTGGCTGGCGGCAGCACTATTCAGCGCCCTGCACAAGTCTCGGTTCCGATGTATCGGATGTTTCCCCAGCATCTGCAGTGGGCTATCGACGCGCACCGCCCCTGGGAGTTTGTCCGGACCTGGGCGAACGCGCCCTGGCACGATCCGAAGTTGCTGCTGAGCCAGTTCCGGCGCGTCTTGACGCACTACCTGCCTCGGACCTGGCGCGATTCCGCAAAAAGCCTGCTGCGCAGGAAGTAACAGCGAGACGGTATGGCTTAGGCTGGTTAGGACAAGGAAGCCGCTTCCCGCACCATGCCCACTCATCCCGAACTCCCGCCCATTGCACAGTTTCTCCTGGCAATCCTGGTCGCCGTTGCCGCCGGTTATGACATCCGTTTTCGGCGCATCCCGAACAAATTGGTGTTGGTCGGCCTGGTTGCCGGGTTGGCCTTCAATGGTCTCGCCTTCGGCTGGGGTGGGCTGCTGACGGCGGCGCAGGGTTTAGGGCTTGGTTTCGCTCTCTATTTCCCTCTCTATCTGCTGCGTGCGCGGGGCGCGGGCGACGTGAAGCTGTTGGCCGCCTGTGGCAGTATCATCGGCCCCGGCAACGTCCTGTGGCTGTGTCTCCTGACCGCTGTTCTCGGCGGCGTGGTGGCTCTCCTGATGGTGGTTCTGAAAGGTCGTCTGCGCCAGACCACCTTCAACGTCGCGTGGATTCTGCGTGATCTGGCTCGCTTCCAGGCACCTCACAAGAGCAGTGAAGAACTGGATGTAAACTCCACGAAGGCCATGCGTTTGCCCCACGGCGCGCTGATTGCGCTGGGGTCCGTGGCGCTGATTGTGGTTGTGCAAATGCATTGGGGATACTGACATGCGCGTAGCAATTATTGGTGGCAGCGGACATATCGGGACGTATCTGACGCCTCGTCTGGTGGAAGCCGGGCATGAGGTGGTTTGTGTCAGCCGGCGGCAGCGTCAGCCGTATCTGCCGCATGGTGCCTGGACCCAGGTTCGGCATGTTGTCGCGGACCGTTCGGTGGAGGAAGCCGAGGGCGATTTCGGCCGCCGCATTGCGGAAATTGAAGCCGATGTTGTCATCGATATCACCTGCTTCACTCTAGACAGCGCACGGCAGATGGTGGAGTCTCTGCGTGGCCGCGTGCAGCATTTCCTGCATTGCGGGACGATCTGGGTGCATGGCCCCAGCGTGGTGGTGCCGACGACAGAAGCGCAGCCACGCCGGCCGTTCGGCGACTACGGCAACCGCAAGGCGCTGATCGAGGAATATCTTTTGCGGGAGGCCCGCCTGAACGGCTTTCCGGCAACCGTTGTACACCCGGGCCACATCGTAGGCCCCGGCTGGACGCCGCTGAATCCACAGGGAAATTTTGACCCGCACGTCTACTTCCGGCTGGCGGCGGGGGAGGAGGTCACGCTGCCGAATATTGGCCGCGAGACCGTCCATCACGTTCACGCCGATGACGTGGCGCAGGTGTTTCAAAAGGCGCTGGAGAATCGGGCGGCGGCGCTGGGCGAGAGTTTTCATGCCGTGTCCCCCGCTGCAGTGACGCTGCTGGGATATGCCGAAGCTGTCGCAAGCTGGTTCGGCTGCGAACCGGTGTTGCGCTTCCTGCCCTGGGAAGAGTTCCGTCACGCGGTGAGCGAAGCGGATGCCGTGAAGACCTGGGACCACATCGCCCATTCGCCGAACTGCAGTATCGAGAAGGCGCGAAAGGCGCTGGGATACTCGCCACGATACACGTCGTTCCAGGCAGTGAAGGAGTCGGTGGAAGTCCTGATGGCGGAGCACCGCGCGGGGGAGCGATGAAGGTTCTGCTGGCGCTGCTGGTTGCCGTTTCGTCGTATGCCGCCACCATTCGGGGCACCGTGGTGGACCCTGGCGATCGGGCACTTCCGGGGGCGAAAATTCGTTTACTCAATGCGTCTTCCCGGAAACGTCTGACACTTACTGCCGCGAATAACCAGGGAGTTTTTGCCGTGGACGCGGCAGTCGGCGGGAAGTACGCCGTAGCGGTCAGTTTCCCCGGATTCCTGGAGCGTCTCATCCCGGTAGAAGTTCTATCCGATTCAGTCGAGTTAGGCAAAATAGTGCTGGCGCTCGCAGGCTGTGAAGCCCCCGGCGTGATGTGCGAGGACCTCAGCCCGATCCTGGTCGGCAGCGCCCCACCCTCTCCCGCAGCCAGGGACATGGTACTCGGAACCGACTGCGCTATCGACGCCGATAGTCTGAAAATGATCTGCGGCGATCCTGCCGACCCCGGGAAAACGGCTGACATCCGGGTCCGTTTCCGTGCCGATCAGATCTGGTTCGAAGCAGTGAATGGCGGAAGTCTGGCGGAGCCGGTCGGCGTGAACTCTAGTTGCGGTGTACCTGTACCGGAAGTTCGAATCGACGGTCTGGGTCGGGGGACCCTCTATTGCATAACCACCAACCGCCACCGCAAATCCCAAATTTATCTGCTGGACGAAGTACCTCCAAACGCCGGTTACATCCCCCTCCACCTCGTGACCTGGCCCTGATTTTCGCGTAAACTGGCAGTCGTGCCAAAAACTCGTACCAGCCTCTACTACCTGGCGACCTACCTCTTTCTCACCGGGTTCGCGTTCTTCCTCGCCCCGCAACTCACTCTCAAACTTCTCTTCGCCAACCACGAATACCAGAGCCTTTTCGTCCAGTTTGTCGGCGTCATGATGATCGGCCTGTCCATCGTCGTCGTGAACGTGATCCTCTATGGCGGCCCCTTGTTCTACCGCGCCACGCTGCTCGCGCGCATCCCCATGTGGATCCTGATCCTGATTCTGTACTTCCAGACCCAGGAATCGGCTCTCCTCGTTGTCCTCGGCGTCCTCGGCCTCGGCATTGTCATCACGGGCTCCTGTTATCTGAAAGAGCGCGGGCAGGTTGCCTCGGGACGCTGATCCTGATACGATGCTCTCGCTTGCGAAATACTCATTGCATAATCCGCACGGTTGCCGCCTTCGCGGCGCTTACCCTCTCCGCTCAGACGGACTGGCCCGCTTACGGGCATGATCCCGGCGGTCAGCGCTACTCGCCGCTGAAGCAGATCACGACGAAAAACGTCACGCAGCTTCAGGTGGCGTGGACGTATGACACGCAGGCGCAGGTGGCCCCTCCGCCTACTGCCGCCACGCCCGGGCCCGGGCGTCCCGGCGGCCGCGGTCCGCGCCCCCGCCGCTCCTCCACCACGCCGCTTGTCATCGATGGCGTGATGTACATGTCGACCGCCTACAATCGCGTGGTCGCGCTGGAGCCGGAGACGGGCAAAAAAATCTGGGAGTACGAGAGCAGCCACACGCCCGGCATGCGAGGCATCGCCTTCTACCCCGGCTCGAAAGATCTTCCGCCGCAGGTTGTCTTTGGCACCAACGACGGCTTTCTCATCTCGCTCAACGCGAAGACAGGTAAGCCCGTCCCCGGTTTTGGCAACGAAGGACTGGTGAATCTCCGCGAGGGTGTCGCCGATAAATTCCCGAACGCGCAGTATGGCATGTCGTCCCCGCCGACCATCTACAAAGACCTGATCATCACCGGTTCCCACACTCAGGAAGCACCCAGCTTCGGTCCCTCCGGCGACCTTCGCGCCTGGGATGTGAAGACCGGCAAAATGGTCTGGCGCTTCAAGACTCTGGACCCCGCCTCGTGGACTCCCGAGCAGGCTGCGGATCGTTCCGGCCTCAACTCCTGGGGCTTCATCACGGTGGACGCGGCGCGTGGCATTCTCTACGTCCCGCTGGGCACGCCGACCACGGATTTCTACGGCGCGGATCGCAAGGGTTCGAATCTCTACGGATCGTCCATCGTGGCGCTCGACGCTCTGACCGGAAAGCTAAAGTGGCACTTCCAGACCACACACCACGACAACTGGGATTACGACCTGGAAGCTCCCCCCGTTCTCTTCGATGCGAAGCAGGGCAGCAAGACGATCCCCGCCGTCGCCACCATCACGAAGCAGGGTCTGTTGTTCGCGTGGGATCGTGTGACGGGCAAACCGCTCTGGGGCGTGGAAGAACGTCCTGTCGTCTCCGACAATCCCTTCCCGGGTGGCGGCGATGAGCCCTGGCCTACGCAGCCCTTCCCGGTGAAGCCCGCGCCCCTCTCCCGCAACAGCTTTAAGCCCGAAGAAGTGGCCACCGTCACCCCCGAACACGAGAAATTCTGCCGCGAACTGATGGGCCTGGAAGGTGGCGCCATGACCGGCGGCCCTTACGCGCAGTACGGCCCCAAACTCCGCATCATTTTCCCCGCCTGGATCGGTGGCGGCAACTGGGGCGGCATGTCGTTTGACCCGCAGTCCGGTTACCTCTTCGTGAACACGCAGAACGCTGCCAATCTCAACAAAATGATCAAGGGGCAGGATGGTCGCTTCCTGCGCGTTGGTCCCGACGGCCAGACTCTCGGCGAAGGCAACCTTTTCTGGGACCCCGACAAGAACTGGCCCTGCCAGCAGCCGCCATGGGGCGAAATGTCGGCCATCGACACGAAGACGGGCAACATCGCCTGGCGCGTGCCGCTGGGTTCATTTGCGGAGCTCGATGCCAAAGGTGTGCCGAAGACCGGCACGCCGAACATGGGCGGCTCCATCGCGACCGCCGGTGGCCTCGTCTTCATCGGCGCCACGGTTGACTCCAAATTCCACGCGCTCGACGCGAAGACCGGTCAGGAGCTTTGGACCGCGAAGATGGACGCTGACGCGCAGTCCACACCGATGACGTTCCAGGGCAAGGATGGACGGCAGTATGTTGCGATTATGGCGTCCGGCAGTGTTCACTATATCCGGCCCGCCGCGACAGGCAAGCTCTACGTGTTCGCTCTGCCGAAATAACTCAGCGCCTCTGGCGTGTCGTCACTTGCGCCAGGGCCTGCCGGGCTTCCGCGTTGGTGGGGTCGATGCTGAGGGCCTTGCGGTACTCGCTCTCGGCTTGTACCAACTGACCACGCGTCACCAGCAGGTCCCCCAGATCCACGTGCGTTTGCGCGTTCCGGGGAGCCAGGCGCAGCGCCGTTTCAAACTCGGCCTGCGCCGGCACCGGACGATTCATCAGCGTCAGCAGGAAGCCATAGCTGTGGTGCGTCTCGGCGGCTTCCGGGTTGGCGTTTAAGGCCAAACGGAAGTGGTAATCCGCTTTCACATAGTCCTTCTGCTCAGCCAGCAGAGAAGCTAAATTCGCGTTGGCTTCCGCATGCTCCGGCTGGTGCCGCAGCGCTTCCTGGAATGCCGCCTGTGCCTTTGTAGGGTCACCCCGGCGCAACGCCTCCAGCCCCACCAGATTGTGCGCGTCGGGCAACTGGGGATCGAGTGCCAGCGCTTTGTCCAGGAACCGTTGTGCATCGTCCGGACGCCCCATTTGCAGGTAAGCGTTTGCCAGGTCGGTAATCGCAAACGAATCCGGCGGATTCATTGCGGCGGCCTTCTCTCCCAGTTCAATCGCGTGCGCCGGTTGCCCTGTCGCCAGATACGCCCCCGCCAGTTTCGCCAGTGCCGGGCGGTAATCGGACTTCCGCCGCAGTGCCTCTTCAAACCATTTCACAGCGGCGTCGGGATGCCCCTGGCGAATCAGTGCCGCGCCCATCTCTGTGTGGAACTCCGGTCCTGCGGGCTTCTCCGTTTCGATGGCTTTTTCCAGACGCTGAATCCCGGCGTCCAGGTTGGAACTGTGCAGCGTCTGTGCCGCCGCCAGATACAACGGATCCGCCGCCGCACCATACGGCACCACCTCGCCCTTGTACTGCGGCGCGGACTCCGCCACCGGAGCTAACAGATTCTTCGCCGGCTTCTTCCGTTGGATGAAATGATCGGTCATAGAGAGATGCACCGCATCCTCCGCCCGCCGTTTCCACATATGGCACGTGATGCAGTCGGCACCCTGTGACTTCGCCGCGTGCGCTGTCGCATGGCAAGTCCCACAAACCTGATTGAAGTGCTCCGGAGTCTCCTGTTTATGCGGGTCGTGGCACGTCAAGCAAGTCATCTCGCTCTTGCGGAAGCACGCCGATTTCTCCAGCCGGTACGCCGCGTGCGCCACTTCAAACCGATCTTCAAACCCGGAATTCGGCGCATGGTCAAACAGCAGTTCATACCCGCTCAGCGGCTGCCCCGGGCGATACGAAAACGGCTCCCGATCAAACCGCCGGATCGCATTCGGCAACCGCAAACTCGTCGTCTCCATGTGGCACTGGCGGCACACATCCAGCTGCAATTCCCGCGACAGCTTTTTCGGATTCACGATCGCCGCACGAACTACTTCCACCTTCGCGCCGGCCTTCCCCGCGGCCTCCACATGCGCCTTCCCCGGCCCATGGCACCGCTGGCAATCAATTCCCTCCGGCAGCTTCGCGCCATACAGCGGCTCATCGCTGCCGGGGTCGCTCACCTGCGCGGCGTCCGGGTAGCTGTTGTGACAGAACATACAGTCATAAGCCACCGGACGCCGAAAATCCTGATGGTCCGGACGGTCGTAACCCGGACTCATGGCCCAGTAGCCGCCATTTTCCGGATACCAGCTCACCGGCATTTCCAGCAGCTTGCCTTCAGGACTGCGATGCAGATACGTGCGCGCATGGTTGCCCGACCCGATCACGTAATCCATCGAGACTTCCACCACGTTCGTCTCGCGCCCGGCAGGGTCCAGTTGATGCCGTCGCTGATAGAACTTACCCTCGCGCTCCGTCATCGTGTAATAACGACTCGACGCCTTGTTGAACAGCGTGTTGCGTTTCGTGAAATCTTCAACCTTATTCGCGGCAGTCGGCAGAAAGAACGACCGCCCCATACCGGTCTTCCGGTACGTAGCCGCAATCTCCGCGTGGCATCCCGCGCAAGTTGCGGCATCCACATAGCCCGGGTCAGTTTTGGATGAGGCCGTAATGGCCTGTTGGCGGTTGCAGGCGACTGTCAGCAGCGCCAGGCCCGCCAGGGTCAGTCTAAAATTCAAGTCGCCCCTTGAGCGCGGCGACCTTTTCGGCGGCAACTCCGGGGGCTTTGGCAAGCGCCTCGAAGTCCTTCACGGAACCCTGTTCCACGCGGTATTTGATGATGGCCTGGGCTTCGTCCGCCGTCAGGCCCAGAGCGGTGAAATCGCTGGCCGTCGCTTTGTTCACATTCAGCTTCTTACTGAAGTTTGCCGCCAGATACTCGACCACCTGGTCAATCTCTTCGTCCGTGCCCTTCGCCCCGCGCGACAACATATCGTCCACGATGGTGGCCCAGCGTTCTTTCGACATCTTCGACCGCACAATGCCTTCCGTGCCATGGCACGTTGTGCACATTTTTCGGAACGTCTCTTTACCTGCGCCGGCGGGCAATTCATCCTGCGCGAACGCCACGGTGGCCAGCGCCAGCGCGGCAAACAGAACGGGAATCAGGCGAGAGATCGACATGCCGACAGTTTATACCTTGCGGGTATTAAACTAACAGGACGAATGAAACGCGGATATCTGTTACTCACAACTGCCCTTCTTTGCTCGGTTGCCGCCTGGTCGCAGGCTCCGGCCGCACCTGTTGCCGCCCCCGCTGCTGCGCGACTGGACGCCGCCCGTCTCACCCGGCTCGACAAACTCCTGCAGGATTACGTCGACCAGGGCAAAATCGCTGGTGCCGTGGCGCTCGTCCTCCGCGACGGCAAGCCCGCGTACGAAAAGGCAGTCGGCTGGTCTGATAAAGAAGCTGGCCGCAAGATGACGACCGACACAATCTTTCGCATCGCGTCGCAGACGAAAGCCCTCACCAGCACCGCGATTCTGACGCTGGTGGAAGAAGGCAAGATCGGCCTCACCCAGCCCGCCGGCGACTTCATCCCGACTTTCAAAAAGACCACCGTTTCCGTCCGCACCGACTCTGGCAACATCGTCCCGGCGAAGCGCCCCATCAACATTCAGGATCTGTTGACCCACACCGCCGGCATCTCCTACGGCACCGAGCCGCACGTGGCCGCTCTGTATCGCGAAAAGGGCCTCGGCCCCGCCGCCGGCAACGGCTGGTACACCGCCGATAAGGACGAGCCGATCTGCGAAACCATGGAACGTCTCGGCACCCTGCCGTTCGTCTCGCAGCCCGGCGAGGCCTTTGTCTACGGCTACAACACGGATATTCTCGGCTGCATCGTCGAGAAGGCTTCCGGTATGCCGCTCGATGAATACATCCGCACCCGCATTACCGCCCCGCTGGGCCTGAAGGACACCCGCTTCTTCATCCCGCCCGCCGAGCGCGCCCGCCTCGCGGCAGTCTACGGCACGAAGGACGGCAAGGCTGTCCGTTCCGAAGAAGGTTCAAAGGGCCAGGGTTCCTATGTGGATGGCCCGCGCAAGAGCTTTGCCGGCGGTGCCGGTCTTACCTCCACGGCCCGCGATTATGCTCGCTTCCTCGAAATGATCCGCAACGGCGGCGCGCTCGATGGCGTTCGCATCCTCGCCCCCCGCACGGTGGACCTGATGACCACCAACCAGTCCGGCACGCTCCACTCCACCACCGGCCTCGGCTTCGGTCTCGGCTTCGAAACGGTGGATCGCTACGGGGCCAGCGGCATGGCCGGCGTCGGAGCCTTCGGTTGGGGTGGAGCGTACGGCAGCGTTTACCAGGTGGACAAGCAGAGCCACATGGTGCTGGTGCTTATGATTCAGCTCATGCCCAACGGCACGGACATCCAGCCGAAGTTCTACAATCTGGTCTATCAGTCACTGCTGAAGTAGCGCGTTACGGCAGCGAATACACAAACAGCTTCCCGGGAACCAGTTCTTTGTGGTTCCCGCCGGCGGCGTAAATCGCCACATACTGCTTGCCGTCTTTCCCCTGATACGTGATCGGGTTGGCAATCCCGTCCGCGCTGTGGTCCACCACCCAGACCTCTTTGCCATTGCGTGAATCGAAGGCCCGGAACTTGCCGTCCACCGTACCTCCGATGAACACCAGGCCACCAGCCGTCACAATCGAACCCGCGTTCGTCGTCGGCGTCCCGGTCTTCGGCACACCCTTTGCGTCCAGTTCGGCAAACGACCCCAGCGGCACGCGCCACACATACTCGCCTGTGTTCACGTTGATGGCCGACAGTTCGCCCCAGGGCGGCTGCTGACACGGCCACTGCTTCGTGCCATCCCAGAAATAGTCGCCGAGATTTTCCGGCGCATCATCCGGCGGCACACGGCGCCATGACTTTCCATCCGCCGCCTTCACCATCTTGTTGAAATTCGCCAGGTTCTTGGAACTCACATACAGATAGCCCAGCTGCGGATCATACGACCCGCCGCCCCAGTTATTCCCCCCGGTCCACGACGGGAAAACCACGCTCAGCTTCGGTCCGTACTGGTTATACGGCCCACCCGTCACCGCGCCGCCTTCCCGGGCCAGCAGAGCCCGGCAATACTTCTCATGTTCGGGTGTGACGGTCGCAATCTCTTCGGGCTTGAAGCTGTTCCGCGCGAACGGCAGCGGCTTCACCGGAATCGGCTGCGTAGGCCACGGTTCATCGCCAGGAATCGTGTTGTTGCTCGATACCGCCCGCTCCTCAATGTCATAAACCGGCTTACCCGTTACGCGGTCAAACATGAAAACCAGACCCTGCTTACTTGTCTGAATCACAATCGGCACTGTCCGGCCATTGCGACGCACGCTGCCCAGAATCGGAGCGGCGGTCAGGTCGTAATCCCAGTTGTCGTGGTGCGTGGTCTGGAAGTGCCACTTCACCTTGCCACTCATCGCGTCCAGAGCCACCAAAGACGACCCGTACCGGTTCGAACCCTTACGCGCGGTGCCGTCAAAATCGATATTGGGGCTGCCGAGCGGGATAAAGATCAGCCCGTTCTCCGTATCGATGGTGCTAATGCCCCAGGAATTGACTCCAGAGCGCTCCGCGGCCTGCTCGGGCACCCATTCATCCTCCTTGATGGTGTGGAAGCGCCAGACGAGCTTTCCGGTCTTCATGTCCCACGCGCGCAGGTCGCCCGAAATTCCTTCCACCGCCTGCTCGCCCGTACCGGACCCGGTAATCACCAGATCTTTGAAAATCGTCGGCGGGGAAGACAGCCCGTACTGCTGCTTCGGATACTTCTCCCCGAAATCCTTCCGCAGATTGACCATGCCCTCAACGCCGAAGCCCGGCACCGGCTTACCCGTCTTCGCATTCAGCGAAATCAGCATGCCGTCCTGCGTGCCATAGACAATCTGCGGGGGCAGATCCTTTGAGCCCGGCCAGTAGTTGATACCGCGCAACGCGGGCGTATGTTTGCTCTCGTAAGTCCAGATCCGTTTGCCGGTCTCGGGTTCCATCGCGACCACGCGATCATACGCCGTCGCCATGTACAGCACGCCATCCACGACGAGCGGAATCGACTGCGCCCGGCGAACCCGAGGCCGCCGCCCTGCCGCCCCTCGTCCACCCCGGCCGTTCGGATCGTCTACTGGCTCCGGTTGCGCTTCGGAGACGTCATAGCTCCATGCCAGCTTGAGCTTCTCGACATTCGCGGGCGTAATCTGTTTCAGCGGCGAGTACCGCTGATTGCCCCGGTCATGACCCCACGTGGGCCAGTCGGTCTGCGCCGAAACGGTCAGCGCGGTGAGAAACAGGAGGGACTTTCTGAACATGACGAACTCCTAATCGTTCCAGTGAATCATCGGCAGCCCCGGTACGGGTGCCCGGAAATACGGTATCTTCGTGCCACGCAGCGACCCGATATACGCGGTTTGCAGATCCGGCCCGCCAAACGTCACGCTTGCCATCCAGGGTGCCACACCCTGGCCTGTGGCGAACAGGACATCCTCGGTCACCGCAGCCCGGAAGAACTGTTCTTCCAGCGCCGAGACCTTCGCCGGATCGCCTTCATCCAGCAGCGTTTTCATATCGCCCTCGGGCGTCAGCACGAACAGCTTATCGGAGTAAACGGTGGTGCCCCAAAGGTTGCCGTAAGTGTCGAACGCGATACCGTCCGGCCACGCGCCCTTGCCGAGTTTGGTCGGGCCAAAAATCTCACGGTCGCGCAGTTCGCCCTTGTCATCCATGCGGAGACGGGAGACGCACCCACCGGTGGTTTCCACCACGTAGAGGAACTCTTCGTTAGCATCGAAGCGGATTTCATTCGTGAACCCGAACCCATCGGCCACAATGCGGAACGCGCCGTCGTCATACCGTGCGATGTACCCGTCCTTCAGGTTCGGGTCAAGCGCGTGCATCCAGTTTTTGACCTTCGTCGAGATCGTCACCCAGATGCGGTCTTTGGAATCCCGCAGCGCAAAATTGACCTTGCCGATGGGCTGGCCGTCGATGGTGTCCGCCAGCACTTTCGAATCGCCCTCGCGCGTCATCACTTCCAGGCAATCCGTGCCGAAATTGGCGATCAGAAAGTCGCCGTTGCGTGCGAATGCGAGGCCATTCGGCAACGTGCCTTTCAGGTAACGAGTCCCCTCGTCACCCGCCTGTTCAAAGTGCGCCGACGCCTTCTGCCCAATGTACTGCTGTGCTCCATCGGGAGAGATCTTCATGATGCCGCCATGCGCATCGGCGGCCCAGAGGGTGCCATCGCGCTCGGCCAGAATACACTCCGGCCGCTGCAAATCGTGGCCGACGTACTGGAGCTTGCTCTTATCTATTTCGAAGTCGAGGATGGGGTTGCGGGGCAAAGTAATGGGTTCCTGTCGCAACAGGCGTTGCGCCTGGTGCAACAGTATTCATATCTCTGATGGAGGGGCGAAGTCAACTCCACCCCTCCCTGGCCCCTGGTTAGTTCTCGGTGGGCGTCTTTTCCAGCTTGTCGATGTAGAGCATGTCGGCCATGCCTTTCTTCGCTTCCAGCCGCAGCCCGAGCTGATCCTGGACAGCCTTCTGCAGAGGAGGTGCCGACTCCAGTTCCACGTTGTCAATGGGATTGCTGTGGTCGCCGCCACCCGGGCCACCGCGACCGCCCGGACCATCGGTCCGCATCACCATCATCATGCCGCCACCACCGCCCCCGCCACCGGGGCCACGGCCCGAAATCGCCGCGTAGGTCAGCGTGTAGTCGTACTTGCCCTTCAGGCCGGTCGAATCGGTCACGGGCTTGTCCAACTGCGCCGACAGGAACGACGTAAACTGCGTCATATCCTCGCCCACCGCCTGGTGCTTTGCGTTGCCGTTCATCACAAACGTCATGGTGCGGTCCTTCGGCAGATCAGGGAAGCCATCAGCCCCCATCTTCATCTGCATCGGGCCGCCACCAATCGACAACGGCTTGCCGGGGTCGGCAGGAGTCGTGGTCGATTCCTTCAGCTTTCCCGCTTTCGCCACAACCAGATCGAACACCTGCATTTCCTTCGGTTCCAGTCGCGCCTGCAGCCCGAACCGCTCTTCCAGCAGACTCTTCTGCATCAGCCGCAAGTCGTCTTTGGTCGACCCTGCCGCCACGCGCGCGGAAATGTCGAAACGCTCATTGTTCAGCCAAGCCGGGCCGGCAATCTGGAAGCGCTTCAGGTTGTACGCCTGAGTTAGAAGCATGCTTAGCGGGCAGTTGTCGCAGACCCAGCGCGTCGGGTCTTCCGTCCCGGGACCGAAGCGGCTCCCCATCATCATCCGCACCATGTTGCCCCCGCCCGGAGGCGTGGAGGGCTTCACAGACGCGACTTCAAAGGTCTTCTTCGGCTCCACGGCAAGCGCGGCCACCGGCAGCAGACAGGCGAATACAACGGCAAGACTTTTCTTCACTTGGGTTATCCTTCTGTCGGCTATTGCTTCGGCGCAGGCCGGTTGGTTCCAAAACTTTGGCGCTTTTTGCGCAGAATCTGGCCATAGCGATCAGCGAGCTTTCCGATGATCGTCGCCATATCCCAGTGCTGCTCTACTTCTGTCCGGGCCCGCGCCGCCATTGCGGCCGCCGCGGCAGGATCTTCCAGCAGCCCGATGACCTTCTCCGCGAACCCGGCCGGATCATCCGCCAGTGCACAGAACGCCCCGTCTTCCCGCGCCAGACCTTCGGCACCCAGTCGCGTCGAGACCACCGGAATCCCGCTCGCAAACGCTTCCAGAAGTTTCACCCGGACACCAGACCCGCTGCGGATCGGACACACGAACAGAGCGCAATCGTCAAACAGCGGCTGAATATCTTCCACGAACCCAAGCAGCTCAATGGCCCGGCCATCTTCGGGAAACGCATGCCGCGGCGGCGGTTCAGACCCCGCCAGCAGCAGCTTCGCCTCGGGGATCCGCGCCGTAATCAGCGGCAGCACTTCGCGGGTGAACCAGTCAATCGCGACCTGGTTCGGCGTGTGCCGGAAACTGCCCAGAAACAGAATCGTGTTCGGCTTGCGCGGTCCACCGGGATAGGGGTACTTCGGCGTATCGATACCGGCGCGCAGGCCATCCTCAATCCGGCCCCGCAACTGAGGCAGAAAGCTCTCCAGATACTCCCGGTTTTCCCGCGTACACACCTGAATGTGGTCGTACCGCGGCAATAACTGCAGTTCGTAACGAATCGCCCGCAGATACTCAAACCGCGCCTTGGTCTTCTCAATCGGACTCTTCATGAACGGCAGCGCCCGGCCAATCGACTGGAAGTAAACGTCGTGTTCAAACAGGCAGCTGGCGATGTTCTGAAACTGCTGCCCATACTGCCCCAGCGAGGTGTACTCCAGTTGCACTACATCAATCCGGTGCCGCAAAATCTGCCGCTGAATCAGCCATTCAATCTGCGGCGTGTGGAACTCATGCACCGCATGCGGCACGATCGACGCCAGATGTGGATCCTTGTCGTTCCGCCGCACAATGAACTCCATGGACGCGCAGAACGGCCGCATCTCATCGTGCGCAGCCAGTTCCGTTTCCAGGTCCAGCAGGATAATCGCGTGCAACTCCACATGCTTTGAAAGTTCCCGCATGGCGAAGTTCATGAACACGCCCCCGCCATGGGTCGGCGGGCAGACCGGATAGGGTGAAATGAACAGCACCCGAGGCTTCGCCGGGGCTGCCTCGAACTTCGAAAAGCGGTCATGGAACCACGCCGGCTGCGGACGCCGGAACGCTTCGGTGTCGGAGACTCGCGCCAGCGTCAGCGCCTTCCACCGCGAAGCCATCGCACCCGGCAGTTGCCGGAACGCCCGCAGAATTCCAGGCGATGCCGCCCGCGTTGGTGAAGGTCCCGACAGCGAGGAAATGAGCGCCCCGGCCATCGCGAAGCAGTAGTGGCTCCCCAGCCTCCGCCACTCGTGGATATTCTTCCAGGTGAACAGAATGAAATTCTTGTCCAGCACCGACTGAATGTACTCACGCGAGAACTTCTTGCCGATGGTGCCGCGATGCTCGTGGTGCACCACGCTGCGCGGCTCGTACAGCACCTTCCAGCCGCGCTTCCAGCCCTGAAAGCCGATATCCGTGTCTTCCAGATAGAACGGCGCCAGCACTTCGTCAAAACCACCCAGAGACAGGAACTTCCGGCGATCAAACGCGCACGACCCACCGCCGCCGTAGAAACACGGAAACGCGGATGTGACGGCCTCGTCTTCCTTGTGACTCACCCGCAGCCCGCCATCCTGCCACCAGCCCTGCGTCAGGCCCGTTTCTTCGCGCCGCTTCGTGCGGTCGCCCAGAAAAATCTGGCAGGAAACCGCGAATACCGACTCGTCCGTGAACCCTTCCAGCAGCGGAGCAATGAAGTCGGGTTCCACCCGCATGTCGCTGTTCAGCAGCACCACAATGTCGGTCTTAGCTGCCGCAAACCCCGCATTCGACCCGCCGCCGAAACCCAGATTCTTTTCCAGCGCCAGCACTCTGACCTGCGGATAGTTTTCCCGCACCCATGCCGCGCTGCCGTCGGTGGACCCGTTGTCCACCACCAGAACCTCGCTTCCCGGATGTGGTGCGATCGCGGCCAGCCAGGAGGGCACAAAGCGCTCCAGTAAATCACGTCCATTCCAGTTGGGGACCACGATGGTGGCGGTCGCTGTATTGGGCCGTGTATCCGGTGTCCGGTCGCGGCTGCCGAAGATCTTCCACACCAGATCCGTCATCGCGAATGCGACAGCGGAAATCGCCAGCGCGAATGGCACACAGACCAGCGCCGGCAGGGCCTTCAGAAAACGGATCAGGCCGGCCTTCATTTATCGGTCCGAAGCTCCGGTCCCAGATGCAGCGTTTGCCCCAGCCGCAGCCAGCGCGAATCCGCAACCGCCTGCCGCTCGGCTCGCAACGCCGCCAGGTCGTTCTGCAGATGTCCCAGACTCGCCGTATTCTCCGCTACTTCATCGAGCAGCAGGCGGACATGTGTGACCTTTTCGGCCAGTTCTCGCTCCAGCCCGTGCGCCCAGTTCGTGCGAGCCGCCAGGTCGTTTTCCAGCCGCGCTTCGGTCGCCAGCCGCGCCCGGATATCGTCCTCCAGCCCGGCGATCCGAGCCTCCAGTTGACGCACCCAACCCAGTTGCTCTTCCGCTTCCTTCTGGAGCGATGTAATGAGCGCCGCCTGCTCGGCCAGCAACGTGTTCAGGCTCTCCGCCCACCGATTCTTCGCGCGCAGTTCTTCGAGCGTGGCCTCATGCTCCCGCTGTAAAGCCCCATGCGCCTCCACGGACCGCGTCAGCCACGCATCCTTCTGCGCCAGTTCGCCTTCCAGTTTCGCAATATGCGCTTCCCGCTCGCGCAGCAGATTCCCGCTCTGCGGCACCCACGCGAATACATCACTCGCGCTGATCTCAGCGGATGAACAAACCGCCACGAAGAAATGCGCCTCTTCGGGAGCACTGGTGCCGTCAGCTGCCAGGCTCGCACCTGCCGCATTCCCCGGGGCAAACACAATCGCCGCCGCATGATTCTGCGTCCAGATCCGCACATGCGGAAAGAACTCCCGCAGCGCCGATTCAAACTCCCCATACTCGAATTCATGCGCGTGGAAGGGATTCGGCCCCGTTTCTCCCCGCGTCTCCGCGTAATACGATTTGTTCGGCGTCGACACCACAAACTGCCCGCCTTGTCGCAGGAGCCGCCGAGCCTCTTCCAGCAGACCCCGCCAGTTCTCCAGGTGTTCAATCACCTCAAACGCGGTAATCACGTCGAACCGCTGGTCGGGGAGGGGAATTGCCGCACAGCTGGCTTCCAGAAACGTAACGCCTTCGCGCCCGTAATTCGCCCGGGCATGGGCCACCGCTACCGGCGCCACATCCACGCCAACAATGGACCCGGCCTTCGTGAGTTCCGCGCTGCCGTAACCCGTGCCGCAACCCATGTCGAGGACCGCCGCGCCCTCCGGGACCAGCCGCGCCGCGAACTTGTACCGTGAAACGTGTTCGTTGAACAGGTCGATATCCACCAGCCCCGGAATCACGCGCTCCCCCGTAAACTCAGCCATGATGCGCCCCCTCCGGTTCTTTTGCCGATTCCACACGGTTCGGCCAGTGCAGATACCCGTAAACCGGTGCCTCACCCCGCGCCATCTGAATCGTGATGGCATTGTCAATCCAGTCGCAGGTCATGCCGGAATCCTCCAGCAAGGGAGAGAACGAAAACGCCCCAGGGTACAGTTCCGGGATCTCCAGCCGGAAATCAAACGTTCGGCTTTCGCCCGCTACAAACGGCTGCAGCGCCACACCCTCACCCGCCGTTGAAATACTGGCAAAATCGAGGCCGAGATGATTGCGCAGCAGGAACCCCACGCTCGGTGTCGCCAGCGCTTCCCGGCTGCGGCACGTGATGCGCACCACAACCTGACGCTCCGCTTCCAGCAGGTGCAGCGGTTCGCCAAACTCGTTCAGTAATGCGATGCCGGTCACCTCGCCGCGCTGGTCGCCCCGGCGCAGATCAATATTCGGAATCGACGTGACTGCGGCAACCGCAGAGGTCTGATTGGCTGACGCCTCCGGCAGAGCTGCTTCCTCACCCCGCATCGCGTCCATATAGAGAGGAATCACGTTAGCCGGATCACCCAACGCGGCAATCTCACCATGCCGCAGCCACAGAACCCGGTCGCCAATGGCCATCGCTTCGGAAACCGAGTGCGTCACAAAAACGATCGTGACATTCTGTGCTCGCAGTTGATGAATTCGCCGCATGCACCGCCGGCGGAATGCCGTGTCACCCACCGCCAGCGCCTCATCCACCAGCAGAATCTCCGGTTCCACGCTGATCGCCACCGCGAAGGCCAGCCGCATCACCATGCCGCTCGAATAGGTCTTTACGGGCCGGTCAATGAAGTCGCCGATCTCGGCAAATGCTTCGATGTCACCGATCCGCGCTTCCATCTCGCGCTGGGTCAATCCCAGAATCGCGCCGTTCAGAAAGACGTTCTCACGCCCCGAAAACTCCGGATTAAACCCCGCGCCCAGCTCCAGCAGCGCCGCCACCCGGCCCGACGCACGCACCTCTCCCGAGGTCGGGTGCAGAATACCAGCCATCAGTTGCAGGGCCGTACTTTTACCCGAGCCATTGGCTCCGATGAGACAGAAAACTTCGCCGCGGCGGATCGAAAAGCTGACATCACGCAACGCCTGAAAGTCACGGTGATAGCTCCGGCGCCCGAAAGAAGCGAGTTCGCGGAGCCTGCCGCCGGCAGAGTCGTAGACAGGGTAGCTCTTCGAGACGCAGTCGAATTCGACAGCATTCACGTGACTATCAGTGTACTTTAGCGGGCTGGCAGTCTCGCTCTTACCGCGACCCCAGCTCCACCCGACCTTCGCGGTAACTAAACGTCACCCGGGTCCGCGACAGCACCGAATACCCCAGAATCCCCGCCACCTTCACCCCATTCCGGCGGCTGATTGCCTCCAGATTGAGAACCACGGGGTCCCGCTCCACCAGCTTCCGGCCATCAATCTCCAGAGAAACCGGAGCCAGGTGCCTCGCCTCGGGCAGCGCGCCCGAAACCCCGGAGAGATTCGTCGTGGTCCCCTTCATTGCGCACGGCCACTGCACATCGCTGGCCAGCGACGTCACCGCAGATCCCGTATCCACCAGAAACAGGCCCTCGTCGTTCCCGTTCACCTTTGCCTTCACGAACAGCAGATGATCCGCAGTGCCTTCCGGCCCGTTATCCCGGTTGGCATAGGCTTGCAGATTCAGTTCCCGGGCTGATGCATCCAGATGAATCCGGAACGCCTCGAAGAACTTCATCCCGATAATCCCGTCGGCTTCCCGCGTTGGATTCCCCGGCAATACCCGCACCACGCAATCGGCAAACTGCAGGTCGCCCACCGCCACCGAATCGGCCCGTGCGATCTGCGCCGTCGCGCCGCGCCCTTCGCCAAAGCCGGAAAGGTGCGTCTCCGCCACTATTTCCAGCCCGAGTTTACGCGCCGCGCTGGCGCTGAGCGTGATATCGCTGGCACCGGAATCCAACACCAGCCGAAGCACTGCGCCGTTGTTGATCCGAACCGGAACCAGAACGCCGGCCGCAGCCGTGCCCGCCGGTCGCCACGTGCTCAGGCGGATCTGGTAATCCCGATAGTCACTGGTCACGCGCTGTCCCGCCCATCCTGTATTCGCCAGGAGGGTGAGAGCAATGCACAGTTTGTAACCAAGCCGTAACATGACCGTATGGCCATAGTATTACAGATTGGTTACTGGAATGTTACAAAAGTGTTGCGCTTAGCGTTCGTGCGGGTCTTCCAGGTACGTGTACCCGTGGAGTCCATCCTCGTAGAACCGCAGCAGGCGCCCTGATTCTTCGTAGCCGAGCCGCCCTTCCCGTACCGCGGACTCCACGCTCCGGCGCAGCTTTGTCACCAGGTTGTCTGTCTTAAACTGAACATAATCAAGGACTTCGCGAACCGTATCGCCCTTAATTACTTCGTCCAGCATCACTTCGCCGGTTTCGCTCAGATGGACATGCACCGCGTTTGTGTCGCCAAACAGGTTATGCAGATCGCCCAGAATTTCCTGGTACGCTCCAACCAGGAAGGTGCCGAGGTAGTAATTTTCACCGGTGTATTCGTGTAATGGAAGGGTCCGTTTTACGTCCCGGCGGTCGATGAACTGGTCTACCTTACCGTCGGAATCGCACGTAATGTCACCCAGCACCGCATGATGGGTCGGCTTCTCGCCCAGTCGGTGAATCGGCATCAGCGGGAACAACTGGTTGATCGCCCAACTGTCCGGCATGCTCTGGAACAACGAGAAGTTACAGAAGTAGGTGTCGGAGAGCATCGCCTCCAGCCCTTCCAGTTCTTCCGGGAAGTGGTCGAGTTCGTGTGCCGCTTTCTGTACCTTTCGGCAGATTGCCCAGAACAGGTTTTCAGCCAGACACCGCTGATCCAGCGGCAAATACCCCAGGCTGAACAGATTCAGCGCCGCATCCAGAGACTGCTGCGCATCGTGATAAGCCTCCAGCAGGTTCCGCCCACTCACTGACCGGAAAGTCTCCAGCAGATCAATCAGCGGCTGTTCGGGATCGGGAGGCAGTTCCTTGGCGTCATCCTCATCTCCGAGGCCGGAAACGCCCAAGACATTGAAAACAAGGACGCTATGGTAGGCGGCAATTGCTCGCCCGCTCTCCGTAATAATAGTCGGATGCGGCACGTTGGCGTCATCGCACACGTTCTGCACGTGGTAAATGACGTCGTTCGCGTATTCCTGCAGCGTGTAATTGACGCTGGATTCGAAATCCGTCTGCGAACCGTCGTAGTCGATACCGAGACCGCCGCCCACATCCAGGAACTCCAGCCCTGAACCGCCCATGCGCCACAATTCGGTGTAAACACGGGCTGCTTCGTTGACCGCGGCCTTCACCTGACGGATGTTCGTGATCTGGCTGCCGAGGTGGAAGTGGATCAGCTTCAGGCAATCCGCCATTCCCCATTCCTTCAGTTCTTCCAGTGCATGCGTCACTTCCGTGGTGCTCAGGCCGAACTTCGAACGGTACCCGCCGGACGACTTCCAGCGGCCCGAACCACGCGCCGCCAGCTTCACGCGAATCCCGATCGTCGGGCGGACGCCCACCTTCTCGGCGTACTTCTTAATCAGCGCCAGTTCGGTGTACTTTTCCACCACCGGGATGATCTGGCGGCCAATCTTCTGCGCCAGCATCGCCATCTCGATGTACTCGTCATCCTTGAAGCCGTTGCAAACAATGGGGGTATCGTTGTCGGCCAGCGCCATCACAGCCAGCAACTCCGGCTTTGAACCCGCTTCCAGGCCGAAACGATACGCCTTGCCGAACTCCAGAACTTCCTCGACCACCTGCCGCTGCTGGTTCACCTTAATGGGGAAAACGCAACGGTACTCGCCGCCGTACTTGTGCTCCTGTATGGCCGTCGCGAACGCGTCATGGATCTCCATGAGCTGCTGCTTAATGATGCCGGCGAACCGAATCAGGATCGGCAGCGCAATACCGCGCAGCACCAGCGTGTCGATCAACTCCTTCAGATCGATGGAACGGGCCGGGTCTTTGTCCGGATGCACCGCGACATTGCCCTGCTCATTGACTGAAAAGTAGCCTTTGCCCCAGCGGGGAACATCAAAAAGCTCACTCGCGTCCTGGGGAACCCAATGCTCGGCGGGCTCCAGTACGAGCGCACCCTTACGGCCGTTTTTTTCCAATTCTTACGATGTCCTTGCCGGTGGTCTGGCCCTGGCGACACTTGCCGCGGAAAAATGGGGCCGATCTTTCAGTTTCCTTCGGATTGACCTGTGGGGCAAGCCCAAATGTGTCCGTAGCTGATTTGTAACTAAATCACGCCCCGCGCTCGAAGCTCCGCTTCAATCTGCGCCGCTGACTGAAACTGCACCGCGTCAATCCCCGCAGCCCGGGCGCCTGCCACATAATCCGCGATATCGTCCGCAAAAAAGCACTCTTCGGGCGCAAACCCCGCCGCTGCAATCGCCGCCTGGTAGATCTTCGGATTCGGCTTCATCGCCTTCACCTCATGTGACAGGATGCACGCATGAAAATGGCGCAGAATCGGGTACTCCGCCCGAAGCATGTCAAAGTGGATCGAATTCGTGTTCGAAAGCAGCACCAGACGGTGCGTTTTGCTGATCGCCTCCACCAGCGACTCCGGAATCAGCGTCGGCTTCATGAACACCGAGCACCAGATCCGGCTGAACTCTTCATACGAAAGAACGAACCCAAGCAGGCGGCCCAGTTCCTCCACGAAGGCGTGCGGTTCAATCTCACCCGATTCCAGCCGGACCGCGAGTCCGCTCTCGGCCACACGCGCCGGAATCTCCGCCGCCGGAACCCCGCACAGCGGCTCCAGTTGCCGGTAACCGATAGAAAAGTCAAAAGGGACGATGACACGCCCCAGGTCGAAAATGACGGCTTTGATCATGTTGTGACCTAAACTAATAGGCACCACCAGTGTCGCGCATCTCCATCATCCTGCCGGTCTATAACGGCGCACGGTTCCTGGAAGAGTGCCTGCAGTCCGTTCTCTCCCAAACGGAAACGGAATTCGAGTTCCTGATTGCGGACGATGGCTCCACCGACCGTTCCCGCGCCATCCTGGCCGCCATCAACGATCCCCGCGTCACCGTTGTCCTGAATCCCAGGAACCTGGGCCTTTTCGCTAACCTGAATCAGCTGACGGCCCGCGCCACCTCTCCCCTCGTTCGCTTCCTCTGCCAGGACGATGCGCTCGAACCCCACTGCCTCGCTGACGAAATCGCATACTTCGAGGCCCACGAAAAGTTCGTCATGACCATCTCCGCCGTCTACGAAATCGACGACCACGGGAAAGTAGTCGGCGAGTGGGCTACCGGCGACGGCCCCTCCGTCTTCGACGGTGACTGGTGCCTGCAAAAGCTCTTCTACGAAGGCTGCATCGCCGGCAACCTCTCCACGGTTTGCGTCCGGCGGTGGGCGCTCGAAGCGGCTGGCCCCTTTGATACCACCTACCAGGTTGCCGGAGACTACGAAATGTGGGTCCGCCTCTGCCGCCACGGCTGGGTCGCCGACCGCCACGACAAGCTCATCCGCCTCCGCCAGCACTCCGGTCGTCTGAGCGAAGCGCCTTTTTCCGGTGTCAAGTTCGCGCGCGAAAACCGCCGGGTTCTGAACCAGATCCTGCCACTCCTCCCCGAGGCGATTCGCGCTAAAGCCGAACGCTACACCTGGTGGCGCCAAAACGTCTTCGACACACACCACTTCATCCGCTGCCTTCTGGCTGGAAAATTCGCCGAATGCCGTGCTCTCTTTGAGGTGATGGGCTGGAAATATCTGCTGCCGGGGCTTGCCGTCTGGCTGGTCACCGTCAACAACCGCCTCTACCGCCCGAAGCCAATCTTTTACAAGCCCTGATCGTTACCAGATCCCGAGGAACCTCCACCACCCGAATCCCACCGTGCTCCAGATCGTCAGCGTCACCAGTGACACGAGGAACCCGATCCGCCACCACTGGCCAAACGAGACATAGCCCTGCGCGAAGAACATTGGTGCAGGTGTAGTCCCGTAGTTCGTCAGGCACGCACACAAGTTCCCGAAGCAGGCCAGGGAGAACGCCGCGAGGCCCGGTGGCACGTGCCGGGAATACATCACCGCCGCGAATGCCGGAAACATCGCCACCGTGTGTGCCGTAATGCTGGCGAACCCGTAATGCGCAAAAAAGTAGATCAGCAGCGCGATGAAAAACAGCCCGAACACGCTGTAGCTGACCAGCGCGCCGCCCACGGCTGTCGCGAACGCTCCCGTCACGCCCGCTTCGCCCAATGCCCGTGCCAGCTCAAACAACCCGCCGTACCAGACGAAGACATCCCACGCGGCCTTGTCTCCGGCCAGTTCCACCCACGACAACACACCTGTCGCCAGCAGGACACCCGTGCCCAGAAGTGCGGCTACGCTCGCATCCAGCGTGGAGAAGATCCACATTCCGCAGACCCCCACGAACACGGCGCAGACAATCCACTCATTCCGGCTCATCCGCCCCATCGCCGCCAGTTCCCGGCGCGCAAAATCCGCCGCTTCCGGCGTATGCTTCACATCCGGCGGATACAGCTTGTAGACCACCCACGGCACAATCGCCATCGAAACCAAACCCGGCACAATCCCCGCGCGTGCCCAACTCAGCCACGTAATCGGGTAGTGCAGAAATTGCGCCGACATTCGCGCCGCCAGCGCATTGCTCGCCTGCGCCGTCAACAGCGTCGCCGACGACACGCAGATCGCCTGGTACACGCCAATCATCAGAAATGACCCGATTCGCGACGCCGTCTCCCCGGGCTTCGATCCATAGAGCTCCGCCACCGATCGAACAATCGGCATCACCACGCCACCCGACCTTGCCCCCGCCGACGGAATAATCGTCGCCAGACACAGATCCGTCAGGCCCAGCGAATAACAAACCCCCAGTGACGACTTCCCGAACATGCGTACAAAGCCCAGCGCGATTCGTCGCGCCAGACCCGTCCGAATCAGCGCACTCGAAATGAAGAAGGCTGAAAGCACCAGCCACACCACCGGGTCGGCGAAACCCGAAAGCGCCCTCTGCGGAGTCAGTCCCGCCAACGGTATCGACAGGGCCACCGCGATCAGCACCAGTGCCCCGCCAGGGATCGGCTGCAGAATCAGCCCCGCAATAGTGGCGGCGAACAACCCTGTCAGCCGCCAGCCCTCGGGCTTCACCACGGCAGGACGTGGCAGCAGCAGGGTAACGGCGAAGTAGATGGCCAGCAGGATGGCCGCGCCCGCCCAGGGAGGTAATGTCTGTTTACGCAACACACGAGGTTATCTCATTAGTTATCCTCAAATACATGAAAGCTCCTAAGAACTCACTGGTCCTCACCGCCGCTTTCGCCGGCCTGCTCTCGGGTACTGTCGCCCGTGCCACTGCCGCCCCCAGCGGATCTTCCAGCCAGCACAACATCGGCGTCGCCGGCCAGTTTGCCGATACCGCCAAGGCGAAGGTCGAAAAGCACGCCTGCAAGGGCAAGAACTCCTGTAAGGGCAACGGCGGGTGCGCTTCCGGTGATAACGGCTGCGCCGGCAAGAACTCCTGCAAGGGCAAGGGCGGTTGCGCCACCGATTCGAAGAAGATGTAGTTTCCGCGGACCCTGTGCAGCCCCATGCCAGCCAATCGTTTTAACGGGTTCACCGACTACGGGGTTGGCGTCGGGCTGCGGATACCGCATTACGACCACATCCTGAACCGCCAGCCGGTTGTTGAGTGGTTCGAGATCATTTCCGAAAACTTCATGGTCGACGGTGGCCGTCCTCTCGCCATCCTCGACCAGATCCTGGAACGCTATCGCGTGGTGCAGCACGGCGTCTCCATGTACTTCGGTTCGGCCGACAAGCTGAATCGCGAACACCTCCGGCGCCTCAAGACCCTCGTCCGCCGCACCAAAACTCCCTGGCTTTCCGATCACCTTTGTTGGGGTTCTGTGGATGGCCGTTACTCCCACGATCTGCTCCCCATGCCATACACCTTCGAAGCCGCGAAGGTCACGGCGCGCAAGATCCGCGAAGCCCGGGATTTCCTCGAAGTTCCCATCGTGGTTGAGAACGTCAGCAGCTACGCGGAGTTCCACGTCTCGGAAATGACCGAGTGGGCGTTTCTCAACGAAGTGGTGGAGCGCGCCGACTGCGGCATTTTGCTCGACGTCAACAACATCTATGTCTCCAGCCGCAATCACGGCTTTGATCCCTATGAGTACCTCAACGCGGTCCCTGCAGATCGTGTGGCGCAGATCCACATCGCCGGGCACTCCACGTACGAGAAGTACATCCTCGACACGCACGACCATCCCGTGATCGATCCCGTCTGGGCTCTCTACGAAAAGGCTATTGCCCGCACCGGTAACACGGCGACGCTGCTCGAATGGGACCAACATATTCCGTCTTTCGACGAAGTCCACAATGAAGCGCTGAAAGCGAAGCGATACCTGGTGTCCGCATGAAGCTCGCCGAACTCCAGCGCCGAATGTTCGCCGAAATCACCAACACCGTCATCTCTGCGGACTACATCAAGCCGAATGCCCGCCTGACGGCGCGGGAACGCCTCGACATCTATCGCGATCAATACTGGTCGCGCCTCATCGATTCGCTGCGTGATGATTTCCCTGGCCTGTTGCTCTTGCTTGGAGAGCGCGCGTTTCAGAAGCTGGCGATCGAATACCTGACCGCCTGCCCGTCAAAATCCTTCACGTTGCGCGACCTCGGCCAGCACCTGCCCGCGCATCTGCAGAACCAGCCGCTCGAACACGACATGGCCCGCCTCGAATGGGCCCACATCGAAACGTACGACGCGTTGGAATCAGAACCTCTCAGTGCCACTTTCACACCCGATCAAGCCCTGGCTCTGCAGCCGCACATCCGACTACTGGAACTCCAATATCCGGTTGACGACGTGCGGCTGAAAACTCTTTCAGCCCGCGCCGTAAAAGCGCGTCGCCCCGCGACCATCCACCTCGCCACCCACCGCGTCGAAGGCGATGTCTTCTACCGCCGCCTCGAACCCGGTGAATTCGCCATCCTGCAAAAACTCAGCACTGGCAAATCCCTCGCCAAAGCTCTTCGGGGCATCATTGCCAACCCCGAAGACCTCCAGCGCTGGTTCGCCACCTGGGCTCAATTAGGCTGGCTCTGCCACCCACCCGCTAAACGTACTTCTGCCAGATCGCGCGGCCAATAAAGAACGGCCCCATCTTCTCCATAAAGCTCGAAGTCTGCCGGGTCTTCCGCATCGCCTGCACACAGATCGAGAGCGGTGCCAGTTCCTTGCCAATCAGTCCGATCACGAAGTCGTTGTCTTCTTTATCGATGCCGAAGCACGCGAGGCGCACGTCCTGCGCGAAACCCGCCGTGCCAAACGAATGGCCAATCGTGCCATGCTCCCGAAGAATCGCCATCTGGTCTTCCGGGGGCAGGGAATTGAACTCGCCCTTGCGGCGCAGCGGGTACCAGACGTGCCACTTCCACTCGGCCGACGTTACTGCGCGCGGCGAACGGTGCATCAGCCAGTCTTCCAGATTGGGTTCATGTCCAATCGCGTACGTACGGCCCATCATCATGTATTCCGGCTTAAACGTCAGGTTCGCGAACGCGGCGCTGTTCAGCACCGGACGCACGCTGTCGACAAAGAAATTCGGATTGTCGCTCCACGTCAGCACGGCCACGCCCTGTGGATCGTTGGCGTCTTCATAGAGCACGCCGTTGATGCCGGCCGCTTCCAAAGCACTCACCAGAGAGCCTGTTTCGCGGGCATTGCCAAACGCCAGCAACTGCATGAACAGGCGCTTATCCGAAGTCTGCTGCACCCCGGCGCGCACGCCACCTTTTTCACGAATATCGAGTTGTTCCATCTGCTCCAGAATAACGACTTCATCTTGCTGCCGCACACACCGCGCACGCGCCTTCCGCAACAGAGATTTTTCCCTTGACTTTATATCCGTCGTGACTCTATATATGAATCACACTGCGGTTTTCACAACGCGTACAGTTTCCCGTCGATCTGGGAGAATCACTTCGATGAAGGACACAACCAAAAGGCTCCCCTCGGGGAGCCTTTTTCCTTGCCTCTACTTCGCGCCCGCACCCAATAACAACCGCGATTCCAGCTTCTCGCGATGGTTCTTCGTGAGGGTCAGTTCCGTGCCATCGCGCAGGATCACGCGATAGTCGCCACGGAACCACGGCTGCAGCTCTCGAATACGATCCAGGTTCACAATCGCGGAACGGTGAACGCGCAAAAACTGCCCTGGATCGAGCCGCGCTTCCAGTTCGTTCATCGTCTCGCGAACCACGTGAGTCTCGCGTCCGCAATGCAGGCAGACGTAGTTGTCGGAAGCCTCGAACCAGTCGATCTCATCCAGCCGGATGAACACGACGCGGCCATTGTTCTTCACCGCAATTCTGTCAGGCGTCTTCCGCGGCTTAGTCAGATTCTCAAACAGTTCAAACAGCCGGGAATTGTCCGATTTACCCGTGCGCTCCTGCTCCACACGCGCCTTCGCGCGCTTCAGCGATTCCAGGAACCGACGCCCGTCAAACGGCTTCAGCAAATAGTCGAACGCATGCACTTCAAAGGCACGCAGCGCATAGTCGTCATACGCCGACGTGAAGATGATCAGGGGTCGAATCTCCTGCAGCGCGGCAAGCACCTCGAACCCATCCAGTTCCGGCATCTGCACGTCCAGGTACAGAATGTCGGGCGGCGTCAGTCGCAACGCTTCCAGCGCTTCCGCGCCGTTCTCACACTCACCCACTACTTCGCAATCGGCCTCCAGCGCCAGTAGCCGCCGGATGCGCCGCCGCGACAACCTCTCATCGTCAACGATCAGTATTTTGTAGTTCGACATGGTCTTCCATCACACTGTTCTTTCGTGCTGCTTCATCCGGGAAGCTCCGATATGGCATGGTGATCCGTGCCTCTGCACCGCCCGCCGGCAGGTTGCGCAGCGCGAGCGACTGCTTCGCGCCATACAGCGATTCCAGCCGTCCCCGCGTAATCGACAGGCCCATCCCCTGATACCCGGGCTTCTGCGCGCGCGCCTTTATGGCGTCCTCGCGCAACCCGACGCCGTTGTCCGCAATCCGCAGCACCAGCGTGCCGTTGAAGCGTTCTGCGGAAACATGGATCACGCCCGGTCCCGCCTTCTTCCCCAGGCCATGCCGAATCGCGTTCTCCACCAAAGGCTGCAGCACCAGATTCGGCACCATCGCCTCATGCAGTTCCACTGGCACATCATAGTGAACCTGCAATCGATCTTCAAAACGAGCGTGCTCAATCTCCAGATACAACTCCAGAATGTGCAGTTCCTCGCTCAGCGGAACCTCATGAATTGTGCTGTTCGCGAGGAACAGCCGCAGTAGTTCTCCCAGTCGCGTGATCGTCCGTTCCGCCAGATCGGGATCTTCATGCACCAGCGCCGAAATCGTGTGCAGAGTATTGAAGAGGAAGTGAGGATGCAGCTGCATTTTTAGTGCCTGCAACTGCGCCTGAATCAGCTGCGTCTGCAACTGCGACGCTTTAATCAGGCCACCCTGATAACTCTTGTAGTAGAGGATCGCGTGCTCCACCAGCACCACCACAATGTAGAGCAGCGTTCCCGTATCAAACGTCGACTGTACGGACCGGAACAACTTCTCCCAGGCCATGTCATGGAACGCCGAAGTCGGCGGCCCGGTGATGGCATCGAACAACAGCTTGATCACCGGCACCAGCACCAGAATGGACGCAATATGTGCCACCAGATGCCGGGGCCACACATTGCGCTCCAGCCTGTAGCGGCGGGCCAGCCAGCGTATCAGCGGCGTGAAGGCACCCCACAGATACGCGTAGGTCAGCTCATATCGCAGAGCCTCCGGCCACGACATCGGATGCGCGCTGAACGCATACCAGTAATGGGCCTGCCATGCGCACAGCAAGCCATAAGCGGTCCACAGACCAAACAACACGCAGGCTTTTAGAATCGCCACACGTGTACGGTTGGTTGGCATAAAGGGCTTACCTCTTCAATACGTTTCAGAATTCATTCCGTTCGCTCCAAAAGTGGAATTCTCTTTGTCAGAAAATCAGCTTGAGCGCCAGCTGTACTCCCCGGGCGTTGCTCCCGTAGATGGCCTCGGGATTGTTGAACGTCGGGTTGCCTGGAGTCAGGTAGTTGAAAACAGGACCTGTATTGTTCGCGACCGACGGATTGTCGGCACGATTCACGAAGCCCGGCACAAACTGCGCATGGTTCAGCAGGTTGAAGAACTGTGCCGAAAACTGCACTTTGTACCGTTCCCGTATCGCGAAGTTCTTCATTACGTTCAGGTCCACGTTATTGATCGGGCGGCCCCGCAGCGTATTCCGCCCACCATTCGCATAAGCACCCACGCCCGTCTGAATGTAACGCGCGTTGGGGTTTGTTGCCAGATAAGCCACCGTTGCCCCTGCCGAGTTCCTCAGTGCCGTCACAGCCGACCCGGTCCCGTCCTTTCCGTTGGGGTTAATAATCACGCGATCCGCAGCCGAATCGCCATTGAGGTTCGAGTCCTGCTGGCTCAGCACGGTCACATATTCCGGCGTCTCATAGATGTAAACCGGTGCAACCGCCCAGTTGCCCACGACATTCCTCAGCAGCCAGCTCTGCCTGCGGAAGATCGGCACATCGTAGACCGCGCTGAACGTCAGCCGCTGACGATGATCCAGCGCAGACGCCGACCGTTCATTACGCATATTCTGGAAGTCCTGTGGCCGCCGAGGCGTCAGCACCGTCGTATTGAAATCCGCTGTGCTGTCGTCAATCAGATGGCTCCACGTGTAGGCCGCCACGAACTGGAAATCATGCGAGAAGCGTTTGTTCAGCTGCGTCGCCAGGCCATGGTATGCGGAGTTTCCAATCGGTGAATCCTCTACAAACGCCGGATTCGTGAAGCCCGCAGCCGCATACCGCGGCACAATGTTGGAAATCGCCCGCAGCTGGTTCAGCGTGATGGGCAAGGCATCCAGCGTCCCCTGTGTGGGAGCCGCAAAATATGTTGGCAGCGAATTCGTCTCCGTCACCGGCGCAAACTTGTTGATCCGCTGCTGCACGTTCAGGTGGACGCCGCGTGTCCCCAAATACCGCACCTCCAGCGTGTAGTCATTGGCGAACACATGCTGCACGCCCAGATTCCACTGAATCGAGTAGGGCAACAACTGGTCCGGCAACAGGGCCGAAGTCAGAGGCCGCGCCGCCGCGCCCGTCGGAGCACTCCCTCCAGCGGCCGAAGCTCTGAGCCCGCCATTCGTCAGAAAGTTCGGCGTCCCGGCACCACTCACATCCGCCGTTGTCGAAAACTGCGGCGGTGGCGAGTTCACGCCAATGTTGTCGTAGGCCACGTCATAAGCCATGCCGAACCCGGCCCGGATCGACGTTTTCCCGCTCGACCCCGGCGACCACGCCAGTCCAATCCGAGGCACGAAATTCGTCTTCTGCGACGCCGGCGCATGGAAGTCAATCAGCCCCGGCACGCTGGCGTCTTTATTCAGCGCCTGCGCCGACCACGATAGCGGCACCGTCGTGTACTCATACCGCAGCCCCAGATTCAGCGACAGGTTCGGCCGCAGCTTCCACGTATCCACCGCGTACAAATAGTGCGCCCACTGGTCCCCGTAGTACGTTGGGTTCCCCACCGTGCGCTGCGCCACCAGATCCGGCGTAATATCCCGCAGAAACAGCTCCAGCGAACTGTACTGATAGTCCCCGCGCGACCGCTGCACAAAGTGGCTCGGCGCGATCACCTTACGCCCGTCATACCCGAACTGAAACGTGTGCCGCCCCCGCGTCCAGCTCACGTTATCCACCAGCTGATACGTGTTCTGCGACGCCGACTGCGGCGCATTCTGGAATGGCCCGATATTCAGTCCGCCCAGGTCGGAGAACTGCAGATTCGGGAACGCATCCAGCCCCGGATACTTGAAGTCACCGGCAGGAGTCGACGAAATGTATCGATTGAACCCCAGGCGCAGTTCGTTGGTCAGCGTCGGACTGAAATTGTGATACTCGGAAACCGTCGCCAGATGATAGCTGATTGGCGAAATCTGATAAAAAACCGGCAGTGAAGCCCGGCGATCCAGCGCCACCTGCCGGTGAAACAGGTACCGCACCCGCATTTGATCCTTATCCGAAATGTTGTAGTCGCCACTCGTCGTCAGCGCCTGATCGTTTTGATAATTCGGCGCATTCACCTGCAGGATTCCGGCCTCAATCGCCTGCCCATTCACCACCGGAAATCGATTCGCCGCCACAGGAGTTGCCGCCGGAGTGGCGTACTGCTTCAGAATTCCCAGGTTGGTCTGGTTCAGCCCTGAGATTGCCGCCAGCTTCGCGTACCCATTCGCAGTCGGCGACAGAATCTGCCCGGACGTAGAAGCCTGCCCCAGCGGATTGTACTCGTAGTTGCCGAAGTAGAACAGCTTGTTCTTCAGAATCGGCCCACCGGCCTGGCCGCCAAAGCGATTCTGGTCATACCGCGGTATCGACGTGATCCCCGAATTCACAAACAGCTGGTCAATCGCGTTCAGATTCCGGTTCTGCAGATACTCATACAGAATGCCGTGCAGCTGATTCGTCCCGCTCCGCACCGTTACGTTAAACTGCCCGCCCGACGAATGCCCGAACTCGGCGCTAAACTGATTCTGCAACGCCGAGAACTCCTGCGTGGCATCGTTCGGCACAATCAGCAGCGCGCCCGTCACGCTCTTGTTGTTGTTGTCTACGCCCTCAACCGTGAAGTTGTTATTGCGGGGCCGCTGGCCCCCTACGGAAGGTCCGCGTCCCACACTCAGCCCGCCATTACTGGTGACGCCCGCGCTCAGCAGTGCCAGGTTGTACGCGCCAATCCCGATACTGCTCACCGGCAGATCCTGGTTATCCCGCGCATTGAACGATGTCCCGACCGTTGCTGTCGTCGTGTCGATCGCCGCCGCGCCGTCTGTCACTTCCACAGTGGTGGAGATCTGCCCCACCTGCAGCACCACATTGACCGTGGCCGTCTTCGAGGTCTCTACCAGCACCCCTTTCCGGCTGAACCCGTTGAATCCGTTCGCAGTCGCGCTCAGCGTGTAGACGCCCCCTGGAAGATTCGTCAGTCGGTAATCGCCACCCGCGCCCGAGCGGACCGACGTCTTCACGCCCGTCGCCTCGTTCTGCGCGTCCAGGGAAGCGTTCGGAATGGCGGAACCGCTCGCATCCTGAACATTCCCCACCAGATTTCCGCTTACGGCCTGCGCTTCCGCCAGGGGCGAAACCGCACTCAGCACCGCCAAAGAGACTGTGACAGCAACCCACCGTGCCTTCATGTGTGGAACCTCCAAAGGTTCACACTATGTGGCGTCTCTTCTAAGCGGAAGGCTTTTGGGGTGAACTACCGCACATTCGGGGTAGACGCTCTGCGGTCAGGGGCGGCCAGCGCCGCCCCGCAAGACCATTGGGGCGGCTAACGCCTCGCCGTAAATCCGAGGATCGCCTTTGTCCGGACTTCCGTATTCCGGATCTCCGCCTTCTGTCCACCCTCGCGCTTCAGGGTGTCCGCATATTCGCGGAGCAGCGGCACCACAGCGGGGTTCTCTGCCCCTACCACCCGGTCGTAGATCCCGATCGCCTCCCGGTAGAGCTCGGTCGCCTCATGCCATCTCTGCTGTTTCGCCCGCAACTGCGCCATGCGCCGCACGCCATCGGCCAGCAGCCGACTATCCGGTGCCACCCGCCGCTCCGACTCCACCGCCGTATTTAACAGAGACTCGGCTTCCCGCAGTCGGTTGGCATGCAGTTCCACATCCGCCAGATTTACCTGAGCCAGCGCGATAGCCCGTGGATCCGCGTATTGCTGCCGTCTCAAAATCTCCAGAGCCTTCTTTGACTCCGCGCTCGCAGTCGCCAGCTTGTTATGCATTACTGCCACCGCGCTCAGTTCAGCGCAGACCATCGCCAGTTGATTCTCCGACGCCCCCGGCTGCCGCTCCAGTGAATAACGTGCTCGCCGCAGCAGTACTTCAGCCCCGGATGCATCGCCCCTCGAAAGCAGCGCCAGCGCCAGATTCGTTTGGTACCCCGTGGTGTCGCTGTGGCTCTCTCCCAGTGCCGCTACGGCACCTTCCAGCGCCTTCCGCAGATGCGTCTCCGCCTCTTCCTGGCGCCCCAGACTCAAACTAATCACACCGAGATTATTGTGGGCATAAGCTGCTTCCACGGATCGCGCAACAGGCAGCGCCTCAAATGCCGCCACCGCCTCTTGCGCCAGTTCCAGCCCCCGCGCGGTCCGGCCTGTATCGGCATACACAATCGCCAGTCGGGACAGCGCCTCGGGGCGTCTTTCCTGTTCGGTCAACGGAATCGCCAGATAACGTCCCAGCGCCGCCTCAACCTTCGCCATGTGGTGCTGCTGCTGATACAACCCCGCCAGAATCAGTTGCGTGTAGTTCCAGGTCTCTTTGTATTCGGCGCCCGCCGCCTTCCACGCCTCGGAGGCGCGCTCGAAATGCGCAGCCGCTTCTTCCCCTCGGTTCTCTTTAATAGCCGCGACGCCGAGGTCGTTGTGGCAGACCCCGGCACGCGCCGCAGCGTATGTCGGAATCGCCTCTGGAGGGCAGTCGATCCGAGGTGCGGTGGTGACGGGTTCCGCCCAAACAGTAAAGGCCATCGTGGCCAGGTGACAGAACAGTACGGTGATCCGGCGCATAGTCTTAACGTCATGCTCGGGCCGAATGCCCCGCGGTGGAACCGGTTTGTGGTCAGGCCACGTTGCGTTGTGGCGGAACTGTGGCAGTCCGGGGCGAGCAGGGTAATAGACTGTCATTCATGCCGGGTCCTCGCCGCCTTCTGCTCACTCTGCCTCTGCTCGCCCTCTCTGCCTTCGCGCAGCGCAGCATCCCCATTGAAAATGAGTTCGTCCGCGTCCTTATCGTGGTGGACCCGCCCGTCACCAAACCCGGTGCGATGCACGTCCACGATCAAAACCGCGTCATGATCTATCTCGACGCTGCCGACATCAACATCCGCCACGAAAATGGACAGGGCGATGAAGATCAGCACTGGAAACCGGGTGACATTGCCTGGAGTCCCGCCACCGGTCGCCATACCAGCGAGCACGTTTCCGCCAAACCTGCACGAATCGTCGAAATCGAACTCCGCAAGCCTGGCTCCGGCAGCACCCCAAAAGCGCCGGCTACCGGCGTCCTCCTCGACAAACCCCAGGTCCTTGTCTACCGCGCCACCACGCCCCCGCCTCCTGGCAATAACTACATCGCCGTCAACATGCAGACCGCGGAAACCGTCTGGAACGGGACGCCCTCTGGAAAAGGGCCCTTTGTGATTACTTTGTTGAAGTAACCGCGCTAATCTGGAACCAGAGCATGCGGTCTTTCTACTCACCTCGCTGGTTGCTGATGCCCGTGCTGTGGCTCGTCCTCGCACTGTCCGCGTCGGCCCAGGTCATTGAGTACGAGACCAACGGCATCAAATATCAGACCGCCACCCGGCAGGGTCTCACCGTCATCGTCACCCACCTCCAGAGCCACGTTGCGGGCTTTGGCCTCATTCAGGTTTCGATCTCGAACGGTGGCCAGGGCTTCCGCGTCATCCGCGCTCAGGACTTCTCGTACGTGCGCCCCGACCTCACTTCCGCGGCCCTCGCCGCCGGTCAGGTCGTCGACATGCTGCTCGATAAAGCCACCCACGCGGATGTCGTCAAGCTGGTCTCATCCTATGAGTCTGCGCTCTACGGCATCCCGCATATGCGCTCGAACAACGGTTACGAACAGCGCCGCCAAAACGCCATGGCTTACGGTATGCCGGGCCGCCTGAAAGCCGCCGCCACCGCTTCCGCCATTGCGCTCAGCGACACCCGCCTCGCCCCCGGTCAATCCACCGATGGCGCAGTCTTTATCCCCCTCACGCCCCAGATGAAGGCCCTCACCGGCGGCCACATCGTCTTCCGCGCCGCCGGCGAAACATTTGAGTTCAATCCCGAGTAGTCAACATCGGTAAGGTCAGGAACCCACATGCCCCATACGCATTCCGAACTCCCCCGTACCCTGGGAGAACTTCGCCGCAGTTCGTACTCTGAAGCCCGCCTCGCCAATCGCAGTGTGAAAGACGAGCTTCGTTCCAACCTGATCGCCCGCCTCCGCGCAGGTGAAACCCTCTTCCCTGGCATTGTGGGTTACGAAGACACCGTAGTTCCCCAGGTCGTCAACGCGGTCCTCTCAAAACACAATTTCATCCTGCTGGGGTTGCGCGGCCAGGCCAAGACCCGACTGGTCCGCATGCTGACGGCCTTCCTTGACCCCTGGACCCCTTACCTCGCCGGCTGCGAAATCCACGACAGCCCCTACCACCCCATCTGTAAGTCCTGCCGCACCCTCGTCGCCGAACACGGCGAAACCGCGCCCATCGCCTGGCTCGCCGCCGCCGATCGCTACGTGGAAAAGCTTGCCACGCCTGATGTCACGATCGCCGACATGATCGGTGATATCGACCCCATCAAAGCCGCCCGCCGGGGTCAGGACATCTCCGACGAACTCACCGTCCACTACGGCCTCCTGCCTCGCGCCAATCGAGGCATCTTCGCCATCAACGAACTCCCCGACCTCGCCGGCAAAATCCAGGTCGGCCTGTTCAACATCATGCAGGAGGGCGATGTCCAGATTAAGGGTTATCCCGTCCGCCTGCCCCTCGATCTCCTCCTCGTCTTTACAGCCAACCCCGAAGACTACACGGCGCGCGGCAAGATCATCACCCCGCTGAAGGACCGTATCGGCAGCGAAATCCGCACCCACTACCCCGCCAGCGTGGAAGAGGGCATCGCCATCACCTCTGCCGAGGCCTGGCTCGCCCGTGGCACCACCAGCCCGGTGCGCGTTCCGAAGTACATCACTGAGGTGGTGGAGCAACTGGCGTTCTGCGCCCGCGAAGACCGCCGTGTGGACAAGCGTTCCGGCGTCTCCCAGCGTCTGCCCATCTCCGTGATGGAAAACGTCGTGTCGAACGCCGAGCGCCGCTGCTTCGCCAACGCCGAAGACCTCGCCGTCCCCCGCGTGGTCGATATTTACGCCGCCCTGCCCGCCATCACCGGCAAGATCGAACTGGAATATGAAGGTGAACTCAAGGGTGGCCACGTCGTTGCCCGCGAACTCATCCGGCTTGCGGTCTCCAAAGTCTTCGACCATTTTTACGAAGGCGTCAACATGCAGAACATCATCCAGTACTTTGAACTGGGTGGCACGCTCAAGCTCCCCGAAGATGGTGATTCCGCAGAGATGGTCCGCCAGTTGGGGGCTATCACCGGCCTGCTCGAAAAGACCCGTGCTCTCGGTCTCTCCTCCAACGAACCCGACGCCGTCCGGGCTTCCGCCGGAGAGTTCATCCTCGAAGGCCTTCACGCTCGCCGTCGCCTCGCCCGTTCCGAAGAGCACGGTTTCTCTGTAGCTGAGAAACGCGCGGAAGACGCTCGCGGAGCCCGCGCCACCGCCCCGGAAGGCGACGACCCCGAAGAGCCGCCCACGCGCTCCCGCCGCCGCTTCAACTAGGCCCGGAAGAACTGAGGCCTCTTATGAAATGGGTTCGTTTTTCCAAATACACCGGCGATGACCTGGACATCGACGCCCAGGATCTGATGGACGCCCTCGCGGACTTCTTCCTCAACAGCGGCTTCGACTCCCAATTCGCCCAGTACACCGGCTGGGACCCCAACAGCCTCGATGAACTCATGGAGGCCATCCGTCAGGCTCTGCAGCAGGGGCAGCTCTTTGACCCCGACCGAGCCGAAGAACTCCGGCAGCGCCTCGACGCCATGAGCCCGGAACAGGTCGATCAACTCCTGAAGAACCTCATTCAGAAGCTGGCTGACGAAGGCCATATCAACGTGCAGCCCGGCCAGTCCGGAGCCGGTCAGGCGAAGTTCGAAGTCACCGACAAATCCCTCGACTTCCTGGGTTTCAAGACCCTCAAAGATCTGCTCGGCTCCCTCGGGCGCTCCAGCTTTGGCCGCCATGACACCCGCGACCTCGCCACCGGCATCGAGTCATCCGGCGTCTCCCGCCCGTACGAATTCGGCGACACCCTCAATCTCGACGCCAGCGCCACTCTCTTTTCCGCCGTCCGCCGCGAAGGTGTCGGCGTACCGGTCAACCTCGAATACTCCGACCTCCACGTCCACCAGTCCGAATACCAAAGCTCCTGCGCCACCGTCCTCATGCTTGACTGCAGCCACAGCATGATCCTCTACGGGGAAGACCGCTTCACGCCCGCCAAGCGCGTCGCCATGGCCCTCGCACACCTCATCCGGACCCAATACCCGGGCGACTCCCTCCGCTGCGTCCTGTTTCACGATACGGCTGAAGAACTGAACATCTCCGAACTCGCTCGCGTCCAGGTAGGACCGTATTACACGAACACCCGCGACGGCCTGATCCTGGCCCAGAAGCTACTTGCCCGTGAGCGCAAGGACATGAAGCAGATCATCATGATCACCGATGGCAAACCCTCGGCGCTCACCCTCGATGACGGCCGAATCTATCGCAATGCCTTCGGCCTCGATCCCCTCGTCATCAGCCGCACGCTCGAAGAAGTGAACCGTTGCAAGAAGCAGGGCATCCTCATAAACACCTTCATGCTGGCGCAGGATTACCACCTGATCCAGTTCGTCCAGCAGGTCACGCAAATGTGTCGGGGCAAGGCGTACTTTACTTCTCCCGATACGCTCGGCAAGTATCTGCTGATGGACTACATGAACCGCAAGACCAAAACTATCCACTAAAAAACGAACATCCAGCCAAAAGCAAAACGGGCACCGATCCCGAAGGAGCGGTGCCCGTTTTCTTGTTTTGTAGTTGGGTTAGTTGCCAGTGTTGCCGTTGTCACCGGTGTCAGGATCGCCACCGAGGATGGAACCCCAGACCGTCGAGCTGCCCCAGACCGTCGAGCTACCCCAGACCGTCGAGCTGCCCCAGACTGTCGAGAGCGGACCCGGGTTGGTAGACGAACCCCAAACCGTAGAGCTGCCCCAAACCGTTGAGTCGCCTTCGGCCAGAGAACCCCAGACCGTCGAAGAACCCCAGACCGTCGAATCGTCAATCACAGAGCCCCAGACTGTCGAGCTGCCCCAGACCGTCGAATCACCGTCAACCAGAGAACCCCAGACCGTCGAGGACCCCCAGACTGTCGAGTCGCCGTCGAAAGAACCCCAGACCGTTGAGTCCAGAGCCACAATCACTTTTCCATTCCTGACCGTCTTGATCACGGCAGCGGGAGACGCTGCATTTGTGTTCACCGGAATCGTGTACTTGCTCTTGCCCTTCGCCGCCATAGCAGCGTCCAGGTCCAGGTATCCGGCACCAACGGTGAACAGGTCATAGGTGACCTTGTAACCGCCAATGACATCTGACCCGCGTCCGAGTTTGTCAGCGGTCTTCATCAGACGCGCCTTAACCTGATCAGGGGTGAGCGCTTCCTGTCCCAGGACCGCAGCAACAGCCGCGCTGGTAACTGCGGCCGCGCCGCTGGTACCACTGAGCTCCACGTACTGCGGTGCACCACCAAACGGATTCGGGATCAACTGAACACCAGCCTGCGTGCTCAGGAACGAACCAGCGGAAAGCGTTGACCAGAGCCGATTGCCCGGAGCAACCAGATCGGGCTTGGCAACGTGATCCAGAAGCGACGGACCCTTCGAACTGTAGGTCGTCATCTTGTCATCCGCGCGCTTTGCCGTCGATTCGGTGTTCATCGCACCAACCGTGATGACCAGGGGGTGATTCGCAGGCGAAGCGATCGTGCCGTAGCCCTTCGTACCAGCGCTGTTATCGCGACCGGCGTTACCGGCGGCGACCACAACTGTGATGCCGGCAATCCAGGCCTTCTGGACTTCTATGCCCAGCGGATCGGTCTTCCAGCTTTCATAAACCGGGCGACCGAGAGAGAGATTGATGACCTTAATGTTGTACGTATTCTTCAGCGCGATGGCCCGTTCGATCGCGGCGATCACTGTCGCATCATCCGAAACGCCGTTGCTGTCAAGAACCTTCAGGTTGATGATCTTCGCGCCCGGAGCCACACCGTGAATAATGTTGCCGTAGCCGAACAGAGAGTTGACGCCGCGGCCGAGAATCAGGCCAGCGAGGTGGGTGCCGTGGCCGTAGCCGTCAGTGGTCGTGCTGTCGCCCGCCACGAAGCTTTCGGAGTAGGCAATACTACCGCTGAGATCGGCGTTCGGCGTCACGCCGCTATCGATCAGCGCGATGCCGATACCGACACCCTGCCCGAAGTTCGGGAACCCGGCGAGCCGAGTATCGGGCTCCACCGTCTGCGGCATGAAGTCGTACACCGGCTTTGCGCTGCCCGTACCCTGCACCGTATGGTTGATGGTGACGTGATTGACACTCGACTGGGAGGACAGGGCAACAGCGTCACTGACCTTGGCCTGAATCAGGTCGTCACCGTTGGCAAGCCTGGCCAGCCGTTGAACCGACGGACCATAAGTCGGCGTTGCGGTACCCCGACGCTTCACGATGGCCTTGATCTGAGTATTTGAGCTCAGCCGATCCAGTTCCGGAGAGTAGGTTCCCGCTACAGCCAGACTGGCAGCTGCCAGGATCAGGCTTCCCGAGCGGATTACGCTAAATATTTTCGTACGTATCATTGCATCTCCCAAAATGGCAATCAGGCCAAAGTACAACTTCATTCTAATGGATCTCTGACGCCGGAACAATAGCCCTTCTCGATGAAGAAAATCGTACCGTTTCTGGTGATGCACGCACCCCTTGTTTATTGGCAGTACTTGCATCTTTCCGGTACTGCCTGGATTGAAATCGCCTAAAATGATGAAAAGAAAACAGATGCGCCTCGCCAGCTGCGGGTGGTAATCGCTTCGCCCCACCCAATGTCACTCAATTTTGGTAGTTTGTCTTACATCTCGGGTGCGGTACCGCCAGTCCGGGGACTAGTACTGCTTTGTCGCACTACTTCGCGGAATATCGCACTTTTGGTCCTGGGCTTGCAAAAAGCCAGGTAGTA
>CANIHR010000004.1 GCA_947467185.1 Bryobacterales bacterium
AGACGTAATCCGGGGGAAGCATATGGAGCAGAACATTCCCCTTGAAAACGGAGACAGGATCGTAATCCCCGAATAAGGTACCAGCCATGACAGGGTCACAAGGTTACGTTGCAATTTCGCGCCGCCCTCTCGATCTGGAGGACTACATTGACGTTGCGCGCCGTCATATGGGCTGGATCATCGGTCCCATGTTCGCCGGCACTGTGGCGTCGATCGTAGTTGCCTATCTCCTGCCGAATACTTATGTTTCCAAAGCGGTGATGCAGATCGTCCCGGCTCAGATCTCCGAGCAACTGGTGCCGACCACGATCAACCAGCAGATGACAGAGCGCATTCAGCAGATGGAAGGCAACATTCTCAGCCGTACCAGCCTTTCCAATCTCATCCAGGCTCCGGATCTGAATCTGTACCCCAAAGAACGGGCCAGTAAGCCTCTCGAAGACGTCATCGAGGCCATGAAGGCGCGGGATCTGAAGATCGAAATTCAGAGCAGTCCGCAGAGCTTCATGTCGAAGCATGCGTCGTCGTTCAGCATCACATTTGCCTACTCGAACCGTTTCAAAGCGCAGAACACCGTTCAGAAGCTCATCACCCGGTTCATCGACGAAAATCAGAACTCCCAGCGTTCGCAGCAGAACCTGCTGAAGGACTTCTTTGGCGACGAGTTGGCAGGAGCCAAAGCGAACGTAGAGAAAGCCAATGACGAACTGGCGAAGTTCCGAACGGAGAACCAGGGCCGACTGCCGGAGCAGACGCAGGGCAATATTACGGCCCTCACTTCCGTCCAGGCGCAGGTGACCCGTCTAAACGACGAACTCAATCGTCTGGCGCAGAACAAGATGCTGCTGGAGCAGCACATCACCACTCTCAAGCAGAACAAAGATCTGGCCATCCTGATGGAGAAGGATGCCGGCGACATGAGCATACCCGGCAGCCCGGGCGTTAAGAAGAACGAAGAGCTGTTGGCCCGGAACAAGCAGATCGAGATGATGGAAAGTCAACTGGCTCAGTTGCTGCAGAGTTTTCGGGAGACGTATCCGGAAATTCGTGACATGCGCAAGCGCCTGCAGGTGATTAAACGGGAGCGCGATGAACTTGCCCTTCGTTATGAGAAGGAACTGGAAGAGCAGGAAAAGAAGCCCCGAGAGACCGTAAAGCGCCCGACCAACTTTGCCGCGCAGAAGGCCCAGAACGACATCCAGGGCCAGATAGACTCCAGCAATACCTCCATCAAGATCATTGAGCAGGATCGCGAGTTTAAGTTAAAGGAACTCGAGAAGCTGACCAAAGAGATGGAGGACTATCGCAACAAATTGGCGCAGACCTCCCTCATTGAGGCAAAGTACTCAGACCTGATTCGGGACCAGAAAAATGCTGGCGAGAAATTTCAGGAGATGCTGAAGAAGTCCGAAATGACGGCCCAGAACAGTGATCTCATCCAGCGCAAAGCGGGTGAATCCCTCGAAGTTCTTGACCCGCCGTCACTTCCTGTTAATCCTTCCAATCCGAATCGAGTCATGATTATTGGGGCAGGGATCGCAATGGCCTTCGTTCTGGGACTGGCCATGGCCGGCATTCAGGAAGCTAAGGACTCCTCGCTCAAGAATCTCAAGGATGTTCGTGCCTACACGAATCTTCCGGTTCTCTGCAGCATCCCGCTGCTGGAAAATACGATGCTTGTGAAGCGGAAGAAGCGAATTGCCTATCTGGCCTGGTCAGCTGCCGTGATTGTCGGGATTATCTCCGTCTGCGCGGCACTGTTCTATTACAATTCGGTCACCCTGACCGCATAGTCTGAACAAGGACTTGAGAGAGAAGCTAAACATATGAGTCGAGTTCACGATGCGCTGCGAAGGGCGGAGCAAATGCTGGAGGCTAATTCCGGAGAACCCCAGGAACCTGCGCCCCAGCCCGACTCTCAGTCTTTGGTTGTTTCCGACGAACCTTCACTCGCCCCGGAACCGGCTGCTCTTGAAACGTATGCCAGTCGCGAGCCTTCTTTTGGTGCCGTGGCCCCGTCAGGGATGGCCCGCAGTGCTGAAACCAAGGGTTTACAGGTGGACTGGCGCAACTTCCTGGCCCGCTGTCCGGTTATCCCGTTCAGCCCCGCTCCTGAAACTCACCTGATCGATATCGAGCGGCCCCACGAAGTCCCCGGCGAAGAGTTCCGCAGTCTTCGGACGCGTTTGAACCACATGCAGAGCCAGCAGGATCTGCATGCCATCGTGGTCACGAGTGCCTCTCCGGCCGAAGGTAAGACCTTTACGGCCATCAATCTCGCGCTGGCGCAGGCCCAGCTTGAAGCACCTATCCTGATTGCCGACCTCGATCTTCGCCGTCCGGTTATTCACAATATGTTCCAGTGCGACAAAGTCCCGGGTTTCTCGGACTTCCTGCTCGCGGAGCGACCGCTCGAAGAATGCGTTCGACGTATCGAAGGTACCAACCTGTACTTCATGCCGGCCGGAACGCAGGTCCGCAACCCACTCGAACTGCTGAACATGCGTCAGGTGAAGTACACGATTGATGCTTTCCGCAAAGTCTTCAACTGGGTGATTCTCGATACCCCGCCGCTGCTGTTTTCGGCCGACGCGAATCTTCTCGCCACTCTGACCGATGGCACGCTCATTGTCGTTAGAATCGGCTCCACCACCTACGACAACGTGATTCGGGCGATGCAGACGCTCTGCGAGAACAACGTTCTTGGAATTGTTGCGAACGGTGCCCGGGCGGGTGAGCTTTACAGCAAGTACACTTACTACTACACCCGGACCGATCCCGAGGACGCCCCGCGCGAAGAGGCGGAGGAGGAAGAGGTTGCGGCTCCTGAACCTATACCCGTCAGCCGCAAACCCGAACTCGTCAGGGAAGCTGAAGATGACGAGGAAGAAGAGGAATAAAAAAAGCGCCCGATATCGGGCGCTTTTTTTATTCTTCAGTCTTTTTTACCGCTATTCACTGATGGTCATTGTTGGCCCGGTTTCGGCTGCTGCCGTCGCAGCCGCCTTCACTACCAACTCCGCGATTTCGTAGAAGCCCTTCGCGCGCACATCACCAGCCCCGGCCAGCGTCACCGGGTTGCCGGTATCACCACCCACCCGAACCACCGGATCCAGCGGCAGTGCCCCCAGGAATGGCACTCCCATATCGGTCGCCGTCCGCCGTCCACCGCCACTGCTGAACACATCGATCCGTTCATCGCAATGGGGGCATTGCAGGTAGCTCATGTTTTCCACGATGCCGAGCAGCGGAACGCGAACCTGTTCGAACATCCGGACAGCTTTGCGAGCGTCCTCCAGCGAAACGTCGGAAGGTGTTGTCACAACTACAGCGCCGGTTACCGGGGCGGTCTGAATCAGTGAGAGTTGCACGTCGCCTGTGCCGGGAGGCAGGTCGATGATGAGGTAATCCAGTTCGCCCCAGTCTACGCCCCGCAGGAACTGCTGGATCACGGAGTGCAGCATTGGGCCACGCCAAACGAGCGGCTTATCGCCAGGGCTCAGAAAGCCCATCGACATCAGCTTGATCCCGAACTTTTCCAGAGGCTGAATCCGCTCGCCAATCGCGGTCGGGGTCTGGTTGGTCCCCATCATCAGCGGCACGTTCGGACCGTAGACGTCGGCGTCCAGCAGCCCCACTCGGTAACCCAGCCGCGACAACGCGACCGCTAAGTTCACCGAGACGGTCGTCTTACCAACGCCACCTTTACCGCTACCGACGGCAATCAGGTTGGACACTCCGGGGATGGGCAGCTTCGGCTGCTGTTGCTGGGGACTCATGAGATGTAACTTCTATCTTAACGACCGCCTTACAGCATCAACTGGCCGCCGTTGATTTCCAGTGTTTCCCCCGTGATGTAGCTGGCGGCATCTGATGCCAGGAATGCGATCGCCTTCGCGCATTCCAGAGAAGTTCCGGTCCGTCCCATCGGAATCCCCGACACAAAGTTCTTAATCATTTCCGGCGTGGAAAACACTTCATGGAACGGAGTATCAATGACGCCCGGCGAAGCGCCGTTCACGCGAATCCCGTGTGGAGCCAGTTCCCGCGCTGCGCCCTTGGTGAAGGTAATCAGGGCACCCTTTGAGGTGGCATATGCCAGCGCACCCGGCCCACCACCATTGCGCCCGGCAATCGACACCAGGTTTACAATCGCGCCGGACTTCCGTTCGATCATGGACGGCGCCACCAGTTGCGTCGCCAGCACGGCGCTTGTCAGGTTCAGGTCCATGATTTCGTCCCAGCGCTCTTCAGTGATGTCGGCCAGCTTCTGCCGCTCCACCAGCCACCCGGCGTTGTTAATCAGAATGTCGATGGGTCCCAGCTTCGCCACGGTCTCTTCCACAACGGAGCGGATGTCCGCGGCTTTCCGGACGTCGCCTTTTACCGCAATCGCGGTCCCGCCTGCGGCGAGAATGCCGTCGCGAACGGCGAACGCGCCGGTTTCATTCTTCAGGTAGCCGATGGCCACGCGGGCACCGAGATTTGCAAAGACCGCAGCGGTGGCGGCTCCAATTCCGGACGATGCTCCGGAAATCAGCGCGGTCTTGCCTGTCATATCGAGGTAGTTAGTCATGATCGAAACGCCAAGCTTAACAAATACCTGGCCGACCGAACATGTGAATCTATCTGATATGTCAAAATGACAAAATGCGTAAACTTTACGGGGTGATGGCACTCGTGTGCCTCAGTGCCGTACTATCTTTCAGTCAAACTACCACCGCCACGTTGTCCGGTACCGCTTCCGATGCTTCGGGAGCCATTATCGCCGGCGTCACGGTCCGTGCAACCAGTCTCTCTACCAACGCTGTCCGCGAAGTCACAACGGACTCCGGCGGCAGCTACACCATCCCCTTCCTCCCGTCCGGCGACTACAAGGTTACGGCCACGAAGGAAGGTTTCCAGGCTCAGCAGAACGAACGAGTCAACCTCCAGGTTGACCAAACCGCGCGCATCGACTTCTCGATGCAGGTCGGAAACGTTACCGAAACCGTCAATGTGAGCGCCAATTCTGTCCAATTGCAGACGGAAAACGCGGTCGTCGGCACCGTTATTGACGCCGGCAAGATCGTCGATCTGCCTCTCAATGGCCGCAACTTCATTCAGTTGACCCAGTTGATCCCCGGCGTTCAGGCCGGCACGCCCGGCTCCATCACGGTTCGCCGCGGACGTGGTTCGGTCGGCCAGACCGACGCAGGTTACGGCGCTACCGCCGCTTCGGCCAACGGTCAGCGCGACACCGCCAACCGCTACTTCCTCGACGGCGTGGAAGTGATGGACTACGACGCCATGACATACGCCTTCTCGCCCTCCGTTGACTCGCTTGCTGAGTTCAAAGTGGAAACCAGCAGCTACGGCGCGGATACCGGTGGCGCTCCCGGCGCTCAGGTCAATATCATCACCCGCAGCGGTTCCAATCTGCTGAAGGGCACCCTCTGGGAATTCAACCGCAATGACCAGTTCACCCAGACTTACGACGCCATCGCGGGCAAGAGTGTCACCTCGCCCCGCCTGAACCGCAACCAGTTCGGTGCCAACCTCGGTGGCCCGGTCTTCATCCCGAAGATTTACAACGGCAAGGACAAGACATTCTTCTTCTTTAACTGGGAATCGGGCTTCGCGGCTCAGGGCGCTCCCGCTCAGTACCGCCTCGTTCCCACCTCTGCTCAGCGTGGAGGCGATTTCGGTACCCTGGCCGACTCCAAAGGCGCGGCCATTAAGCTGAAGGATCCGCTCGGCGTCGGCTATGCCGGCAACGTTCTGCCGAAGTCTATCCTCAGCCCGCAAGCCCTGGCGTTTCTCGCCTACGAACCCCTGCCGAACACGCAGGCCGGTGTGCAGAACTACCTCACGACGCCGTTCAGCGCCACTTCTTACCAGCACAATTACACCACCCGCATTGACCACAACTTCTCCACGAAGGACACGGTCAACGTTCGCTACACGTTCAACGACACCTACGAGGCCGGCATTCCGGTCTGGGGGCATGACGAGCGCAATAACCTCGGCCGCACCCAGAACTGGGCCGCCGGCTGGACCCACATCTTCGGAGCTACCATCGTGAACCAACTGCGTGGCGGCTGGCACAAGTTCTCGGAATCGGAAGTCTTCGGCACTACCAACGACCCGGCTTTTGACGTTGTCGGCAAGATGGGACTGCCGCTGGTCTCGCGCCGTCCCGACGAATACGGCCCCCCCACTATCAGCATCTCGGGTCCGGAAGGCGCCTACGATACTTACAACCTGCAGCGCCAGATCGGCCCCCGCGTGCGTTCGAACGGCATCATGCCGATTACTGAAACGCTCACGATCCAGGCTGGCAAGCACTACCTGAAGATCGGCGCCGAATGGGATCGCCGTCTGGTCACTTTCGGTCAGGCTCGGGCCCCCCGCGGTTCGTTCGGCTTCGACGGCACCTACACCGGTTCCGCACTGGCTGACTTTATGCTCGGCTACGTCAAGACCGCGAGTGTGAACCCCGCTCACACGTCGACGGACCTGCACAATATCTGGCAGGGCTACTACATCAATGACGACTGGAAGGTCACCTCCCGTCTCACCATGACGCTCGGCCTTCGCTATGATTTCTACCAGCGCTACAAGCAGTCCGACGACAAGTTCGCCAACATCAACCAGAACGGCTTCCTCGTCGGCAACGTGGTGACGCCGGCGAATTCCGCGTACGGCCGTGGTCTGATCCAGTCCGACTACAACAACTTTGGCCCGCGCTTCGGCTTCGCGTGGCGTCCGGCATTCCTCGGTGAAACTGTTGTTCGCGGCGGTTACGGTATTTACTACACGCCGGAAATCTCCAACGCCATCTTCGCGATGGCCGAAGGCGCGCAGGCCACCGCCGGCGCTTCCGTCACCGGCAACCTGACCGGCAGGCCGAACATCTTCTTCAACGATCCGTTCTCCAGCGCCGTCACTACGGGCGCTCTGAACTTCGCGGTCAGCAATGACCAGAACATGCGCGATGCCTACATCCAGCAATGGAACGTCAACATCCAGCGCCGGATGCCGCTCGGCATTGTTCTCGATACGGGCTACGTCGGTTCCAAGGGCACACGCCTCTACACCACATATGCCGATATGAACCGGCCGCTCGTCGTGATTGACCCTTCTGTCGCCGGTCAGCCTTCGCTCAACGCCCGCCGCCCGAATCAGCAGTTCCTTCGCGCGGTGGCCGCCGACAAGTCGAACGGCAACTCCATCTACCACTCGCTGCAGGTGAAGGCCGAAAAGCGGACTACTAAGGGCATCACCTTCCTGACCGCTTACACGTGGGCGCACTCGATCTCCGGGCCCAATGACATTGGCGGCCAGGTCGGCGGCGGCTTCTACATCGGCGCTCCGCAGGACATCTACAACGCCCGCGCCGACCGTGCCAACTCCGGCTTCGATCTTCGTCACCGCTTTGTGCAGACCATCCTCTATGACATTCCGACCTTCGCGCACAGTAATGCACTGGCCCGGAATGCTCTGGGCGGCTGGCAGGTTTCCACCATCATGACCTATCAGGGCGGCTTCCCGGCCCAGATCGACTATGGTGTGGACACCACCGGCACCGGTACCGGTTCGCGCCCTGATCTGGTCCCCGGCCAGAACGGGAACCTGGACGGGTCCGCTCGCACATGGCTCCGCTGGTTCAACACGGGCGCATTCTCCATTACGCCCAACGGCCGCTTTGGTACCGCTCCCCGGACCGACGCGATCCGTCTGCCCGGAACCCAGAACATCGACTTCTCGGCTACTAAGAACGTGAAGCTGATGGAGCGGCGTTCCCTGGAATTCCGCGCTGAGTTCTTCAATCTGTTCAACCACTTCAACCCCGACCCGCAGACGCTTGACCGGAATATTCGGTCGAAGACGTTCGGCATGGTCGGCGGCGGGGTGCAGGGTCTCACCACGCGCGTCATCCAGTTGGGTCTGAAGCTGAACTTCTAGCTTCAGGTCGAGCGTAACAATTATGGGCCGGGGCACCGCAGGGTGGTCCGGCCCGTATGCTTTTTATATGGCCAAAGCTCACCAGTACAAGACCAGGGTTCAGTGGACCGGTAACCTGGGACCGGGCACCACCGCCTATGATTCCTATTCGCGGGACCACGAAGTTGCCGCACCTGGGAAGATTGTGGCCATCCCCGGCTCCTCTGATCCGAACTTCCGCGGCGACGCCACTCGCTACAACCCCGAAGAACTGCTGGTCGCCAGCCTCAGCCAGTGCCACATGCTCTGGTATCTGCACCTGTGCGCCGTCAATAAGGTCGTCGTGGAAGCCTATCAGGATGAAGCTATCGGGACAATGGCGGAAAAAGATGACGGTTCGGGCTCCTTCACCGAAGTGATACTTCGGCCCGTCGTCACCATCAGCCCCGACTCCGATGTCCGCCACGCCGCTGAACTCCACAATGTGGCGGCGAAGCTGTGCTTCATCGCTAACTCGGTCCGCTTCCCGGTCCGACATCAGCCGCAAGTCAACCAGAGTCGTTAAAATGGAATTCGTGCCCCAAACACAGAACCAGAGGCTTGAAGACCTCGCGATCAATTCCATCCGGATGCTATCCGCCGATGGCGTCCAGAATGCCAACTCGGGCCACCCGGGCATGCCCATGGGTGCCGCCGCCATGGCCTACACGCTGTGGAAGCGTTTCCTGAAGCACAACCCGCACAACCCGACGTGGTTTGACCGCGACCGTTTCATCCTTTCCGCAGGCCATGGCTCCATGCTGATCTACAGCCTGCTGCACCTGACGGGCTACGATCTTTCCCTTGACGACATCAAGGCCTTCCGCCAGTGGGGCAGCAAGACGCCGGGTCACCCCGAGCGCGGCCACACCCCCGGCGTGGAAGTCGCCACCGGCCCTCTCGGCCAGGGTTTCTCGAACGGTGTCGGCATGGCCATGGCGGAAGCCTGGCTCGCCGCCAATTACAACAAGCCTGGCCACACGGTTGTGGACCACTACACCTATGCGATCTGCGGTGACGGTTGCCTGATGGAAGGCATCACCCAGGAAGCTGCATCCCTGGCGGGACACCTGCAGTTGGGCAAGCTGATTGTCCTGTACGATCAGAACCGGATCACGCTCGCCGGCGCCACCGACCTTTGCTTCACTGAAGACGTCGCCATGCGCTTCCAGGCCTATGGCTGGCAGACCATCCACGTGGAAGACGGCAATTCTGTGGAAGCCGTTGCGGCAGCCATCGCGGAAGCGAAGGCCGATGCCACTCGCCCCTCGATTCTGCTGGTGAAGACCCATATCGGCTTTGGCAGCCCGAAGAAGCAGGACAGCTTCTCTTCCCACGGCAGCCCTCTCGGCGAAGACGAACTCGCCGCCACCAAAGTGAACCTCGGCTGGGGTTCGACTGAAAAGTTCTGGCTCCCCGAAGAAGCCGTCAACCACCTCCGCGAAGCCGTCGCCGATGGCGCCGCCGCGCAGGCCGCGTGGACCGCGAAGCTCGACGCCTACCGCGCCGCTTTCCCGGCTGAAGCGAAAGAGTTCGAAATGTTGATCGCCGGGGGCCTGCCGGAAGGCTGGAACTCGGAACTCCCGAAGTGGTCGCCTTCCGATAAGGCTATTGCCACTCGTGTGGCGGGCGGAGAAGTTCTCAACGCTCTCGCGAAGAAGATCCCGAATATCGTCGGTGGTTCCGCCGATCTCAACCCCTCCACCAACACCGCCCTCAAGGGTGGCGGTGACTTCCAGTCTCCCAACACCCCGGCTAATGCCGCTGGTGCGGTGGGCGGCGTTTGGGGTTATGCCGGACGCAACATGGCGTTCGGTGTTCGCGAACACGCCATGGGTGCGGCGGTCAACGGTATGGCGGCCCACGGTGGCCTGCTTCCGTTCAGCGCAACATTCTTCGTCTTCTCCGACTACATGAAGCCCGCCGTGCGCCTCGGTGCGCTGATGGGGCTGAAAGCCGTTTACGTCTTCACTCACGACAGCATTGGGGTCGGCGAAGATGGCCCCACGCACGAGCCGATCGAGCACCTCGCCGCCGTTCGTTCCATCCCCGGGCTTACCGTTCTCCGCCCGTCCGATGCCAACGAAACGACCGAAGCCTGGTCGTTCGCCGTGCAGCACAACGGCCCCAGCACCATCGTCCTCAGCCGCCAGAATGTTCCGCATCTGGATCACTCCCGGTCCGGCGCGGGCAATCTGACCAACGGCGCGTACATCCTCTCCGAAGCCGAAGGCGGCACCCCCGATGTCATCCTCATCGGCACCGGCAGCGAAGTCGGCCTTTGTGTCAAGGCGCAGGAAAAGCTGGCGACCTACGGCGTGAAAGCTCGCGTCGTCTCCATGCCGAGCATGGATCTTTTCGAGAAGCAGGACGCGGCCTATCGCGAAAGTGTGTTGCCAAAGGCCCTGAAGAAGCGTGTCACGGTTGAAGCCGGCTCTACGTTCGGCTGGGATCGCTGGTCCGGCGACGAAGGCATCAGGATCGGCATCGATACCTACGGTGCTTCCGCGCCTGGGGATGTGATCTTCGCGAAGTTCGGCTTCACGGTCGGCAACGTGGCTGGAGCCGCGCTCCGACTGATGGGTCGTACCGAAGATGCGGCGAAGGAATCGGGTTCCACCGAGACCGCTTTCGCCGGTCCCACACTACACCACGCTTAACTGCGACTCGTTTCGCAACCAGATACCCGAGGGGCGCGTCACAGGCACCATGCGACCCGCCCTCTCGGTCTTCTTTGGCCTCGCCTCCGCTCTTGCCGGTGAGGAGGCGCAGCATGCAATTGTTCCGGTTGCGGCTGGCAGGCCGGTGAGCCTTACCGCGATCAGCATCGAACGCGAGGGAGCGTATCCCTCTGTCATTCGGCTGAAGGGGGCCGTCGAGATCAAGTCTCAGGTCTGTCTGCCGGTCGGGAAGGCGCACAAACTGATCTGCGATGGTTACACATTATTGCGGGCCGATTCCGCCACGTATGTTGAAGCGACGGGCGAGATCAAAGCGGAGGGTGCGGTGAGCTTCACGCCTCTGAAGCACGAGTCCGCGGCGCGGAAGCGCTAAACCGGCTTGGTGAGTGTGTTTCGGAAGACCCAGCGGTCTCCGATCATGAAGTTCACCACCGACATGGAAGTGATGGCAATCAGGTTGGCCGGCAGCGGCGGAAAGTGCAACTGACCGGCCAACAGCCGCATCAGCAGTACGTTCGAAATGATGGAGATGGTGCCATTCGCCACGTGAAAGCGGACGAACGCGCGCATCCGACCCTGGAAACTCCGGTCGAGCCAGGTCCACTTCAAATGCCAGAAGTAGTTGTTGAGCATCGCCAGTTCCACGGCAAGCGCCGTGGCCACCAGATAGTGCATGCCGGTTGTAAGCAGGATTCGCAACGCCAGTAGCTGCACCAGCGCGCCCATCATCCCGATTGCATTAAACCGCATCCAACGCTTCAAATTTTTTCCTCTGTGTACAGCATCTTCGTGTGTCGCACCACCGCCTGAATCAGGATGAGGGTTACGCCCACCGTCCCGATCGCGAACCCGGCATCGAACAACAGAAACCGGTAGCTTCCGGCGTGCGCCCACGGGTTACGCAGTGCGAACAAATTCCCGATAATCAGCAGGATTCGCAACTCGGTCGGCCCGAAGCTCCAGTAGGACAGATGGAACGTGCCGATCGTATACGTCGCCAGGTAGATTTCAATCGAGAGTAACAGATAAGCGATCAGGAATGCATAAGCCACCGCGGGGGACATGTAGCCGGAGAACGCCAGCCCGGAGATCAGGAAGAAGGTTCCGATGGCGTCCAGGATGTGGTCCAGGTAGAAGCCGTAGCGGGGGCGCTTCTGATTCCGCACCCGCGCCAGTGTGCCATCCAATGAGTCGCCGAACCAGTTCAGGATCAGGCAGGGAATTACCCAAAGCAATGCCTGCGGTGTACTGCTTGCCGCGTAATAGCAGGCTCCGGCGGCAACCAGGGCAAGGAAGCCGAGTGCAGTCAGATGATCGGAATTCACCCACCGGGGGAGGCGGGCGGCGATTCCGATGAGGGTCTTTTTTTCAGCTGTGGCAAGGATGCTGGTGTGTGACCGGTTGGCCTGTCGAAAGTTCTCGTTTGGCATGACACGATGGACGCATGAAGAAATCTTAATGGATGTAAGTAAAGGTAAAGTCGGTCCTTTCGCTCTCGTCGCTATCATGGAAACGTGATTGATTCTTCGGCGACCATCGCCCCCACCGCCCGAATTCATGAGGATGCCGTGGTCGGTCCGGGTGTGCGGATCGGCGAGTTTTGCGTGGTGGAAAGTGATGTCGTCATTGGTGCGGGCTGTCTTCTGGAGCCGTACGTCTTCGTGAAGCGCTGGACCACCCTGGGAGAAAACAACGAAATTTCAGCCGGAACCGTACTTGGCACCGACCCTCTGGACAAGAATTTCAAGGGTGAACGCAGCTACCTCCGGATCGGCAACAACAACAAAATCCGCGAACACTACACGATTTCCAGGGGCACGCAGCCGGAATCCATCACCTCTATCGGCGATGGGAATTACATCATGACCTCCGGTCATGTCGCCCATAATTGCACCATTGGCAACAACGTGGTGATCGCCAGTTGCGCACTGGTGGCGGGCTATGTGGATGTGGAAGATAGCGCCTTCATTTCGGGTGGCGTGGTTATCCACCAGTTTTCGAAAGTCGGCCGCCTCGCGATGATTGGTGGCAATACCCGTGTGAATCTCGATGTCCCACCGTTCTTCCTCTACTCCGGCTTTAACGTGGAGCCGGTTGGTCTGAATATCGTGGGTCTGCGCCGCGCCGGGTTCAGCGCCGCCCGCGTCAGCCTGCTCAAAAAAGCCTACAAAGCTCTCTTTTTACAGGGCCTGAAGCTCGACGACGCCCTCACCCACATCGAACAAAACCTGGCCAGCGACGATACCGCTCACCTCGTCCGCTTCATCAACGGCAGTAAGCGCGGAATCTGTCGTCCTTCTTCAGTGTAAAATTGCCAACAGGACATGCTGCGCACTTTTGGGCGAATTTCGCTGGTTGCCGTGCTGGCCGCCCTGCTGGCAACGGCGGCGGATGAACCAGTTTTGTTGAAATACACGGGCGAACCCCTCAAGGTCCCCTACCAGTGCGCCGAAGACGAACTGCAGTCCGTCGGCCTCCTTTGCAACGATGAAGAACCCTGCGCCATCTACCTGGAACTGGCTTCGATCGCACCACTGGGCCGCAAGCTCTACCTTGCGGGGAACCTGCACGCCAATTCCGGGACGCTGACCTCCATCCTGCTGGGCAGTGACGATGGCGGCATCACCTGGCGCGAGCCCTCCCCCCGTATCCGCATGGCCGGCCTGGGGCAGATGCAGTTCTACGATCTGGAGCATGGCTGGGTGGTGGGCGAGTCGCAGTACCCGCTCCCGCACGACCCGTTCTTCCTGGTTACTTCCGACGGCGGTGCCACCTGGCGGAACCGGCCCCTCACGGAAGACGGTGGCCCTGGTTCGATCAGCAGGTTCTGGTTTGATTCTTTCCGGCACGGCGAGATGATCCTTGATGCCGGCAGGTCCTCGCCCAGTGGCCGCTACATCACCTATGAATCGGAGACCAGCGGCGAAAGCTGGATGATCCGATCGACCAGCGATAAGATGCCGAAGATTTCCCGCGCTCCGGCGATCCTCGAAAACGAGAACTTCCGGCTCAAGCCCGATGCCAAAGGCAAACTCTACGAAGTTCAGAAGCGCGCAGGCGAACGCTGGGAACCGGTGGCCTCCTTCGCGATTGAAGTAGCCTCCTGCAAGGTGAAGGCCCAGGAGCTGAAGGACGATCCTGTGGGCGAAACGGCGGCTGCCACCATAGAAGGGGCAGGCGGCAAAGACTACGTGGAAGAGATTCATCTCGGAGGTCCGGCCCCGGTGAAGAAACCGGCCAGGAAGCCCGCCCCCGCGACTCCGGCTAAAGGCAAGAAGAACTAATTGGCAAGAAATCACGAAGGCTCGGTTGACCTGGAAATCTTCCGCAATCTGTTTGTCTCCATTGCGGAGGAGATGGGCACGGTGCTGCGCCGGACGGCGTTCTCGGCAAACATCAAGGAGCGCCGCGACTACTCCTGTGCCGTCTATGACGCCGCTGGTGAAACGATCGCGATGGGCGATCACATGCCCGTGCACCTCGGCGCGATGCCGCTCTCGGTCCGACATGCGCTGGACGCCTTTACGCTTGGGTCCGGCGATGTCGTCATCCTCAACGATCCCTTCCGCGGCGGTACACACCTTCCCGACATCACTGCGGTCTCCGGCGTCTTCTTTGGGAAATCAAAGAAGGCCGCGTTCTACGTGGCGAGCCGGGCGCACCATGCCGACGTCGGAGGTATGAGTCCCGGCTCCATGCCGCTTGCTCGCGAAATCTATCAGGAAGGTCTCCGCATTCCGCCCCTGATGTTAATGAAGGGTGGCGAGATGCGGCGCGACGTGCTGGAGTTGATCCTGGCCAACGTTCGGACCCCGGAAGAGCGCGAAGGGGACCTGCTCGCCCAGGTGATGGCGGGGCGGCGCGGAGAAACGCGGTTGCGCGAAATCGCCGCGCGCTACGGCCTGGCCCGGGTACAGAAAAGCGTCGCCGGGCTGCTCGATTACACCGAACGCATCACACGCGCCACGCTCCGCACCATCCCGAAGGGTACGTACAGATTCGAGGACTTCCTCGACAGCGACGGCACAACGCCCGAACCAGTCAAAATCGCCGTCACGCTGCGGATTCTGGGCGACTCCGCTGAGGTCGATTTCACCGGTTCCAGCAAGCAGGTCGCCGGTTCCGTGAATGCCAACTACGCGATCGCCATCGCCGCCGCGATGTACTGTTTCCGCTGTCTGATCGAGACTTCGGTTCCCTACAATGCGGGCCTGCTGCGACCCATCAAAGTGATCGCTCCGGATCGCAGCGTAGTCAACGCCGGACTTCCAGCCGCTATGGCCGCCGGCAACGTGGAAACCTCCCAGCGCATCACCGATACCATCCTGGGTGCCCTCGCCCAGGCTCTGCCTGACCGTATCCCCGCCGCCAGTTCCGGAACCATGAACAACCTCAGTTTCGGCGGCTTCGATACCCTCCGCAACCGTCCCTTCGCGTACTACGAAACGATTGCCGGGGGGATGGGCGCGTCCGCGAAAGGTCCGGGGCGTTCCGCTACCCACACGCACATGACGAACAGCTGGAACACGCCTGTGGAAGCTTTTGAACACGCATACCCTCTTCGCGTGGAAGCCTACACGACACGGACGGGGTCCGGTGGCTCGGGCCTGCATCCTGGTGGCGACGGCATCCTTCGCGAACTCCGCTTTCTGGAACCAGCCGAAGTTACCATCCTTTCCGATCGCCGCGCACGGGGCCCATGGGGCCTGGCCGGTGGCGGCAGCGGCGGTCCTGGCCGCAACACGCTCATCGACGCGGAAACCGGCGAAGAGTGCACTCTCGACGCCAAAACGCGCTTTGAAATCCACCGGGGCGACACCCTGCGGATCGAATCCCCCGGCGGCGGTGGCTGGGGTCCGGGATGACGCTGAGTCGTCTGGAACGCCTGACGCTCGCGCTTTTCCTCGCGGTATTTACCTGGTTCACCTGGCGCGGCATGACGATGCCCTATTCGGGCGACGACATGATGAACATGCACTTCGCCACAGAGGTCGCTCCCTGGCGGCTCGCGAAGTCGGTCTTGTTCTTCTGGATGCCGGTGTACCGCCCGGTCGGTGCCGTCATTTACCGCGGCTTCTATGAAGTTCTCGGCTTCCATCCCACGCCGCTCAATGTCTTCTGCTGGCTCCTGCTTGCCACGAATGTGGTGCTTGCGTATCGCTTCTTCCGTACCCTTCTGCAGGCCGCGACCGCCGCCTTCGTCGCCCTCGGTCTCACCCTCGTCCACCCGCTTTTTCAGGATCTGTACCAGAGTGCCGGCACCATCTATGACCGACTCTGGTTCTTCTTTACCGTCATCGGGCTCACACTTTACGCCCAGTGGCGCACCAGCGATCAGGGCCTGACCCTGCTCCGACAGGCTGCGCTGGTGCTTCTCTCGATTCTCTCGATGAGTTCCAAAGAAAGCGGCGTCGCACTACCCGTTTTGATGGGCTTTTACGAGGTGATCTTTCACTTCCGCCGAGACCAACCTGTTGTTCCCTGGCTACGCCTTCGCGGACCAATGTTCGCCGTCCTCGCCCTCATCACCCTGGTCGATATTCGGCGGGTAAAGCGTACCCCGGAAATCCTCATCACCCCCGCTTATCTGGTGAAGCCCAGCCTCGGTCTGTGGCTGGACCGCGTGGCATCCTATTTCAGCCTCCTCGCCGCGCACCACATCGAGTTCACCGCCGTTACTGCCGCGCTGGTCCTGGTTGCCATGGCCGGGCTCGGTATCGCTTTCCTCAATCGTCTGATGCTCTTCGGCGTCGCCATCTTCGTTGTCACCATCACCCCGGTCGCCCTCATCTCGATTCGTCCTGGCTACGTTTTATACGTCCCGGAACTGGGCCTCGGCCTCTGGCTGGGCGCTGCTTTCGCTGTTGCGACCCAGCGTATGCCCCGTTTTCGGCCCGCCTTCGCTGCTCCTCTCATCCTCGCCGCTGTGGTCTTCTTCTCGCGCCACTGGCCCCAGCCACTCGACCCGAAGCAGATCCCCGAATACCGCCTCACCGACCAGTTCGAGCGCGAATTCCCGACTCTTCCCAAAGGCGCCAAACTTCTCTTCGTCACTGACGACTTCCCGCAGGCGGCCTGGGACATCGTGTTCAATCTCCAGTTGCTCTATCACGACCCCACACTCGTCGTGCATCGCCTGGCCGGTGCGCCCCAGCAGGCGCCTCCGGACTCCAACAATCTGGAAGGCTACGAGCACGTCTTCACGCTGTGGGCCGGTCAGTATCGCGAGTTCGATCGCACCGACGTCGCCCGCTCCATCCGCGAAAAGCTCTTCGCCGATGTCACACTGGGCCGGTTCATGAGCATCGCCCGCAAAGACCATTCTGCGTACATTGTTTCCGGCGTGATGGACAGTGACAGCCCGGACCCCTCGCGCTGGACCGACCCCGAAGCCACCTTCCGGTTCGATATCTACCCCGCGCCAGCGGAATTCCATGCAAAATTCTGGGTTCCCGACTTCGTCGCCAAAACCGCCGATCGCCAACTCGCCATCCTCGTGAATGGAAAGCAGGTCGCGCTGCTCCCGATGAAGCAGGACGGTATGAATGAAATCCGCGTCCCGGTTCCGGCTGCCACCATCAGCCGCAAGGGCTATACACAGGTCGGTATGAACGTACAGAACCCCTGGAAAGACGCCTCGGGCAAAGCTTATGGCGTTGTGATTCTGAACGCTGGTATTGACTACGCAACAATGAAGGAATGAACCGCGAAAAGGAACTTCTGGAGCGCATTCGGCAGCTGGAGCAGATCAACAGCAACCTGCAGGACAAGCTCGACATGATCTACTCGATCCTGTCACCGGAAGATGAAGAAGAAGTTGAGTACGCTGAAGACGACGATGACAATGAGGACGACGACCCTCAGGGCCTCGTCCAGATCCAGTTGCCGACGAAGACCAACACGCAGAAGGTCCAGCAGATTCCCACGAACCAGTCCCCGAAGCGCACATAGGGGGTGATATCGGTGCGGTAGCCGTAGGGCAGTCGAGCCGCCGCCTGGCGGTATTCGGGAAGTGACCGGACTACTCGTCCCGCCGGATCTATCACCGAAGTAACGCCGTTGTTGGTGGCACGTACGATCCAGCGATGGACCTCCGCCGCACGCATCCGGACGATCCGCAGATGCTGGTAGCGCGCCGGACTGGTGCCGAACCAGGCGTCGTTCGAGAGGTTGAAAAGGGCTTCCGCCCCCCCGGCCACGAATTCCCGGATATAAGACGGGAAGACCGATTCGTAGCAGATGAAGGTTCCGATGTGGTGATCTCCCAGCTTTGAAACCACGACCTTTGATCCGGCTGCGAAGTCGCCCGCTTCGGTCGAGACTTTCTGCGTCAGAGTTCCGAACGGCCAGGGCACGAACTCCCCGAACGGGACGAGATGAACCTTGTCGTAGCGGCTGATCGTGTCCCCGTTCACGTCGGTGAGCAGTGCGGAGTTCAGGGGCAGACCATGGTCAGTGCGAGCCACGGCACCTGTCAGGATTGGAGCTTTGGCGGTCGCGGCAACCGAGGTCAGGAAGTTTCGGAAAGCAGTGTCGTTCGTATAGAACGGGATCGGCATCTCTGGCCAGACGATTACGTCAGCGCCGGATGCCTTCGTAACAGGTGAAGCCGAGAAGGCACGTAACTGATTCTCGGTCGTTTCCAGCAGGTCTGTTGTCCAGATGGTGTCGCCATCGAGATTCGGCTGCACCAGCACCGCGTGGGCGTCGCCCGCAACTGGCTCCGGAACATCCGGCAGCAGATAGAGTCCCGCCAGCGCGAGCAGCCACAGACTCGCCCCGCGCCGTCGCAAAATCACGAATGCGATTACCGAACCCATCAGTGCGAAGACAAACGAAAGCCCCCACACTCCGGTGACGGGTGCGAGCCGCAGCACCAGCGACAGATCACTGGCCGCATTACCCAGATTCAGCCATTCAAAGCCCGTGTACGAGTGAGTCCATTCCAGCGCCACCCACAAAGCGGCCACTGTTGGTGGCGCGTACCATTTGTCGAGGAGATATCCGGCCAGCGCCGCAAAGACGCCGGTCTGTACCGCCTTGGCCAGGCTGAAAAGAAGGAACAAGGCCCACGCGGTCGCTCCACCGACACCCGCATACTGCGCCATCGTGCCCTGAATCCAGCTGCACATGAAGAACCAGTAGAGAAAGCCCGTCAGGTAGCCCAGCAGGAACCGTTGTTTCCATCGTTTCTCGCGCGTGCAGGCGATCACCAGCGGGGTTAACGCTATCGGAGCCAGCAGCGCCAGCGACACGGAGGGGAACGCCGGACGCGGGAATAATAACAGCAGCAGGATGGCCGATGCCACCGAAAGCAGCCAGTTCAACATTACGCCTGCGACGCCTGTTCGTTGACCAGATCCGCCATGTAGGAACTCCGTACCAGGGGTCCGCTGAAGACCATTTTGAAGCCAATCGACAGGCCGAAATCACGATACTCATCGAACTGCTCAGGTGTCACGTACTCGGCCACCTGCAGATTTCGCCGTGTCGGCTGCAGATACTGCCCGATGGTTGCAACGTCCGTATCCTGCTCGCGCAGATCGCGCAGTAACTGCTGCACTTCCTCCGGTGTCTCGCCCAGCCCCGCCATGAACCCCGATTTCGTCATCACGTTCGGACGATGCTTCCGCGCAAACCGCAGTACATCCAGCGACTGCTGATAGTTCGCCTGCGGCCGGACCTTGCGATACAGCCGCGGAACCGTCTCCATATTGTGGTTAAAGACGTGAGGGCCAGCGTCCAGAACCTGCGCCACCGCGTCCATGTTGCCATCAAAATCCGGCGTCAGCACCTCCACCCGGGCGTCGGGCAGCGCCTGCCGGACCAGCCGAACCGTCTCTGCGAAATGCGTCGAACCGCCGTCCGCGAGATCATCGCGATTCACGCTGGTGATCACCACGTACTTCAGCTTCATCTCCGCCGTCATCCGCGCCACATTGGCAGGCTCGGCCGGATCCAGCGCCATATCGTGCTTGCGCGGATTCCCCTTTGGCACTGAACAGAACCCGCAACCCCGCGTGCAGAGGTTGCCGAGGATCATGAACGTTGCCGCGCCCCGGTGGAAGCACTCGTGGATGTTCGGGCAGCGCGCCGATTCGCAAACCGTGTGCAAATTCAGCGTCCGCAGCTCGGTCTTGAGCTTATTGAGGGATTCGAAGTGTGTTCGCGGTCGGCGCGCCCATTCGGGCAACCGGGGGCGCGCATTGCCGATCTGGACCAGGTCCGGTGTCACTGCTTTTGTACGAATGCGCCGTTAAAACCCAGCGTCTTGAGCTTGCTCTTCGCGTCCGAGAGCTGAACCGTCTGCCGATACGGTCCTACCAGCACCCGGAAGAATGTCGGCTTCGAACTAAGCGCCATAATCACCGGGAACTTTTGGTCCCGCAGGGTCTTGACCATGCTTTCCGCATCGGGGCGGGGCAGGGCTGCTACCTGTAAATAAGAAGCGCCAACCTGCGGTGTGGAAACCGCCAGCGGATCGTCGGAAACCTTGCTGGATTTCGGTTCTTCATAGGGCTTCGGCTCCGGCTTTACGGGCGTCGGGTTGGCTGCGGCAACCTGCGCTCCGCTGGTATCTTCAGCAGGCCTGGTCTCTGTGGGTGCGGGAGATGGCTCAGCGGGCGGTAACGTGGATTCCTGAGCCGGCAGATCTGGCTGTGGGCGTCGACCTTCCGGCCCACTCGCAGTCGCCTGGTCTGTCGCCGGCAGATTGGCCTTCGACGTATTCCGGCCAACCATATAACCGATGGCAAAACAGACACCGCACAGCGCCGCAGCCACAAAAAACAGGCTCAGCAGCTGTTTGTTTCCAAGAACCAGTTCTCTCTCGTCGTCTTGCCTCATATTGTCGGGACCCGCTCTCTCAGAATATCGCGATGCGCTTGTTCCGCCGGGCACGCCACGCGATCCTGGTCAGGAACGTCAGCAGGGCCGCCAGGGGCAGGGAGGTGAGCATCGCCACCGGCCAGGATATCGGCGGCTCCACCACCAGCCGGAGGCACCCCAGAAACATCGCCGCGGCCCCGGCCAAACCGGCCAGCCCCTGCGCCTGCCAGTACCCGTCCCCACCGCAAAGCAGTGCCCCCGCCACCATCAGCGCCACGCCACTCGCGGACAACGTATACTGCGCCAGCGAATGCGCGCCAAACACGATCAGCAGGCAGCCCGCGACCGCCGGAATGACCCATCCCGGCCGGACAAATTCCAGTGTGACCGCTGCCGCTCCTGCTGCCATCAGCCCGAGGCTGGCATCGGGGCTAAGCGAAAGCATAACCACCCCGTAATGTTCCATTAATATATCTAATGATATTATTGTCTATGACCAAAAAAACTGCCGCCGAAAAGGCTGTACCCGCTGTGACAAAGCCCCGCGCGGTACGCACTACGGCCACCCGTGTTACCAGCGCGCGTCACAGCAAGCCCGCTGTCTCCTCCGACCCTGTTGTTAATGCATCCCCCGTCGTGATCGACACCCCGCAGGAAAACCCCTCTGAAGCAATCGCGAAAATTGCTTACGGATATTGGGCAGCCCGTGGATATCAGGGTGGCAATGCCACTGAAGACTGGTTCCGCGCAGAAGCTGAATATCGCCAGCGCTAAGCCGCGCTGTTACCCCAGGTTCTGTCTTAACTAGTATTTCCGCAACACAGCGAGAAGCCTGCCCTGGATGGCAACGTCCTGGGCAGGCACTCGAATCGGACTCATCGTCGCGTTCGCGGGCTGCAACCGCACCATGTTGCCGGGTTCGCGATAAAACCTCTTCAGCGTCGCCTCTTCGCCCCCCACCAGCGCCACCACAATCTCCCCGTCGCGGGCTACCTGAGCCTTCTCTACCAGAATCATGTCGCCTTCGCAGATGTGGTCTTCGATCATCGAATTCCCGCGGACCCGCAGCGCATAAGTGTCCTTGTGCCCCACGTAGTCGGAGAAGCTCAGCATCGACTTGTCTTCGTACGCCTGCACCGGAGCACCCGCCGCGATAGTCCCCAGCACCGGGACCTCCAGCGACTGTTTCATCTTGTTGCGCCGCTGTTCCTGCAGGAAGCGCGGCGAGATCTCCAGCGACCGGCTCTGGTTATCACGCCGCGTCAGGTAGTTGCGTGTCTGCAGCGCGGAGATGTGCTTGTAGACAGTCGCGATGGACGCGAGGTTCATCCCCCGCGCAATCTCCTCATAGCTGGGGCAAACGCCGTTGTTCTCCACCTGGTAGTCCGCGATGAACTCCAGTACTTCCCGTTGTCTGCGCGTGAGGGCCATCTTAGGGCTATGGTAGGCGAAGAAAAGGGGAAAAGCAACAGCGTTTGCTGAAGCTTCGCAATTAGATCTGTTTGATGGCCATCGCGGGCATGGCGGCCGGGAACGTATCGCTGCCCAGAACCTCACGTATCGCCAGGTTGGTATCGAAATAGACCTGCCAGTAATGGTCGTTGTGGCAGAACGGGCGAACCGCCAGAACCGGACCCGCCGGCGTGAACGTCAAAATCACCACCACCGGTTCCGGATCGGCCACTACGTTCGGAATCGTTTTCAGCCGTGCCTTCATTTGGTTCATCGCCAGATGCGGGTCCGCAGCCCCGGAAATCTGTGCCACAAGTTCCACCCGGCGGTAGGCGTTTACGCTGAAGTTCTGGATCGTATCCGAAAAGATCTTGTTATTGCCAACGAACGTTTTGATGTTGTCCGGAGTATGAAACGTGGTCACGAACAGACCGATTTCTTCGACGGTGCCGGTCTGACCGCCCGCGCTCACAAAATCGCCCACTTTAAACGGCCTCAGCACGATCAGGAATGCCCCCGCGGCGAAATTCGCCAGTAGTCCGCCCCATGCGGTACCGATTGCCAGCCCAATACCCGCCAGCAGCGCCGCGAATGTGGTTGTTTCCACGCCAAAGTAGCCCAGAATCGCCACCACCAGCGCGATATTGAGCACAACCGCGATGGTATTGCCGACGAAACGCAGAACGGTGGGTTCAATCTGCTGTTTGGTAAGCCCCCGCTGGACCATTCCGACAGCCTTGCCGATCAGCCATCGCCCGGCGATGTAGAGCACCAGAGCCCCCGCCACCTGCATCCCCATGGCGGTCACCCGTGTCTGTACAACCGTCAAAATTGCGTTCCAGTCCATCGTCATCTCCTTCGTGTTCTGACAGGCTACCAAATCGTCCGGCGAACCACACCACTTTTCCCCGTCTTGTTCACCCCTTGTGCCGGTCAGCGCCGGACGTTTGATATCCTCACGGCGTTGTGAGCCAGGTTCCCCAAAGACGTCCTCTTCCGAAAATTTGCATCGCCCTGGGCCTGCCCGATATCCCCCGGCTCATGGAGCAGGCTACCCGCGAAGCGGAGGCCGGCGAGAACTTCCTTGAGTTCCGTCTCGACTACCTCCCCGACCCCGCTAAGGGCGTCGAGGCGATGGCACAGTTCCTGAAGAACTACCCCACCTGCGTGGTGCTGGCTACGTGCCGCCGCCACCAAAATCACGGGAAATTCAACGGCAGTATCGACGAACAGCTCCGCATTCTTTCCCTTGCCATCGAAAAGGGTGCCAAAGCTGTCGACGTCGAAATCGAGACGGCCGAAGTGGTACCAGACCGCTGTGCCGAATTGCGGACGCGTGCGCACCTGATTATTTCGTGGCACCACTTCGAAACCACACCACCTCTTGATCCCGTCATTCGCCGGATGCGCAAGGTGCCCGCCGACGTTTACAAAGTAGTTTCCACCGCCCGCAAGCCCAGCGACACGGGCCGCATCCTGGCAGCTGCCAGGCAGAGCCCCAAAATCCCCCTCGTCACCCTCGCCATGGGCGAATGTGGCTTCCCGTCGCGCGTGCTTTCCACCGCGCTTGGGTCCGTTTTTTCGTACGCGGCCCCGGCCCACGTGCAGGGCACTGCCCCCGGACAGGTCAACGCCCGCCAGATGCGAACGCTCTACCGCATCGACAAATTTACGAAGGCCGCGAAGATTTTTGGTGTCATCGCGGACCCCGTCCGCCACTCGATTTCGCCTCATGTCCACAACCGGGCCTTCCAGTCGCGTCGGATGGACGCAGTTTACGTCCCCCTGCTGGTGAATCAGAACCAGCTTCGCGACTTTTTCCAGTTCGCGGAAGACTTGCCGCTCTCCGGTTTCAGCGTCACGATTCCGCACAAACGCCGTATTTTGCGCTATTTGGACCATGTGGACCCCCTCGCCCGCCGCATTGGCGCGGTTAACACCGTGGTTCGCAAGGCTGGCCGCTGGCGCGGTTATAATACCGATGCCGACGCCGTTTCCGGACCGCTCGGCAAACTGATTAAGCTCCCAAAGGCCACCGCCCTCATTCTGGGTAACGGTGGTGCCGCCCGTGGTGCCGCCTGCGCTCTCATCGACGCCGGCGCGAAAGTCTCCATCACCGGTCGCAATGCCGACCGCGTCCGGGCCCTTGCCCGCGCCGTCGGAGCCGAAGCCGTTTCCCACGAACAGGCCGCGCTCTCGCACTACGACGTCCTGATCAACGCCACGCCCGTCGGCATGTGGCCCCACCAAAACGAATGCCCGTTTGAAGGTGCACTGCCTGCGGATATCGTGTTCGACATGGTCTACAATCCTCTCGAAACCCAGCTCATCAAGAACGCGAAGGACCAGGGTAAGAAGGTCATCCCTGGCGTCAAGATGTTCATCGAACAGGCCGTGAAGCAGTTCGAACTCTGGACTGGCGAATCCGCGCCCCGTTCCGCCATGGAAACCGCTGCGATTGACGCGCTGCAGATTCGAAATTCCGAACAAAAGCTCTAAGGTCACCCCCTTTCTGCGCCGCGTTTCGTAAACTCATTGCATGAAGCTATCGAGGCGCGAGGTGGTGAAGGCGACAGCGGTCGCAACGTTGGTCGGGCAGACCCAGGTTGCCCAGGCCAGCCCCCAGGCTTCCGCCGCCACTGAGGCCACCCGGTCCGCCCGCGAAGCCAATCAGCGCGCCTCCGAGGCGCTGGCCAAATTCGAAATGCCCATGGCCACCGAACCGGCCTTCCTGTTCCGGGCCTGATTCATGAACGACGATATCTTTTTCGCGCCGATCACTGACCTCAGCGCCCGTCTGCTGAATAAGGAATTCTCTGCCGTCGAACTGACCAGGGCCTTCGGCGAACGCCTCAAAACCCTCGGCCCCCGGTACAACGCACTGGCCCTGCCCCTTACCGAAGTAGCGGTGAAGCGTGCCAAAGCCGTTGACGACGAACTCAGACGCGAACGTCTCCGAGGGCCGCTCCAGGGTATTCCGTTTGGTGCCAAGGATCTTCTCTCTTTCGCCGGTCACCGCACCACCTGGGGTGCGAAGCCTTACGAAACGCAGGTGCTGGATGAAACGGCGACCGTGATCACGAAGCTGGACGCCCTGGGTTCCCTGTTGGTCGGCAAGCTGTCCATGATCGAACTTGCCGGTGGCCCCAGCTATCGCTCCGCCGAGGCATCCCTGTTCGGCCCGTGCAAAAATCCCTGGGACCCCGCCCGTTGGGCCGGAGGTTCCTCCAGCGGCTCCGGGGCGGCAGTTGCCGCCGGCCTGGTCCCGTTCGCGCTCGGTTCCGAAACTTCGGGTTCCATCCTGAGTCCCGCCGCCTACTGCGGCGTTACAGGGCTTCGGCCCACTTATGGTCTCGTTAGTCGCCACGGCGCAATGGCGCTGTCCTGGACGCTGGATAAAATCGGTCCCATTTGCCGCACCGCGGAAGACTGTGGCCACGTTCTGCAGGCGATCTCCGGTGGAGATTCCAAAGATCCTGGTTCGGCGGGCAAGAGTTTCTACTACACGCCTCAGTATGCCCGCAAGATTACCGACCTGAAAGCCGGCGTCGCCGGCGCTGGCTTCGACTGGGCCGAAGCGGCCTTCGGGGTTCTCCGCGAGGCCGGCCTCAAGACCGCCGCCGCGAAACTCACTGATTTTCCCTATGGTCCGATGATCTCCACCATCATCGGCACTGAAGCCGCCTCCATCTTTGAGCCCCTCATTACCAGCGGCAAGGTGGACCAGCTTCAGGATAGTCGCCAGATTGCACGCCTGAAAGCCGGGCTGGAGATCCCCGCGAAGGATTATCTAAAGGCCATGCGCATCCGGTCCCTGGTTCGCGATAAGTTCCGCGAGCTGTTCTACGACCTTGATGTCTTAATTGCCCCGACTTTTCCGAGTATTGCCCCGAAGATTTCAGAGCCCTTCGACGCCCCCGCTACCACCGCGGTCGGCCCCTCGCGACCGCCCAATCCCCTGGGCTCCCTGATTCAGGCGGGGAATCTGGCTGGCCTGCCCGCCCTTTCCGTTCCCTGCGGCTTCGATCAGGGCATGCCGGTCGCGATCCAGCTCGTCGGCCCACCGTTCAGCGAAAACCTGCTCTTATCGCTCGGCAGAGAGTTCCAGCAGAGAACCGAGTGGCACAAGCGGCGCCCTCCGTTTATGGCTGCCTAGACCCTTGATTTGTCGGACATAGCCCGAATGACACCTTTCCGACGTGTTATCGTGGGGGTGCATTGACTGTCCGGCCACGCTTCGCTTATTTAGCTCTTTTTCTCGCCTTCCAGAACGTCGCCTCGCCGCAGGCGCTGTTCCGCAAGCCCGTGAAGGTCCTTGGCGACCCGCAGTATCAGGGTACGGCTTCGAACCCTTTTCTGGTTACGAACAATGGTCCCAACGTCACGGAAGGCAGGGAATTCAGCTTCCCGCTCGGCATCGCTGTCGATAACTCCGTTTCACCACCCAATATCTACATCGCGGATGCCGGTAATAACCGCGTCCTTGGCTTCCGCTACGCTACGCAACTGGTAGCCGGGGCCACCGCCGATATCGTTCTTGGCCAGGTCGACATGTTCGCCAACCTCTCCCAGGGCTCCGGTGGACGCTCCACCGGCATGAATCAGCCGACTGGTCTGGCATGCGACAGCCAGGGTAATCTGTACGTCGCCGACACCGGTAACAATCGCATTCTTCGTTACCCGAAACCGCTCACCCAGCCCGCTGGCATCGCTTTCCCCGACATGGTAATCGGCCAGACTTCCCTTACGGGGAAGAGCGCCAATTCCGGGGGCATCAGTGCAACTTCCCTGGCTACGGGGCTTACGACGGTTACCCACACAGGTCTCGCCTTCGATTCCACCGGCAATCTGTGGGTCGCCGACACGGGCAACAACCGCGTCCTCCGGTATCCGGTTGCCCTCCTCCAGAAAGGGCAAAATGGCCCAGCAGCGGACCTCGTCATCGGGCAGAACGACTTTGCCAGCCGGATCTCCACCACCAGCAGTACCAGCAAGACCAACCTGATTCAGCCCCAGGGCATTTCGTTCGATTCCACTGGTCGTCTGTTTGTGGCCGACCTGGGCCGCCGCGTTCTGGTTTATCCCGCCGGAGTCGCCACCAACGGGGTCGCTAGCCGCATCATGGGTCTCGACCCAGCGGTCTTTAATACCAACAACCAGTCGGCGATCTCTCTCGGTGTCGCGTACGGCGTCGTCGGTACCAGCGCAGGCATTGTTGTGGCGGACTCCTCGAATAACCGCCTCATGGTTTACCCCGGGGTGGACACCTGGCTACCCGAAGGCACGCAGTTCTCACCTACGGCTACATCCGTCATTGGCCAGACGAATTTCACGAGCGTCAAGGCCAACCAGGGACAGGGCGATTCCTCGGCCAGTTCCTTGAACTTCCCTGCGCAGGTTGCGTTCTCCGGTTCGGAACTATTCGTTGCCGATGCCCAGAACAACCGCGTTCTCGTTTTCAATGCTGGCCCGGGTGGCATCACGGCAACCGCCAGCCGCGTCATTGGTCAGCTGGACTTTCCCTACAACGCAGTGAATTTGATCGAGGGTCGCGAATTTCAGTTAGCATCCGGACTGAGCGTTTCCTCTCCGCTGGGAACCGCCATCCTGGACCAGTCCGTCAGCCCGCCCCGCCTCTGGGTGGCTGATTCGCTGAACCACCGGGTCCTGGGGTTCAAAGACTTCACCAGGCTGAAGAACGGTGACAAAGCTGACATCGTGATCGGACAGCCCGATCTGTTCCGCAACCTGGTCAACTATCCTTCGAACGACGCCACTCTGCCGAACGCTCAGGGTCTCAGATTTCCTACCGGCCTGGCTGTTGATTCCACAGGCAATCTGTTCGTGGCCGACACCGGTAACTCCCGAATCCTGCGCTTCCCGGCTCCCTTCGATTCCGGTAAGAAGGGTCTGGAGTCAGCCGATCTGGTCCTTGGCCAGGTGAACTTTACCTCCGTGGTTACCGATCCTTCCGACCGGACAATGAGCGCCCCTTTCGGCCTTGCCCTCACGGCTGACGCCGCGAACTCGGCCAACCCGACGGGTGGCTTCCTGATCGCCACTGACGGCGTACACAACCGGGTGCTGTTCTTCCCCAAGCCATTTTCAAACGGCATGGCAGCTACCAAACTTTTGGGTTCGCTGAACTTCTTCAGCACCACTCCCGGCAGTTCCGACCCGCCCCGCCTCAACGCGCCCCACGGCGTGGCTGTCGACCCGCAGGACCGCGTCATTGTGGCTGACAGCGGCAATCGTCGCGTACAGGTCTATAACAAAGCGGCGAATATCAACAACTACGACACACCGCCCATCAGTATTGCGACGGCCGGTCTGCCGCTTGCCGTTACTTCCACTGCAACTGGCTTTTGGGTCAACGACGCGACGAATAACCAGGTCCTGCACTACCCGGTCGTCGATCAGTTGCCGCTGAAGAATAATGCCAGCGATGCAACGCTGCCGGTGCTCTCTCCCCTCTCTGTATTCCAGGACACATATGGGAACCTGCTGGCAACGGATGCTGCCCAGCGCGTGGTCTATTACGCGCCGCAGTTGACGCTGGTAAGCGGTGCCAACTATGCGAATCGTCCGCTCACCGCCGGCTCTATCGCCGCCGTGTTTCCTACGGTCACCACGAATGCTCTCGCGGGTTCCACAGCGGCTGCCACGGAAGTTCCACTGCCTACTCTGCTGGCGGACACCCAGGTTCTTGTGAACGGCACTCCCGCACCCCTCTTCTTTGTATCCGCTGCTCAGATCAACCTGCAGCTTTCCAATAACCTGCCCGGTGGTGGTACTGCCGATGTTCAGGTTATCCACCCGGTCTCTGGTCAGATTGCCGGCGGTGCGGAACTGCAGCTTACCTCCGCTGCCCCGGCGATGTTCACATCCAACGCCTCCGGTGGTGGACAGATCGTTGCTTACAACGCCGCCGACGGCACTATCAACTCCAACGCAAACGCTGTTGCGCGCGGCCAATACATCGTTCTTTATGGGACCGGGCTTGGCCCGGTTGCGAACCCGCCCGCCGATGGTCAGGGCCCCACCGGTGTCACGCCGGCCCCGAACAAGCCGCTTGTGGTGATTGGTGCCTCCGGTACTGCGCTGCCGGAAGAGAACATTACGTACTCAGGCCTCGCTCCCGGCCTGGTCGGTGTATGGCAGCTGAATCTTCTGATTCCTGCCAACGCCCAGACGGGTCCCTCGGTCTCGGTGCGCATCTTCCAGAACAGCATCCCGAGCGTGGATTCCACCTCCACTTCCGGCCCGACTACCATCGCCATCAAGTAAGTATTCCGCCTGGCGCTGTAAGATTTCCATACCCCTGCTACTTGCTTTCTACTAGTGCGATTCACGATAATAGAGGTGAGAGGTGTGCCTTATTCAGGGTGCACCCGATGGAGCTACCTTTGGCCGTTGCAGCTGCTACTCGCTCATCCCTGGTCGGTGCACTCCTTCGCACTGCGTTTTCCGGTCATCGGCACTCAGCCGTCACCTTCCTTCGAGGCCTCTCTTGCAGCGAACTCGAATGTCTGGCAGAATTCGAAGGCTCCTGCGCACTGGAAGCTCACGGTTTAGACCCGTTTAATCCCTATCGGCTGCTGGAAGATTTTTTTGAGCCGTCGGTATCAGAACGATGGTGTAATGCTGAAGACCGAGCGCACAAAACTTTCCTCGTGTTAGCCTGGCTTGAATACTCCCGCCGCCCCTTTAGTCAACCTTCGTCTCCCCAACCCTCTTCCATCGTTACCCTTCGATCCACAATCTAAAACATAGACTGAGAATTTTCCGGCCCGGCGGAACTATGTATACGTGCGTCTCCGCGAGCCTCTGCTCCTCCCCCTGGCCGCCGTCTGTGCAGGCATCCTCGCCGCGCACTTCGTCCCTTTCTCGTGGCCGGAGGTTCTGCCGTTCGCTGCTACCGCAGCTTTCCTTGCCGTGCTTGCCTGGAAGAAGGCCCCTTTCGGCGCCAGGGCTAGTGCGCTTTGCTCTGTAGCGCTCCTGTCGGCCGCACTTGGGACGTCCCGACCTCACTTGCCGCCTCGGCTCTCCGTTGAAGATGGCCAACTCGCCATCTTCGATGGCTGCGTTGTCACTCCGGCCCTCCCGTCGGAAGGCCGTGAGCGGTTCGAACTCGAACTTGCCCCTCATACACGCGCTCAAGTGTCGCTGTACGCAAAAGAGCCGGTCGATATCCCCTTTCTCCCGTACGGCACCAGACTCGAATTCACCGGACGCATCCGCCCCATCCACAACTTCAACAATCCTGGTTCTTTTGATGCCATTCAGTACTTCGCCCGGCGCAAGGTTTACTGGAACGCATCGGGCGATGTTGCCACGCTGAAGATCCTCCCCGGCCAGTGCGGAACTGCCTGGGAACGCCCCATTTTCGCGCTCCGAGCCGCTGCGCTCGACCGTCTGGAACGTCTCTACCCGAACGACAACTACACGGCCGGCATGATGGCCGCTGTTCTCCTCGGCGAAACCTCCCGCATGGAACGCTTCTGGACCGAAGACTACCGGACTACCGGTACCTACCACGCCCTCGTCATCTCCGGCAGCCATGTCGCCATCCTCGCCGCCGTCCTGTTGCTCTTCCTCCGCCTGCTTTGGGTCCCGCAATGGGCGGCGCTCTCAGCCACCATTGGAGTTGCCTGGCTCTATGCGGGCGTCACGGGCTGGCAGGCCCCGGTTGTTCGGTCCGCCGTCGGCATGAGCCTTTACGGGGTTGCTCGCATCTTCTATCGCGAAGGCCGCCTCCTCAACCTCCTGGCTGGTATCGCGATCCTCTTCCTCGTAGTCGATCCTTCGCAGCTCTTCGAAGCCAGTTTTCAACTCACCTTCCTCGCGGTGGCCGCCATCGGAGCCTTCGCCGTGCCCCTGCTCGAAGCCACGTCGGAACCTCTCTCCGCGGGATGCCGAGCCCTTGCCGAAGACCGTCGCGATATTCGCCTCGCCCCCCGCACCGCCCAGTTCCGCGTGGAACTTCGGCTCCTGTCTCTGACGCTGCAGATGGTCACCCGGCTCCCCCTCCGCGCGGGCAACTTCCTGGTTGTCACCTGCGCCCGACTCGCGCTCTACCTCTGGGAGATTGTCGTTACGTCGCTCGTTATCCAGGTTGCTCTGGCGCTGCCTATGGTCTGGTACTTCCACCGGCTCTCCTTCTCAGGCCTCACCGCCAACGTGATGGTCCTTCCGGTCCTGACCGCCCTCGTTCCTCTCGGTTTCCTCGCCATCGCGCTCAACTCACACCCTGTCGCGATTCTCTGCCGCATCCTCCTGGCACTCTCGAAATGGGCCGCTGCCCTCAACGCTCGCTGGGAGCCCGACTGGCGCATTCCCGCTCCGCCTCTCTGGCTCGCCGTCGCCTTCTGCTCCCTTTTACTCCTCGCCGCCTGGCGGCACCTCCCTCGCTGGTGCCGCATCCTCAGCTGGGCCGCTCTCGCCAGCCTTCTCGCGGTCATGGCAATTCACCCCTTCGCGGCCCGCACTACTCCGAACCGCTTTGAACTTGACGCGATCGACGTGGGCCAGGGGGACAGCCTCCTGGCGGCCTTCCCCACCGGCAAACTAATGTTGATCGATTCAGGCGGCATCCCCTCCTTCGGCCAGTCCCGCAAATCGGCCCTCGATATCGGCGAAGATGTCGTTGCTCCCTACCTTTGGTCCCGTGCCATCCGCCATCTTGATGTCATCGTCATGAGCCACGCCCACGACGACCATATGGGCGGCATGCCAGCCATCCTCCGCGATTTCCGCCCCGCCGAGCTCTGGACCGGTGCAGTCGCTGAAAATTCCGGATGGCAAAAGGTCCGCACCGCGGCCACACAATACGGCGTCCGCATCCGTGAAATGCGTCGCCAGCCAACTTTTGACTTTGCCGGAACCCGAGTCACAGTCCTCGCCCCTGGTCCCGACTACGTAGCCGACGCCAAACCCAAAAACGACGACTCCCTCGTTCTCCGCATCGACTACGGAACCACCTCTTTCCTGCTTGCCGGAGACATGGAAAAACGCATCGAACGGGAGATCCTCGGCGCAGGCCTGCTCCAGCCGGTCAGCGTCCTGAAAGTTGGGCACCACGGCAGCCGGACATCCTCCACTCCCGAATTCCTCGACCTGCTCCACCCTGCTTTCGCCATGGTTTCGGTTGGCTTCGAAAACTCCTACGGCCACCCCAACCCGGCCACGATCGCAGCACTACAGGAGCGCCATGCCGCCATCCTCCGCACCGATGAACATGGACTCGTCCGTGTCTCCAGCAACGGCCATCGCATTCGCGTAGACTGAAGTTTGCGCCGCTTCTGGATCTCGTGTATCGTCGGCATCATTGCCCTCGGCATCTTGTCTCGTGTGGTGCACACCGGGGCCGTTCTGTTCGATAAATATCTGGGCGACGTGCTGTATGCCGCCATGGTCTACGCCATCCTGCGGCTCTGGTTCCGGCCCGCCCCGGCAACCCTCGCCGCCTCCGCCATCATGCTTGCCCTGGAACTCTTCCAGCTCACCGGATTCCCCTCCCACCTTCTCGCCAGTGAACACACCCTGCCCCGCGTCACTGCCCGCTTGCTCGGCACCTCCTTCAGTTGGGCCGACCTCCTTTCGTACGCCATGGGAATCGCTTCCATCCGCCTCGCTACAATGGCCCGATGAACGCAATTGTGACGGGAGCGAGCCGCGGCATTGGCCGGGGTATCGCAAAGGACCTCTCGCGCGACCACAAGGTCATCGCCACTTACCTCGGCAGCCTCGAAAATGCCGAGAGCCTCAAAGCCGAAACCGGCTGTGAAATCTTCCGCTGCGACATCGGCAATCCCACCGACCGCGCCGCCCTCATCGACTTCGCCCGCGGGGTTTTCCCGGAAGGCCTCGATCTTCTGGTGAACAACGCCGGAATCGCCCCCCGGGAACGGCTCGACGTCCTCCAGGCCACCGAACAGAGCTTCGATGAACTCATCAATACCAATCTGAAGGGCCCGCACTTCCTCACTCAGCTCGCCGCCAACTGGATGCTCGAAAAAGGCTCCGGCCGCATCGTCTTCGTCTCCTCCATCTCGGCCTTTACCGCTTCTGTCAACCGCGCCGAATACTGCATTTCCAAGGCCGGAGTCAGCATGTCCCGCCTCGTCTACGCCCAGCGCCTCGCGCCTGAAAATATTCAGGTTTTCGAGATCCAGCCTGGCATTATCCGCACCGACATGATCTCGAAGGTGGAGAAGGTCTACGACGAAAAGATTGCTGGGGGCCTCCTCCCGCAGCGCCGCATGGGTGAACCCGCCGACATAGCCAACGTCGTCCGCTCTATCGCCTCGGGCCATCTCGACTACTGCGCGGGCCAGATCCTTCACGCCGATGGCGGCTTCCACATCCGGAGCCTGTAGCCCCTTTGTTATCCTGAAAGTTCCATCCACAGTTGGTTTTTAAAACTGAAGATTCCCGAGGACCCCGATTTTGGCGTTAGTAGAAGGTTGCAAGCACGAGCTTGAATTCCTCATCCCTGCCCAGGCAGTTGAGGAAGAAACGAACAAGGTTACCGAGCAGTTTCGGCAGAAGGCCCACTTGAAGGGCTTCCGCGCTGGCAAGGCTCCGCTGTCGCTGATCCGCAGCAGCTATCGTGGCGACATTCGCCAGAAGGTTCTGGAGACCTTGCTGCCCCGTTTCTTTGATGCAAAGGTGCAGGAAGACGGCCTCAAGGTTGTAGGCCAGCCCAACATCAAAGACGTTCACTTCCACGACGGTGCGGACGTCCACTTCAAGGCCGATTTCGAAGTCTTCCCCGAATTCGAACTCTCTGAATACAAAGGCGTTGAAGTCGTTTATACCGAACCCACCGCTCCGGAAGAAGACGTTGAGAAGCGCATCGAAGAGATTCGTGATTCCAAGGCCACCTACGCGAACGTCGATCCCCGGCCCCTGGCTGATGGCGATTACGCCGTGATCTCGCTCGAAAGCATCGCCGGCGCTGAAGAACCCATTAAGTCCGACGAAGTTCAGGTCCTCATCGGTGGTCCGGAAACCCTCCCCGGCTTTACCGAAAATCTGACCGGCGCCGCCCCAGGCGAAGAACGCGAAGTCTCGGTCACCTACCCCGAAGACTACGGTTCCCCCAAGCTGGCCGGCAAGTCCGTCACCTTCAAAGTTCAGGTGAACGGTGTCCGGCGCAAGGAACTCCCTGAACTCAACGACGAATTCGCGCAGGATCTGGGCGACTTCCGCACCGTGGACGAACTGAAGGACGCTGTCCGGAAGTCTATCTTCGCGCAGCTTCAGGGCGAAGCCGTCCGTGTGGCCCGTGACAAGATCGTCGATAAGCTGGTTGATGCCCACGAATTCCCGGTCCCTGGCGTTTTTGTGGATCGCCAGATCGAAAACCGCGTGGAACAGCGCCTCCGCGCCCTCGCGCAGGACGGTGTCGATCCCCGCTCCTTCAACCTCGATTGGGACAAGATCCGTGAAGCCCAGCGTGACCAGGCAATCCGCGAAGTCCGCGCCTCTCTGATTCTCGGCCGCGTTGCTGATCGCGAAGCCATCGTGGCCACTAACGAAGAAGTCGACAAGGAAGTGGATCGCATCGCGCGGCAGGAACGCGAGATGGTTACGGTCGTCCGCAAGAAGCTGCTTGAAAATGGGTCGCTCGATCGTATCGCCTCGCACATTCAGACGGAGAAGACCCTGAACTTCCTGTTTGAGAACGCGACCAAAACTGCCGAGTAAATAGCTGTTACCCTAGTGAGAATTGCATGACTACTGAAGAAATACGGGAATTGATCCAGCTCGTGTCCGAAACCGGTGTGACCGAACTGGAAGTTCAACGCGGTGAGAACCGGGTTCGCATTTCGGTCGCCACCACGACCAACGTGGTGGTTCCGCAAGTCGCCGCCCACACGGTTGGGGCGGTAACCGCGCCTAAAGCCGAGGTAACTCCGGCGGTGAAGACCCCGGATTCCCTCGTCTACGCAAAGTCCCCCATCGTGGGCACGTTCTATGCCTCGGCCTCGCCGGACGCGGAACCGTTCGTAAAGATCGGCGAGCATGTCACCCCCGGTAAGGTTCTCTGCATCATCGAATCGATGAAGCTGATGAACGAAATCGAAGCCGATGTCGCGGGCATTGTGGAAAGCAAGCTCGTTGCGAATGGCCAGGCTGTGGAGTACGGAGAATCCCTCTTTGGCATCCGGCCTGTTTAGAAAGATCCTGATCGCGAATCGCGGTGAAATCGCCCTCCGGGTGATCTGCGCGTGTCGCGATCTGGGCATTCCCACTGTCGCCGTTTACTCGGAAGCGGATCGCAACAGCCTCCCCGTGCGTTTTGCCGACCAGGCAATCTGCATCGGTCCGGCTCGCAGCGCCCGCAGCTACCTGGACATCCCGTCCATCATCAGCGCGGCCGAAATCACCAATGTGGATGCCATCCACCCTGGCTACGGCTTCCTGAGTGAGAATGCGGGTTTCGCTGAAGTTTGCCGCGATTCGGGCATCAAATTCATTGGCCCAAAGCCGGAAGTGATCGCTTCCATGGGCATCAAGGAACGTGCCCGGGCCATCATGAAGGAATACGGCGTGCCGATCCTTCCCGGTTCCCCCGGCGTGCTTTCCAGCGCTGAAGAAGCGGAAGAACTGGCCGAAAAGATCGGCTATCCGGTCATCCTGAAGGCCTCGGCCGGTGGTGGTGGACGCGGTATGCGCATCGTCCACCAGCGCTCTGAACTTGCCAACATGCTGGCGCAGGCTCAGCAGGAAGCCGGAGCCGCCTTCTCCAGCGCCGACGTCTACCTCGAAAAATACATCGGCGCGCCCCGCCACATCGAGTTCCAGTTACTGGCCGATGAGCATGGCAACGTCGAAATCCTCGGTGAGCGCGAGTGCAGCATCCAGCGCCGTCACCAGAAACTGCTTGAAGAGAGCCCGTCCCCCGCTCTCCGTCCGGAAGTTCGCGACCGCGTCTCGGCCAAGCTGAAGGAAGCGATTAAGGCGATTGGTTACAGCAACGCCGGCACCGTCGAATTCCTGATGGACGAAAAGGGCGACCTCTACTTCATCGAAGTCAACGCCCGCATTCAGGTGGAGCATCCGGTTACGGAAGCCGTTACCGGAGTGGATCTGGTGAAGTCGCAGATCCTGATCGCCGCGGGCCAGACCCTGCCCGAAATTCTGGGTGGTCCGATTGTTCCGTTCGGGCACGCCATCGAATGCCGCATCAACGCGGAAAACCCCGAGACCTTCGCCCCGAGTCCTGGCCGCATCACGGGCCTGAACCTGCCGGGCGGCATTGGGATCCGCGTGGACACCCACGCATTTCAGGATGGAATCATCCCGCCCTACTATGACTCGCTGGTGGCCAAGCTCATCGCGCACGGTCGCACCCGCGAGGAAGCCATCCAGCGCATGAAGCGCGCACTGGACCTGTTCGTTGTGGAAGGTATCCATACCTCGATCCCACTTCACAAACGGATTCTCAACGAACCGGACTTTGTCGCTGGAACGTTTGATACCAACTTCATCAAACGCTGGATGCCCTGAACGGTTCATTCTGAACCATCGTTACCGACTTGAAACGCCTCCCTGGAACAATACCTCGGAGGCGTTTTTTCATGTTGTTGATTCTAAACGCGCGAGAGTTTGGCACCGGAAGTGCCATAAGAGAGGCATGCAGAGCAAGACATACCGGCTCAGACAGCAGCGAGAAAAACACCTCCAAATCTCCTCCTTCCAGTTCTAAACTCTCCCAATTACACCTCAGTCACCCTCCACAAATCCTCCTCTCGCCACTGTCTGAGCCTGGAAGTACCTCACCGGCTCAGACGCATTTCACCGCAGTATCCTGAGAACAAATGCCAACCAGTGCCCTCGAGAATATTGGGAACGTTTGCCAGATCAAGGTTACCCTCCTCGGAACGAATCCGCCCATCTGGCGGCGGCTGCTGGTTCCTGAAGATCTAACGCTGGAGCGCCTGCATCGCGTCATCCAGGCGGCCATGGGATGGCAGGACTATCACCTGCATGAGTTCCGTATCGGGAAACAGCGCTTCGGCCGGCCCGATCCGATGGCGCAGATCTTTGGTGGCCCGCGTACCGCCAGCGAAAAGACCGCCCACCTGTCCACCGTGCTGGCCAAAGTGCGGGCAAAAGCTCACTACCTTTATGATTTCGGCGATGACTGGGATCACGAGATCCTCGTTGAAAGTTTCTGGCACCCGACCCCGCCCAGACATACCCTTTCTGCGTTGCGGGTGAAAGGCAGTGCCCTCCTGAGGATTGTGGCGGCCTGCCCGGTTTTTACAGCCTGCTGGACGCCCTCGCCGATCCCGAACACGAGCAGCACGACGACATCGTCGAATGGCTGGGGCGCGACTTTGATCCGGAAGCCTTCTCCTTAGACCAGGTCAACAAACGCCTCCATCGCTTGCAACCTCGCCCCAAAAAGCGGACGCCAGCGCCTCGCCCTATATGATGGCCTCGTGGCCCAAAGTTTCCGTACCCGCTGGCGGTTGCCCCTCGAACATGGTGCCTGGGGCATGCTCTACGTCCCCATGCTCCTCGGCTTCCTCGTCGGACGGACCTGGTCATGGAACATCCTGACCCTCTTCCTCGCCGCTACCGGTTGTTTCCTCGGTCGCAGCCCCCTTCTCGCCTGGGCACGTGCCGTCCGCTGGGAAAAGCCCATCGGGGACGCCCGGCAACTTGCTCTCATCTACATGGGCGTCGGAGGCGCAGCCGGCCTGATCCTGCTTTTCGTCAACCGAATGTGGTTCCTCGCCCCGATGGCCGGAATTGCGGCTATTGTCCTTGGCCTGAACACCTGGCAGGGCATGGTCCGTGAAGACCGCACGATTCTCGGCGAAATGACGGCCATTCTCGGCATGACCATGACTGCGCCAGCCGCGTTCTACTCGACCACTGACCGTTTTGACTGGTGCCTCGCCATTCTCTGGCTGGAGTGCATCCTCTACTTCGGCAGCAGCGTTGTCTATGTCAAAATGCGGGTCCTCGCCGCCCATGAGAAGGTCCCCGGCAAGGCTGCTGCCGCTCGCAGGACCTGCGCGATTTATCACTTCCTGCTTCTCACAGCAGTTGCGGCCATGGTCGCTGCCCACTTCACCCCCTGGCCTGTCCTCCTCGGCTATGTTCCCATCCTCGCTCGCTCCTTCTGGTACGTCGCAAAGCCCCAAAAGAAGCTCGACCTGAAGCAGATCGGCTGGTCGGAAGTCGTCTACTCCGTTATCTTCCTCATCGCAGCGGGTGGCTTTGGCCAGTAGCTCTGCCCTATACTGATCTGCAAGTGCGTACTCGCCGCCTGATTTCGCGTTTTGTCGCCGCCGCCTTCTTCCTGATGGCGCTGCAGCAACTCGCCGCGCTGCCCACTGTCCGCACTGCGGTGCGCACGGAGCAGACAATCGCCCGCGGTGCCAGCGCCCGGAAGTGGAAAGAAGCCCTTCCTGCTCCGGCCGCCACTGTTGTCCGCGAACTTGCAGTCGAACCTGTCTCTCTCCCCGCGCCCGAACTTCCCGCCGTCTCCAGCGAAACGTTCGCCCTCCGTCGCTTCCAACTCCCTCCGCCCATCGCCTGAAACCTCGCAGGCAATCAACCCGGCCCGTCCCCACGGGATGCAGTGGTCTGCCCTTTCCCGGGCACAAGAGGACTCATGACTGGATTTCTGAAGACACTATTTCCGCGCCGTGACGCGGACACCGCCGCCGTTGTGCGTATCAACCGCCTCCGCGACGAATTCAAGCCCCTGCCCGACGCAACTCTGCGAACCGCCTACGAAACGGCAAACAACGTCGAAACCGTGATCGCCATTGCAGCTGTCACTGCCGAGCGTCTCCTCGGCCAGCGCATGTTCGACGTGCAACTCCGCGGTGCCCTTGCCCTTACCCGCGGCTCAATCGCCGAGATGCAGACCGGCGAAGGGAAGACCCTCACCGCCGTCCCCGCCGTCCTCTGGCTCGCCCGCAACCGCCAGGGCGTCCATGTCATGACGGTCAACGACTACCTCGCCACCCGAGACGCCGAATGGATGGGCCCTATCTACCGCCTGCTCGGTCTCACCTGCGGCAGCATCCGCCAGGGCCTCTCCCCAGTCGCCCGCCGTGCCGCTTACGCCTGCGATATCACCTACGCCACGCCCAACGAAATTGGCTTCGATTATCTCCGCGACCAGGTCGCCCTCCGCCCCGAAGACCGTGTCCAGCGCGGCTTCCATTCCGCCCTCATTGACGAAGCCGACTCCATCCTGATCGACGAAGCCCGCATCCCCCTCGTCATCGCCGGTGGCGAAGAAGCCGAAGGCAACCTCGTCCTCCGCGCCGACCGTCTCGTTCGCGACTTCGCACGTGGCCTGGACTATCGCATCGAAGAGCACGGGCGCCATGTAACCCTCACCGATGACGGCATCCACCATGCGGAAAACATCCTTGGCTGTGGCAACCTCTTCGCAACGGAGAATCTCGAAGTCCTCACCACCGTGCAGGACGCCCTCCACGCGCACGCCCTCCTGCATCGCGACATAGACTACCTCATCAAAGACGGCCAGGTCGAGTCCATCGACGAGTTCAAGGGCCGCATCGCGCAGGATCGCCGCTGGCCCGCCGGCCTCCATACCGCCGTCGAAGTCAAAGAGGGTGTTGCCCTCAAGTCCCAGGGCCGCATCTTCGGCTCCATCACGCTCGAAAACCTCCTCGCGCTCTACGAACACCTCTGCGGTATGACCGGCACCGCGGCCACGCAGGCCAGTGAGTTCGGCGAAATCTACAACCTGGCTGTCGAAGTTATCCCGCCCAACCGGCCCATGATCCGCGCCGACTACCCCGACCGCGTCTATCGCACGAAGTCCGAAAAACATTACGCGCTGCTCGACGAAATCCGCGCCGTGAACGCCACCGGACGCCCCGTCCTCGTCGGCACCGCCTCCGTCGCTGAATCCGAGCATCTCAGCTGGCTTCTGACCGATGTCCCCCACAACGTCCTCAACGCTCGCGACGAAGAGCGCGAAGCCGCTCTCATTGCCCTTGCCGGAGAGCGCGGAGCCGTCACCATTTCGACCAACATGGCGGGGCGGGGAACTGACATCTGCCTCGGCTCCGGCGTTGCTGAACTCGGCGGTCTCCACGTCATCGGCACCAACCGCCACGAAGCCCGCCGCATCGACTTCCAACTGCGAGGTCGAGCCGGGCGCCAGGGCGACCCCGGAACCTCCCGCTTCTTCGTCTCTCTCGAAGACGATATCGTGCAGCGCTACGGCCAGGCCCTCAGCGGCGGCGAACACTTCATCCCCGCGAACCAGATGCAGGCCCTCGCCACGCCCGAAGGTGTTCAGCGGATCGTCGAAGGCAAGAACCTCGAAATTCGTCTATTCCTGCGCAAATACGAAAGCTCCATCGAAGGCCAGCGTCAGATTGTCTCGAAGCGCCGTGACGGAATCCTGCTCTCAGAAGACCTGCCCGAGTTCGACCGAATGGTCGCTCTCCGCACGATGGATGATGAATGGTCGAACCATCTCAGCGAAGTCACCGAACTCCGCTCCGGAATCCAGTGGGTCGCCTGGGGAGGACGTGACCCTCTCCACGAATACCTCCGCCGGGTTCACGCCATGTTTGAAGAAATGATGGCCGGTCTCGATGCCGAAATCGAACGTCGAATCGAAGAAGCCCGGGAGAACGGCATCGACCCGTCTCAGCGAGGCTCCACCTGGACGTACCTCACCACCGACAACCCCTTCGGAAGCCTGACAGACCGCATTCGAAAGGGCCTGGTGGCGAAGGCCAAAGCCCTCTTTGGGTAAAAGCAAAAAGGGGAGGGAACCCGAAGGCTCCCTCCCCTTTTCAAAACGCTTTCGGCAGAACTTACGCGCCGACTTTCGGACGCCAGCTCTTCGCACCCTTGATCGCTTCGTTCACGGCGGCGATGTTCTTCACGCCCTGATCCAGCAGCCAGGCTTCCAGCGCCGCCGCACCCTGCGCGCCGAAAATCTTCACGCCGTCCAGCCACGTTGCGCGGCCACACAGAACGCCTGAGTAGTCCGTGCCGCTTTCGGCCGCATACTTCAGGTTTTCGATGAAGACTTCGTTCGTCACGCCCGCGCTCAGGTAAATGAACGGCAGGGTGGTGACAGAGGCCGCATCGCGGAAATGAGCGAGAGCCTCTTCCTTTGTGTAAGCGAACTCGCCGCCCTTGAATGCCGCGCTGCCTTCCACGTAAGCGGGGTTGATCGGCACTTCCACCTTCAGCACGTCGACTTTGTACTGGGGCTTGGAGAATTCGGCCATCGAACCCTTCACCACGGCCGGCTTCTTCTTCGCGTATTCCAGGCTCTTTTCGCCCTTGCCGTTTTCGTCATAACCGACGAATTCGAGGAAGAACGGAATGTCGTACGCTTCGCACTCGGCGCCAATGCGTTCAATGAACGCATGCTTGATGTCGTTGACATCGGCGGGCGAAAACGGGGTGTAGTACAGGAGAATCTTGACGGCATCCGCGCCCATTTCCTTGATACGCTTCACGGACAGGTGGGGCAGCAGATCCGGCATCCGGTGCTCGTCGGTGGCGTCGTAGCCGGTCTCTTCGTAAGCCAGCAGCAGGCCAGCGTTCGCGGAACGGGCGGCAGCGGCGGGAAGGCCGAACTCGGGATCCAGCAGGATCGCGCTGGCATGCGGCGTCAGCACGCGCGACACGGCGATCTTGAAGTCTTCCATTTCCTTGGGCGTGACTTCGGACTCGGGGATGCCCTTGGCTGCGGCGATGCCCTTCTGGAGGCTGCCACGCTGATCCATCGCCGCGGCGGCGATGACACCGGCCTCGTTCGAGAGGGCGTTCATATGCTTCAGTTTGCCTGGGGAAAGGCTCATTCGTTTCTCCTGTAACTTAAGTGCTTCGTGGGTACGAAACCACAATTATCCCACGCGTATTTTTATGCTCTTGCCGGAAAGCGCCTGTGGAACCGCTGCGCACACCCAACGTCGCGCAAAATCTGTGCCCGCAGCGCCTCGGGTGACGCAAACTTCCGCTCTTCCCGAACCCAGGCGAGGAACTCAACTTCCAGTCGTTCGGGCCGCTCTGCGGGGCCGTCGCCCAGCAGGAAAGTCTCCACCGTTACCGCATGACCATCAAACGTCGGACGCATTCCGACATTGGTGATCGATGGGACGAACGCGCCTTCGCCGTTGCCCCGCGCTCGCGTTACATAAACCCCATGCCCGGGCAGCAATTCATTCTCCGACGCCAGATTCAGCGTCGGCACCGTCTGTTTCGACCCGATCCCGAACCCGGAGACCACCGAGCCTTCCAGGGTGAACGGTGCGCCCATCAACCGGCCCGCCCGAGACACCTTGCCCTCCAGAATCAGGCCCCGAATCCTCGTGCTGCTGATCCTCTCCGCGCGAGGTCCCGCTGCGATATCGCCGATCGCTTCCACCGTGAATCCCAGGGTCGCGCCCAGCTCTCGCATTTTCGTGATATCGCCCGTTTGCCTGCGTCCGAACCGGAAATCCTCCCCGGTCATCACAACCCTGGCGTTCAGCGTATCCCGCAGCACGCGCGTGGCGAACTCTTCCGGCGTCAGTGCGGCAAACTCCTTCGAAAACGGCAGTAGCAACACGGTCTCGGCTCCGGCCAGTTCCAGTCGCGCCAGTTTCTGCCTCACCGTATTGATGAGCAACGGCGCTTTCGCCGGAGACAGTACCCGCGCCGGATGCGGATCGAATGTCAGCACTGCGGGTGTCAGCCCCAGTTCGTGTGCCCGAAACACCACCTGGCGCAAAATCGCCTGATGCCCCAGATGCACCCCATCGAAGTTCCCGATGGTCACGACGGTCCCTTGGCCAGACGAGCCAACGGTATCCAGCGAACGAATCACCTTCATGCCGCGCCGTCTACCTCAAGAACCAGACCGTCATACGCCAGGTGCACTCCCTCCGGTAGCGACGCTTCTGTTTCCGCATGCGGCAGGTCATGGCACATGTGTGTGAAATAGGTCCGCTTTGCCCGCAACAGCTGTGCTGTCTCCACGGAAGCCGCCACCGTGGAATGTGTCGGATGCGGTTTATGCCGCAGGGCATCCAAAAACAGTAAATCCAGACCCTGCAGTTTCTCCAGTGACGCCTCCGGCAGTTCACTGTGGTCCGTCAGATACGCAACATTACCGATCCGGAACCCGTACACCACCATCTTCCCGTGGATCACCGGAATCGGAATAAACTCCAGCCCCAGCACGTCAAACGGACTTTCGTCGATAATCCGCACATCCAGCTTTGGCACCGCCGAAGGCTGCGGCTTGTCGGAAAACGCGTAGTCGAAAATGCGCCGGATCACTTCAAAAGTCGGAGCTGACACGAACATCGGGATATGGGAACCCTGCCGGTAATTGAATGGCCTCACATCATCCAGGCCCAGTATGTGGTCGGCATGGGCATGGGTATAAACCAGTGCATCCAGATGGGTAATTTTCGCCCGCAGAATCTGCGTCCGGAAATCCGGGGTTGTGTCAATGACGATATTGTGCTCGCCGTGCTGAACCAAAATGGAGGGGCGGAGACGGTTATCCCTCGGGTCGGTAGAGTGGCAGACCTCGCAGGAACAACCAACAGTCGGAACTCCGGCACTGGTGCCGGATCCAAGTACTGTGATTCTAAGCTTCATTGCCCGGCGCTGGCCCCGCAAGTCTTAGGCGCGGGCTTCTTCGATGGTCTGCACGAACCGCATCCGGAGCTCTGCTACCGAACTATCCAGCGCAGCCTGTTCGTCCGGCGTGAGGTTGCCCTTTGTCTTTTCCTGCAGCATAGCCAGAAGATCGATGTTGTGGCGAGCGAGGTCGAAATCTGGTTCTTCCTGGTCTTCCATAGGAATCAAGCCAAGATTCAGCTCCGCCTGCAGCCGCAGCGAGTACAACAGAAAGTCGAAGTCAGCCGGCGGAAGCTCGGGCGGCAACTCGTTTTCATTGCCATCAACTGGCCGGGACTGGAACAGATCGCTCATCACCCTCCAGTCTAGCTCTATCACCTGTGTGCTTCGGGCCGAATGATAACATTAGACTTAACCCCACCCAAAATCAGATGGAATCCGACTCAAACTCCGCAGGCCAGCAATTTCAGCGGCTGGTTGAAATCATGGCCCGTTTGCGAGCCCCGGATGGCTGTCCCTGGGACCGCGAACAGACCTTCGAATCGATCAAAAAGTACACCCTCGAAGAGACCTATGAGGTCCTCGACGCCGTCGACCGCAAAGACTTCGGCGACCTTCGCGAGGAATTGGGCGATTTCATCCTCCAGGCAGTTTTCTATGCCGAGATGGCGAAAGAACTGCCGGAAGGTGACCGCTTCGACATCGGCGATTCCCTTGATTTCATCAGCGAAAAGCTGATTCGCCGCCACCCGCACATTTTTTCAACCGAGACGGCGACTACCGGCGATGCCGTCCTCAAGCGCTGGAACGAAATCAAAGCCGAGGAACGAAAAAACAAACCCGTCGAGCGCAAAGGTCTGCTCTCACCGGTGCCCCGCGCCCTGCCCTCCCTCGCTGAGGCCCAGCAGATCACCTCCCGCGCCGCCGGAGTTGGCTTCGACTGGACCGGCCCCGAACAGGTTCTCGAGAAGCTCCGCGAAGAGCTCGCAGAATTCGACGTCGCCCGCGCCGGCGGCGACAAGACCGAAATCGAAGACGAACTGGGCGACTTGCTCTTCGTTATCGTGAACCTTGCCCGTTTTGTGAAGGTGGATCCCGAGCAGGCACTCCGCCGCACCAATACCAAATTCCGCACCCGCTTCGGCTACATCGAAGATAAGCTTGCCGAACAGGGCAGGGAATTGAAAGACGCCAACATCGACGAAATGGAGGCCCTGTGGCAGGAAGCCAAGCAGACCCTTCGAAAATAGCGCTGACGTCGCTGACCACTGAAGCCGAGTTCCGCGAAGCAGTTGCCCTGCAGAAAACTATTTGGGGCTTTGGCGATGTCGACATGCTCCCGTTCCGTTTCTTCGTCGTCGCCGTCAAAGTCGGCGGCCAGCTCTTTGGAGCCTGGGACGATGACAAAATGGTCGCCTTCTGCCTCGCGATTCCCGGTCTCAAAGCGGGCCTCAAACCGTACCTTCACAGCCACATGCTCGGAGTCCTCTCCGACTACCGCGATTACGGGATCGGTCGTCGCCTGAAGCTCCACCAGCGCGACGAAGCCCTCGCCCGCGGCATCGATCTCATCGAGTGGACCTTCGACCCACTTGAACTCAAGAATGCCTGGTTCAATATCGAGCGCCTTGGGGCCGTTATTCGTCGTCACGTTCGCAACCAGTACGGAACCACCACCAGCCATCTGCAGGCAGGCCTCCCCACGGACCGCTGTACGGCCGAATGGTGGCTCGATTCCCCCCGTGTTCACGCGAAAACGCGCGGCGGCCATATCGAACGTCCCCCCGTCGTCGGCCGCATCGAATACCCCGATAACATCGGCGAAATCAAACACTCGGACCCGGCCCGTGCCCGGGACATCCAGGCCGCCAACGCCGAGCGCTTCGAAGACGCCTTCCGACAGGATCTCGTCGTCACCGGCATCGAGCGTACCCCCGGCATCACTGCCTACCTGCTTTCGGAGACAGCGGAATGAAGATCGAACGTATCACCCTGCGCCAGCTGAAAATGCCGCTGGTGCACTTCTTTGAAACCAGCTTCAGCCGCACTTACGCCCGCGATATCGTCATCGTCGAAGTCCAGAGCGAAGGCCTCTCCGGCTGGGGCGAAATCACTGCAGGCGAAAACCCCTTTTACAACGAAGAGTGGACCCAGTCCGCCTGGATGATCGCCCGCGATTACGTGGCGCCCCGCCTTGTCGGCAAAACCCTCGCCGCAGCTACCGACGTTGACCCTCTCACTCGGCACATTCGCGGCCACAACATGGCGCGCGGCGGCGTGGAAGCGGCCGTCTGGGATCTCCAGGCTCGCCGCAACAACAACCCGCTCTGGAAAGAAATCGGCGGCGGTGCCCGCGAGGAAATTCCGTGCGGTGTGTCCATCGGGATTCAGGACACCGTCCCGCAGCTTCTCGAAAAGATCCAGACTGAACTCGATGCTGGTTACCAGCGCATCAAGATGAAGATCAAGCCCGGCTGGGACGTCGACGTCATCCGCCAGGTTCGCGAACGCTTCCCCTCCATCCGCCTGATGGCCGACGCCAACTCCGCCTACACGCTCGCCGACGCGGACCGCCTCAAGGCCCTGGACGATTTCTACCTCATGATGATCGAGCAACCGCTCTCGCACGACGACATCATCGACCACGCCCAGCTCCAGCCGAAGCTCGACACGCCCATCTGCCTCGATGAGTGCATCCGTACCTCGCACCACGCCGAACAGGCGATCCGCATGAAGGCTGGCCGCATCATCAACATCAAGCTCGGCCGCGTCGGCGGTTTCTCTGAAGCCATCAAACTCCACGACGTCTGCCAGAACGCCGGCATCCCCGTCTGGTGCGGCGGCATGCTCGAAGCCGGCATCGGTCGCGCCCACAACATCGCGCTCGCCACGCTGCCCAACTTCACGCTCCCCGGCGACGTCTCGGCCAGCAAACGCTACTGGTCCCGCGACATCATCGTTCCCGAAGTGGAGACCACGCCCAACGGCACCATCGTCGCCAAACGCGAAGCGCCCGGCTTCGGCTACGACCTCGACTTCGACTATATGAACCACGTCACAACCCGCACGGAAACAGTCGGTTGAAACCGGCGAAAACCGATCTTCCGGGGCGAACCTCCGGCGTTGTTTACGCGCTCGTCATGCTCATGCTGCTCATCTGGGGCGGCAATTACATCGCGGCCAAAGTCGTTTTCCGCGAAATCCCGGCGAACATCGTCATCGTCCTGCGCACAGCCATCGCGGGCGTTCTCATCATCCCGATCTACTGGCGCGCCGCACGCAAGAACCCGCCTGTCCTCACGCGCTCCGAAATCGGCCTGCTCATCACCCTGGGCATCGGCGGTATCACCGTCAACCAGGTCTTCTGGACCCTCGGCATCGCTCGTACCACCGTCATCCACTCGTCCATGATCATGGCGACCACGCCTCTCTGGGTCCTCCTGATCGCTACGGTCATGGGCATCGAACGCATCACCTTCTTCAAAGCCACCGGCATGGCCATCGCGATGACCGGCGTTATCCTCCTCCAGGTCTTTCGCACGCAGGGCAAGTCCGGCGGCGAAGCCACGCTCCTGGGCGATTTCTTCGTCCTTATCTGCGCCCTGGCTCTCGCCTTCATGACCGCATGGGGCAAGCGCCACAAGCCTCTCTCCGGCGGCATCGCTGTCAACGCCATGGGTTATGCGGGCGGCGCACTGCTGCTCTCCCCGCTCTTCCCGTTCGTTTCCGAAGGCTTCAACTTCTCAGCCGTTTCCACTACCGCCTGGCTCTGCCTCTTCTATATGGGGGCTTTCTCGTCCGTTGCGGGCTACCTGATCTTCCTCTACGCCCTCGCGCGCATGCCCGCTTCGCGCATTGCCACTTTCCAGTACCTCCAGCCTGTCTTTGCGTCGGGCCTCGCCGTGCTGCTGCTCCGCGAACACCTGGGCGTCGGCGCCCTCATCTCCGGAGCTGTCATCTTCACCGGCGTCTTCGTTACGGAGCGTTTCGGATGATGGCCTTCGTCGATCTCATCCGCACCAATCGCAACTACCGCGCGGTCTGGACCGGCCAGGTCGTCAGCGAGGTCGGTGACCATTTCAATAACATCGCTGTCATGAGTCTTGCGATGGAGCACGCCAACGCGGGCCTCGTCGTCACCGGCGTCTTCCTCGCCCGCGCTGTCCCTATGCTCATCGCCGGCCCCGTCGCGGGAGTCCTGCTCGATCGAACCGACCGCCGCCGCGTTATGATCGCGAGCGACCTTGTCCGCGCGGTCGTCGCTCTCTGCTTCATCTTTTGCCTCACCCACCGCGACAACTGGCTGCTCTTCGCTCTCAGCGCTGCACTCATGTTCGCGTCCCCGTTTTTCACCAGCGGACGTTCCTCCATCCTGCCTTCCATCGCGACCGCCGAAGAACTCCACACCGCCAACACCATGACGCAGACCACCGCGTGGGCCAGTCTCACCATTGGCACCTTCCTGGGAGCTATGGGCGCGCAGGCAGGCTACCGGATCGCTTTCACGTTCAACGCGCTGTCTTTTCTGGTTTCGGCTTATTGCGTCTCCCGCCTCCATCGCCCGGAAGGCTTCCGCCCTGTCGCCTCGCTCCGCAAAGCTGTGGGTGGTTTCCGTGAGTACATTGACGGCCTGAAGTATCTGAAATCTGTCCCGCTCTTTGCTGGCATCGCCCTCATCAGCGTCGGCTGGGCCAGCGGTGGAGGTGCCGCGCAAATCCTCTTCAGTCTCTTCGGTGAAAAAGTTTTCCACGCCGGACCCATGGGCATCGGTGTCATTTGGGGCTGCGCCGGAATCGGCCTGCTCATCGGCGGAGCCATTGCGTACTGGCTCGGCAAACGCCTCACCTTCCGCCAGTACAAGATCACCATCGCTATCGTCTACGTGATTCACGGCGGAGCCTACGTCCTGTTCAGCCAGATGCCGACCCTCGCCTGGGCCTGCTTCTTTATCGCGATCTCACGCGCCGCTGTCGCCATCAGTTCCGTGCTCAACGTTTCCCAGTTGATGCACCACGTGGAAGACCGCTTCCGCGGCCGCATCTTCGCCACGCTTGAATCCCTCACCTGGTCCACCATGATGCTGTCGATGATGGCGGCAGGCGCGGCCTCCACCGTCTACAGCCCCCGCACTATTGGCGCAGTCGCCGGTACAATTTCCTCCACCACCGCCATATTCTGGACATGGAGGAATCTGCGCGGCAAGATCCCCGAACCGCCCCTCACCGAAGCGGATGATTCCGAAGCCGTCACCCACGCCATATGAGCCTTGCAGGAAAAGTAGTTCTCGTCACCGGAGGGGCCCGCCGCATCGGTCGCTCCATCGCGCTCGCGCTCGCTAATGAAGGCGCAAAGGTCGCCATCCACTACGGAGGCTCAGAAGCCGAAGCCCGCCAGACGGCTGACGAATGCGGTGGTGCCCCCGTCTTTCAGGCTAACCTCGAAAGCGTGCCTGATATCCGCCACATGTTAGACAGTGTCGCTGACCACTTCGGCACTCTCGACGGTCTGGTCAACAACGCCGCCCGCTTTACGTACTTCGACCCTCTCGAAGTCGAAGAAGCCGACTGGGACCACATCCACTCCGTCAACCTGAAAGCCACCTTCTTCTGTGCCCAGGCCGCCGCCCGCATCATGCTGAAGAACACTGGTGGTCACATCGTGAATATCAGTTCACTCGGCGGTCTCCGCCCCTGGGCGCACCACGCCCACTACTGCGCCTCCAAGGCCGGAGTTATCATGCTCACGAAGTCTCTCGCCAAAGCGTGGGCTCCGCAGATCGCGGTAAACTCGGTCGCTCCCGGCGTCATCCCCTTCGACAAGTCCGACGCCCGTATCGAGCGTCTCATCAAAGCCACTCCCGCCCGCCGGGAAGGCACGGGCGAGGAGATAGCGGAAGCGGTTCTGTTTTTCCTGAAAGCCACCCGGTTCACTACCGGCCAGATTGTCGCCGTCGATGGCGGCCTTAGTCAGCTCTGACTTTAACCGGCGACAGCGGCTGCGAACACCGGTTCCAGGTGTAGGACGATCCGAACCTTTGGGTCGTCCCCGGCGGTAGCCTCGGCCACCCGGAATGCCCCCATATACTCCCAGCTGTTCGGCTGCCGCTTCACGAACATCGGCACCGCCTGCTTCACCGCCGCCCACTGCCGCGCCGCCGGATACTGGTGCGCAAAATCGCCAATCAGCAGTTTCGTGGATTCCTCTTTCGCGGGATCGCGAGTGACGCAGCAGCAAACAACCTTCCCCTCAACTGTGGGGAGCATACCCTGCAACGGGCCGCCGACTTTATCGTGAATTTCCTGCCGCGTGTACGTCCGGCCAAGGGTAAAGCTTGTTTCTGACATGTGAATTGTAGTGGTATCGAACGGTACTGCCTTATTACTGCTGAGGCCTCGTGGACGAGGGTTCGGGCGGTGGGACCACCAGCGGTCCCGCGGTCTTCGGGCCAAGCCCAAGACCAATGATCGACCGGGAATTCAATTTCCCGGTCGGCTGAATATTTTGCTCCGTCTGGAACTGCTTCAGAGCATCCACCGATTCCGGCCCCCAGACTCCCGTTGGTTCGGACTTTAGATATCCTTTGGCGACCAGCGCCTCCTGAATCTCTTTGTACCGCTCCTGTGTGGGCTGCATCTGACGGCTGCGGAACGGAGCTGCCTTCACAGCCACCGCCTTGCCACCCTTGCGGGGAGCCGCCTTGCCCGAAGCCGCCTTCGTTCCTGCTTTCGCGGGCGCGGCTTTACCGGAAACAGCTTTCCCCGTGCTCTTCTTCGCCGCCACCGGGGCCTTTTTCGCTGGAGTTTTCTTCGCGGCCACCGCTGCCAAAGCACCGGCGCTCCACGTCATCGTGAAGGCCGTCAAGAACAGCAGGATGTGTCCAAATCTCATGCAGTGGTTAAAAAAACAAAAAGACGGAGGCAGTTACCCGCCCCCGTCCATTGTACTGTTTCGGTTACAACT
>CANIHR010000005.1 GCA_947467185.1 Bryobacterales bacterium
CCAAACCGGCCGTTCCGCAAGCGTCCGTAAGGATGCGTTGGTAACGCTTTTTCGTTAAAGCGGGCCCTTAGCTCAATGGTTAGAGCAGCGGACTCATAATCCGTTGGTTCTGGGTTCAAGTCCCGGAGGGCCCACCAAATTTCTCAATAACTTAGGCGTTAGTTGGGTTGGCGCCTGGAATCATTGACTGCTATCCTGACAGGCACCGGCGGCTGGAATTGACTCCATCGCGGTCGCTACCGACTGTCGTTGCTCGTGCAGGAAGTTGGTTTAGCGGTTCAGCATTGAGAGGTTTTCCCAGCCCAGGGCGGCCTGGATAGCCCGAGGCTCCAGGAACTGCCGAGCCTCCACTCAACGCCTATTTCGGCCGCCCCGGCCCTGAACTTTCGTCCGAACCGGCCAGACATGCGGCGCTATGCTCGACGCGCAGGCAAGACGACATCGCAGATGAGTGCCTCGTCGTTAGTGGGAAAGCCGAAAAATCACCAAGCGTGCTCCCTCTCCCGCAGCACTGCCATGTCCAGTACGACTCACCCAAACAGTCAAAGCTCCGGCACATCCGAGGGCCACTCAGGGCTCAGGAGCGAAGACAAGAACTTTGCCCCTGCGCTTATCCACCAGGTAGACGCGCCCACGCGAATCCACATGGATCGCATCCACGCGTTGCATCTGGTCTACCGCCTCGCCCCTCTGCCCAAATGAACTAAGCGGGGTGCCGTCTTCCGCAAATACTCGTATGAGCGTGAGTCGGGCATCCGCCACGAAGTACAGGTGGCGCCTGGAGTCGAAGGCAAACGCTCCAGTTGCTCGGATGCCATCCCACCGGAACTCGCGTCGGTACCGGCCTCCGGGGCTGAACTCGCCCACGATATGCCGGAAGTTTCCGAGCACGTAGATCTGACTGTTCACAACCGAGATGGCCGTCGGCTGTGTCATTTGGGGCGGCAGGCTGAAACGTTCGAGCTCTTCGCCCTCGCGATTCAGGGCGACAATCCGTGGTTGTGCGGAGTCCACCACAAAAATGGTGGCTCCATTATTGGCGAGAGCCAGGCTCACTGGTGATTCCAGTAGTCGCCCCGCCTTGCGAGGTAGAGCCAGACGTTGAGTGCCAGAAAGCCCAGCTGCAGGCCTCGCCGCAGAGTCTGGGAAGACTCCGGGAGCGCTCGTCGGAGGAGTTTTCGGCGCGGCGGCGAGGCAGGCGGGGCTGGGCTTAAGGCGGGCATTTAGTGCACGGTACTGTTGCTGCTTTCGAGCGCGGTGGCGCGGGGGAAGAGGATGTTGTTTTCGAGGTGAATGTGCTGGTGGAGGTCGCGCTCGAAGTCTGCGAGGCCGGCATAAGCGCCGATGTACGTGGGGCAGGCACCGGGTGGCGGCTGGTAGCCGGATGAGAGTTCGCGAAGGCGGGCGAGCAGGGCACCGGCGTCGTCATGTTCTGCGAGCATCATGGAAATAGGTTGCTCGACGGTGCTGAAGCAAGCGGAAGGGAGGGTGCCGCCCTTCTCCACCGATTGTTCCAGACGGTTGAGGTAAGGAAACAGAATCTGCTCCTCTTTGAACATGTGACTGGAGAGTTCCTGTTCCAGGGCGGCGAAGACTTCCTCGATCTCGCGGACTTCGGGATGCTGCGCGGCGTGGCGAGCCACCACTTTCGCCAGAAGGCCCAGAATGCGGGGCATTTCGCGACGGACGTAGGTGTGGTGCGTGTCGAGGATGTGGGTGATGAGGGCGCGGAGAGACTGGGTAGCCCAGTCTGTGGTGGTAACGGCCACCGGGGCGTCGAGCAGCGCCAGGAGGCTGAGGACCCGTTCGGGTTCGATACCCGCGGTGGTGCAGGCATCGCGGAGCGTTCGCTTCCCCCCGCAGCAATAGTCGATGCCCAGGGCTTCAAAGACCCGGATAGTGGCGGGGGCTTCGGTGGCGTATTCGCGAACGGTTTTCTCTGCGATCAGTTGCATGGTTTGCCTCTGAATCGAGAGTACGGCCGGGCGGGGGAATGGCGCAGTGACTTAAGTCACGAGTCGCGATTATAGGGCCGATTCGCCGCGGTCGTTGTTGCGAATCCGGATCGCCTCGCCAACGTTATAGACGAAAATCTTGCCATCGCCGATGTTGCCGGTTCGGGCCGCGTTCATGATGGTGTCAATGACTTCATCCTTGCGGCTCTCCGGCACTACCATTTCGAGCTTGGCTTTGGGTAGCAGGTCGACATGGTACTCGCGGCCACGGTAGATTTCCTTGTGGCCTTTCTGGCGGCCATGGCCCCGGACTTCGGTGATGGTGACCCCATCGATGCCGGCAGCTTTGAGGGCTTCGCGGACGTCGTCGAGTTTGAAAGGCTGGATGATGGCTTCAATTTTGAACATGCGGGTCCTCGTTGCTAGTCTTCGAACGCGTAGCCTTCTTCGCCATGGAGAGCTACATCCATGCCTTCGGCTTCCTGCTGTTTATCCATGCGGACGGGCGTGATCAGGCCAGTGATCTTTAGCGAAACCCAGGTGCCGATGACCCCAAACGCGATCGCGATCAGGGCACCGATCAGCTGGTTTCCGATCTGCCCCGCATTGCCATCGACCAGGCCAAGCGGCGCGGCCTGACCGTTTGCGAGTTTCAGCGCATCATTCACCGCGCGGGTTGCGAAGACACCCGTGAGCAGGCATCCGATGAACCCGCCGACGCCGTGGACACCGAAGGCATCGAGCGAATCGTCATAACCGAGCTTGTTCTTCACCACAACCACCATGTAGTAGCAGACGAAGCCCGCGATGAAGCCGATGATGGCACCGGAGACTGGTGTCACGAACCCCGCGCCCTGCGTGACGGTGGCGAGGCCGGCGACAGCACCAGAAATCGCACCAAGGGCGCTGGCTTTGCCGTTCTTGATTCGTTCCGCGACCATCCATGAGACGGCTCCGGCGGCTGCGGCGAAATGCGTCGCGACGAATGCACTGGAAGCGAGTGCGGAGGCGGCCAGTGCGCTGCCGGCGTTGAAGCCGAACCAGCCCATCCAGAGCATGCAGGCACCGATGAAGCTGAGCACCAGGCTGTGCGGCACCATGCGCTCATGGGGAAAGCCGTGGCGCTTTCCGATCATTATGGCGGCCACCAGCGCGGAGAAGCCGGAAGTGATGTGGACTACCGTGCCTCCGGCGAAATCAAAGACCGGAATTTTGCCGCCGAGGAAGGGATTCAGGTAGCCGCCCTTACCCCACACCATGTGGGCCACGGGCACGTATACCAGGAAAAGCCAAAGGACTGAGAAGACCACCATAGCGTGGAAGCGGACTCGTTCCGCGAAAGCTCCGGCGATCAGCGCCGGAGTGATGATGGCGAACATCATCTGGTAGGCCATGAATGTGAGGTGCGGGATGGTGGGTGCGTAGTCGAGGTTGGGTGCGCCGCCGACTCCGTTCAGGAAGGCGTACCGGAAGTCGCCGATAAGCGCGTTGCCTTCGCCGAAGACGAGACTGTAGGCGCAGATACCCCAGAGCAGAGTGACGACGGCCATCATGACGAAGCTCTGCATCATGGTGCCGAGGACGTTCTTGCGGCGGACGAGTCCGGAGTAGAAGAGGGCGAGACCGGGTCCGGTCATCATCAGGACAAAGGCGGAACTTACCAGCATCCAGGCGTTATCGCCGGCGGATTGGGAAGCCTTCACAGCGGCCTTCAGGGCGGAAATTTCAGCGTCGGTGTTGCCTGCCTGCAGGGCAAAGGCGGGAGCTGCGCACAGCAGCATGGAGCATACCCGCAGGTATGCGCGTTTTGTGGGGGACAAACAAGGTCTCCTGTATGTGGCACTGCGACGTGGAAGTGCCGAATTAGACATTCTCTATGAAAGAGAGGGGTGTGGGCAACTGTTATTTGCCGGCGACCTGTAGAAGCGTTTTGTAGATGAGTTCGGTACCTTGCCGCAGGCTTTCAATGCTGACGCGCTCGTCGTTGCCGTGCATCCGGGTGAGATCTTCGGCGCTGATCGGGTACGGGTAGATACCGTAGACCGGAATGCCGCGGCTGCGCCAGGCGGCGGAGTCGGTGCCGGCCTGGAACAGGTACGTGGTGACCGGGACGTTGGGGAAGATTGCGTTCGACTGCTGAACAAGGGCGCGGAAGAGGTCGGAATCCTTCGTGGAAGGTGCGGGCCGGGGCAGGGCACCGCGCCCCGCTACCGGAGTGATGGTGACGCGCGGGTCGTTGACAACGGCCTTCATTTCGGAGATCAACTCCTCGACATTCGTGCCGGGAATGGTGCGAAAGTTGAGCGTGGCCTCGGCGGAACCGGGGATGACGTTGCCGCGGAAACCGGCGTTCAGGAAGACCGGGGCGATCGTGTTGCGCATAATCGCGTGGAGCAGAGGGTCTTTGCTGATCTCCTGGTCGGCGATGCGGACCTTTTCGGGATCGGTGCCGGCCACCAGGTCGTGGAAATACGTGGACATGGGGGGCTTGCTGGTTTTCTCCAGGGTGGTGAAGAACTCTTTTGTGCTTTCGATCAGCTTCGGCTGGGTATCGTAGTCCCCGATTTTGCCCATGGCTTTGGCCAGAGTGAAGATGGCGCTGTCGGGGCGGGGCATGGAGGCGTGGGTGGAGGTTCCCTTTGCGGTCACCAGCAGAGAAACGCCCGACTTATCCGACGTGGAGATACTTACGTAGCGGACCGTGCCGTCCGGATTCCTGATGATCCAGCCGCCTTCGTTCAGAGAGAATTCGCAGTCGATCTTATCGAAGTGGTCTTTGGCCAGCCAGGCAGTGCCGTAGCTGCCACCTTCCTCATCGGCTTCCGAAATGAAGATCACGTCGCGGGCGAGCGGGACCTTGTTCTTCGCCAGCATCATAACGGCTTCGGCGAAGACGGCGAGGCCTCCTTTGAAGTCGATCGCGCCGCGTCCTATTACGTAGCCGTCCTTCACCGCGCCTTCGAAGGGGTCGACGGACCACTTTTCGCGCTCCACGCCGACGACGTCCGCATGGGCGGCGAGGAGGATCGGCTTCTTGCTGCCATCTCCCTTCAGCCGGGCGATGAAATGCGCTTTGGCGGGGTCGGGCGTGGGGATGATGTCGATCTGGAAGCCGAGGGGTTCGAATTTTGTCTTCAGGAGTGCGGCGAGTTTGGCCTCATTGCCCGGCGGATTGCTGGTGTTGACCCGGATCACTTCGGTGAGAAGTTTCGCGGTGTCGTTCAGCGGCGTCTGGGCAGACGAGAGGAACGCAGTCGTGAGGAAGAGTGTGGCGGCTGTGAATCTGAGGCGCATCAGTGACCTTATATAAATGGAATCCGGCACGGGGCGGAATAGTCAGCGAGCCTGGCTGATGGTGAACGCTATTGTGGCACGTTAATTGAGGCCCAGTCTCCAGCCGAGCCTATTTTCGTTGAGCCACGTGATCTTTGGCTTGCTGCTGCCAATGACGAACGCTGCCGGGGCTTCCCCATACTGGGCCACGCGTTGGGCGAGCCACGAACCGGGTGCGGCATTACCGGCGAGTGCGATGGGGGTGCCGTCGAACCAGGCGACTTCCGCTCCCAGGCTGGTGTTCGTCTCTCGACGTGGCGACGGCAGACCGTACGCCTACCGGTACAACGTGATGGCGGAGTCGAGGTCCTTAACTCCGATCACGACGTGGGAGACTCCCGTGTATTTTGTGGTGGTGGGTTTGCCGGACGGATTGACGCGGGCGTCACGGGAAGTGAAGTCTCTGATAAGAAATGGAAAAAGTGAACCCCTCGGGCCAGGTCCGACGGTTGCGGTCTCCCAGTCGAGCTTGACGCCATCTGGCCGGACTCGTCCGGAATGGTCGATGGTGCCGCCTCCGATACCCACTAACTTCAGGCGTGCGAGTTCCGCGGGAACGTCGGGAACCTGAACGGCGAAGGCGCACGGACTCGCGTTGCTCCTTAAATAGGCGGACCAGGCGTGTTCCTCCACCGCTTTCGGATCGGCATGCTTCTGGATTCCCATCAATTCCAGATAGGAGCCGTCCGGGAAGCTGACGATGGCCATCTCACTGGCATGGTTGGCGTGTGGTCCTCCGTATTCGGTGGGGACACCGGTAACCTGCGTAAAGGTCCTTCGCAGGGCATCGAGATCAGTTCCGGCGATCGTCACGTGGTCAATCCGGATTTCGGCGGCGGCCAACGGGAGAGCGAGGAGCGTGAGGGCAAATCTCAGGTGCAGCCACTGGATCGACATGGATAGACTGTAACCCATGCGTACTTTGCTTTCGTTATTTCTTGCCACTGCTCTCTGGTGTATGGCGCAGCCTTCGGGCGAGGAACAGGCGATTCTGGCCAGGGTTCAGGCGGTCTTTGATGCCATGGCCGCCCATGATTCGGCAGCGGCTGCGGCACTGGTGATTCCGGAAGGCAGGTTAGCCGTTTCGCGGGCCAACGGAACTGTCTCAATCAGTACTTTGGGCGAATTCGCCGCCCGCCTGTCGGCCACAAAATCCACCCTCCTGGAGCGGATGTGGAGTCCCAAAGTATTGATTCGAGGTGGGATGGCTGTTGTCTGGACAGAATACGACTTCCATCTGGACGGTAAGTTCACCCACTGTGGCATCGACAGTTTTCAGCTGGTGAAAACGGCGGATGGCTGGAAGATCTCGGGCCTTGCCTACACGGTGGAACCCACAGGATGTGCGCCGAGTCCGCTGGGTCCACCGTCATCCCCATCAACAAAGTAGGGTTCCCACCTCTCCGTGGGTGTACGGAAGTCCATGTAACGAAAGCGTTAAATCCTACACTCCCGATCTGCTATCCTATCCACCATAAAAGCCCCAATAGCATTTTGGGGGGGGCAGATTCGGGAAGGTTACATGAATAGAACAAAGGAATCGCAAATCGCAAAGCGTCTGCGAACCGTGCTGGTGCTTGGTGTTTTAGCATCTGCCGCCGCATTCGCACAGGAAAACTCAGGACAAATCGGTGGTACCGTCATGGACGCCACCAGTTCCGTTATCGCCGGAGCCAAGGTTGTTGCGGAAAGCCCCACCAACCCGCGCGCCGCCGAAACAGTCAGCGACGGCCAGGGTGCTTACACTCTGCCCGGTCTGCCGGTTGGTACCTACTCAATCACGGTCAGCAAGGAAGGCTTCTCCACCCTCAAGCAGGCCAATATCTCGGTCACTCTGGGTTCCAGAGTTGACTTCAGCCCCCGCCTCGCGGTGGGTTCGGTTAGCCAGACGGTCGAAGTCAGCGAATCCGCTATCTCGCTCGACGTCACCTCGGCGCGTACCTCAACCAGCATCACCAAGGAAACCTTCGACGCTCTGCCGAAGAGCCACAACTTCAACAGCATCCTGCTGCTCTCTCCGGGCGTCCGCCTGGAAGCGAAGTCTGGTTCGGCTGGTGTTGGTGGTATCTCGGTTGACGGCGCCTCCGGCTCCGAAAACGTGTTCATCATCGACGGTGTCGAAGTCTCCGATACCCTGAACGGCTCGCTCCGCGGCGTTCACAACGTGCCCTTCGAATTTCTCCGCGAAGTTCAGGTGAAGAGCGCTGGTTTCGAAGCCGAATTCGGCGGCGCGACCGGCGGCGTGGTCAACCTCTCCACCCGCTCGGGCAGCAACGTGTATCACGGTGAAGCCGGTATCGCAATGCAGAATAGCCAGTGGAATTCGCGCCCCCGCGGTTTCTACCAGGGTTCGCCTCTAAACGCCGATGCTCTCGACTTCTTCGCCCCCAAGAAGGACACCTACCGCACTGTCTTCCCGGCGCTCACCCTCGGTGGCGCTCTCGTGAAGAACAAGGTCTTCTTCTTCGGCGGCTGGGTTCCGGAATTCTTCCGTCAGGAACGCATTAACAAGTACGGCGGTACCGTTGGCACTCGTCAGTACATTCGTGAAACGGTCAACCACTACGGCCTCGGCAAGCTCGATTGGGCTGCTTCCTCCAAGGTGCAGGTCGCTTCTTCCTGGATCTGGACCCCGAACCGCGTGAAGGGTGGCCTCGCCAATACCGACACCCGTATCGCGGCTCCGTCCAACGATCTCTCCGTCACCGGTGGCTTCAGCCCCGCGCAGACCTACTCCGCTTCCGTTACCTACACTCCGACCGTGAAGTGGCTCGTCAGCGTTCGCTACGGCTACAAGTATCTCAACGACAAGGCGGGCAACTATGGCATCAGCGGCCAGCCGTTTATCAGCTTTGTGACAGCCAGTTCGGCGTCTCCGCTCGCTGTTCCCGCTGAATTTGCCGGTTCCGCCGGTTTCTCAAACGTTTCCAGCACTCTGGCGATTGCTCGCGACATCACGACCCGCCACAACCTGTACCTTGACAACTCTTACGTTCTCGGCAAGCACTCGCTGAAGTTTGGCTATGCGATCAACCGCCAGGCGGAAGACATCAACTCCGACTACACCAATGGCCGCTTCCGGATCTTCTGGGGCGATAAGTACAGCCGCGGCAGCATCACCAACTTCACCGGTCCCTACGGCTACTACATCTGGGAAGACGGCGTTCGCTCGAACTCCAACGTGAAGGGTATGAACCAGGGCTTCTACCTCCAGGACGCCTGGCGCCCGACGCGCAACGTCTCCATCAACCTCGGCATGCGTGTGGAAAACGAATACCTCCCGCCGTACAAGGCCGTGCAGGCTGGCCTCAAGATCCAGAAGCCCGTCGCGTTCGGCTGGGGTGACAAGCTCGCTCCCCGCATCGGCGCGGCGTGGGACATCAAGGGTGACGGTAAGTGGAAACTCAGTGGCAGCTTCAACACCACTTACGACGTGATGAAGTTCAATCTGGCACAGGGTTCCTTCGGTGGCCAGTTCTGGATCACCCACGTTTACTCCCTCGACAACCCCAATGTGTACTCGCTCGGCAAGGCCAATCCCGGCGCTCTCGGCAAGGAACTTCTCAACTATGACAACCGAACGGTCGATATCGATCCGACCGGGGTCATCCTTGGTAACGATCCCGACCTGAAGCCCTACGGCCTCCGCGAATACACTGTTGCTCTTGATCACCAACTCGGCAACCGTCTGGTGGCCAGCGCGCGCTACACCCACAAGAGCCTCATCCGCTCCATCGACGACATCGGCGTTCTCGATAAAGACGACAACGAAGTCTACCTGATCGGCAACCCGGGCGAAGGTCTCACCCGCGACACCAAGAGCGTCTATGGTGCCAAGACTCCGAATGGCAAGGAATTCCTCGTTCCGAAAGCCACCCGTGATTACGACGGGTTGGAATTCGCGGTCCGTGGCCAGGCCATGACGAACCTCAACATCAACGCTTCTTACACCTACAGCCGCCTGTGGGGCAACTACGCCGGTCTCGCCAACTCTGACGAAAACGGCCGTTCCAACCCCAACAACGATCGTGCGTTCGATCTGCCGTTCTATTACTTCGACGCGTCCGGCAGCCAGAAGAACGTTTTCGGCCGTCTGGCGACCGATCGTCCCCACACCCTGAAGCTGTTCGCTTCCTACATCCTGAACACCAAAGCTGGTCAGACGATGTTCGGCCTCAACCAGATCGCTTACAGCGGCACCCCGCTGTCGACCACGGTTATCTACCAGTCCGCTCCGACCTATCCGAATGGCCGTGGCGACCTGGGCCGTACCCCCGTTATGACGCAGACCGACCTTCAGATCAGCCACACGATCAAGGCTTCGGAACGCTATTCGATCAAGCTTGAAGCGAACGCCATCAACGTCCTGAATCAGGCTATTGCCCAGAACTACTCGACGCAGATCAACCGCACCGGCGCCATCACGGCCGCTCAGTTGCCTGTGAACGCGTTCTTCGCTGGTTACACCCTGTCCAAGTTTGTTGGACCGGCCAACCTGGCTGGCAACGCGAAGTACAACCCGGCCTACAACCTGCCGACTCTTTATCAGGGCCCCCGTGACCTCCGTCTCGGGATCCGGATTATCTTCTAAGTCGACAGTACAAACCGCAGTAGTGGAAAGGGGACCGGGCAACCGGTCCCCTTTTTGCGTTATTTCGCCAGTTGAGAAATCGCGTCGAGAACTTCGGCCGAGTGCTTCGAAGGGCTGACTCCCAACCAGACTTTCGCGACCCTGCCTTCCGGGTTGATCAGGAAAGTATTGCGTGACGAGAGTTTCACCAGCAACAGGTTGGTGAGTGAACCGTACTGTCGCGAGACCGTCGTTCCGGTGTCGGCCAGTAACTTGAACGTCAGCCCCTGCTTCGCGCAGAAGTCCTTGTGGCTATCTGCAGTGTCCACGCTCACGCCTACAATGACGGCATGCTTTTGGTCGTACTTTGCCTGGTCGCGCTGGAAGTTATGCGCTTCTATTGTGCAGCCCGAAGTTCCGTCTTTCGGGTAGAAGTAGAGTACGACCCACTTACCCCGGAAGTCATGGAGGCTGATCTTACTACCGTCCTGCGACGGGAGCGTGAAGTCGGGAGCTGGTTGCCCCACGGCGGGTGGCGCGGGGTCGGCGGCGAATGCCAGGGCGGCAAACAGGAACGCGGACGCGAGTTTTGTTTTCATAGTTTCCTTTGGTCTTTCCTCTAGGATGCGCCCCGCCATCGCTTCGAGTGCGCGATATTGGATTATGTGATCCGTAATACCGCTACGCTTCTCCTCCTCGCCTTACCGGGCGCCCTTTTCGCCGCTGATGCGCCGCCGAAGCTGAGACTTACTGAAGTCCAGTCCGCCGAGCCCAAAAGCTACAAAGTCGATTTGAGCCTGGATCCGGAAAAGACAACCTTTACCGGACATATCTCTATCCAGATGGAGATTGGCAAACCGCTGCAGACTTTGTGGCTGAACCAGAGCAAGATTCAGATTAAGAGCGCCGTGCTCACCGCCGGAAGCAAGAAGCTAACTGCCGAGACAGTACCCGGCGGAGAAGAGTTTGTCGGGTTAAAATTCCCGTCGCCGGTTCCCGCTGGCCCGGCCAGTGTCTCCATCGACTACTCCGGCGTAATTATCGAAAAGAACAGCAGCGCGATCTTCCGTCAGGTGGAGAGTGGTAATTGGTATATCTTTTCCCAATTCGAGCCCACTGATGCGCGTGGCGCGTTTCCGTGTTTCGACGATCCGTATTACAAGACTCCGTGGCAACTGACCCTTCACATTCCTGCCGCTTCGAGCGCTGTCAGCAACACGCCGCCTGAATCCGAAAAGAACGCCGGTGGCACGAAGACGATTGTCTTCCGCCAGACGAAGCCCCTGCCGAGCTATCTGGTGGCGTTCGGTGTCGGGCCGTTTGAGTATGTTCCGGCCGGCGTGGCGGGTAAGAACAAGATTCCGGTTCGGATCGTCGTGCCGAAGGGTAAATCGGGTGAAGCGAAGTATGCCGCGGAAGTGACGGCCACCATCCTGAACCGTCTGGAAGATTACTTCGGTATTCCGTTCCCGTATGAGAAGAGCGACCAGGTCGCGATTCCGAATACCGTTGGTTTCGGGGCGATGGAAAACCCGGGCATGGTGACGTATGTTCAGTCGCTCATTCTGGCTGACCCGAAAACCGACCGCATTGGCCGGCAGCGCGAATACGCCATGACTGCGGCGCACGAACTGGCGCACCAGTGGTTCGGCGATCTGGTGACCACCGCCTGGTGGGACGACATCTGGCTCAATGAAGCCTTCGCCACCTGGATGGAACGGAAGCTGATTGACGAGTGGAAGCCCGAGTGGAAGACGCGCATCTCCGACGTTGGCGCCAAACTGGGCGCGGCTGAGGAAGACAGCCTGATTTCGGCACGGAAGATTCGCCAGGAGATTCTGGCGAAGGACGACATTCTCAACGCCTTTGACGGCATTACCTACCAGAAGGGCGCGTCGGTCATCGGCATGTTCGAAAACTGGATGGGCAAGGAAGAGTTCCGTAAGGGTGTCCAGTCGTATCTGAAACAGTACGCGTGGCGGGCGACGACTGCGGGCCAGTTCCTCGACTCCCTCAGCACTTCCAGCAAGCGCAACGTCACGAAGTCGTTCTCCACGTTCCTGAATCAGGCGGGCGTGCCGACGCTGGCAGTGTCGCTCGATTGCAAAGATCCCGCAAAGCCACTGCTCGAAGTGGAGCAGCAGCGCTTCCTGCCGATGGGGTCCAAAGGTTCGTCGGATCAGACTTGGAATATTCCGATGTGCGTTCGCTACGGGACTGGTACCGAAGGCCAGACGCAGTGCACGCTCATTACGGAAAAGAAGCAGACGCTGGCGCTGGAAAAGGCGAAAGGTTGCCCGGCCTGGGTACAGGCGAACGATCAGGCCGTCGGCTACTACCGCGTGGAATATAAGGGCGGCCTGCTGCAGTCTCTGATCGCGGGCGACGCCCTGAAGCGTCTGAGCGCGGTGGAACGTTCGGACCTGATGGGTAATTCCAAGGCCCTCGCCGATGCGGGTAAGCTCACCGCGGCCGACACACTGGCGCTGGCCGAGACTTTCCATAACGATCCCGAGCGGAACGTGATGCAAATGTCACTCGATCTGGCGCTGTCGGCAGCGATGACGCTGGTGCCGGAAAACCTGCAGCCGAATTACCAGCGCTACCTGCAGAAGAACTTCCAGGCGAAGGCTCGTGAACTGGGCTGGATCGCAAAGCCGGGTGAACCCGAAGAAACCACTCTGTTGCGCCCCACAATGGTGCGTATGATGGCAACGTGGGGTAACGACAGGCAACTGGCGGATGAGGCCCGAGTGCTGGCCGATAAGTGGTTGCTCGACCATAGCGCGGTCAGTCCCAATATGGCCGGGGCGGTGCTGCGTGGTGCTGCTTACTACGGTGACAAGGCGTTTGCCGAAAAACTTCTGGCAGCATTGAAGACGGAGAAGGATAAGCAGGTTCGCCAGAGCCTGTTGAGCGGCCTGAATTCATTCCGGCAGCGTGAGGCGATTCTGGTGAGTATGAAGGCGCTGGTAGCCGGCGAGGTGCCGTTCCTCGAAGGCGGCAGCCTGTTGTTTGGTGGCCAGTCACAGGATGCAACGCGCACCATGGCGCTGGACTTCCTTCGCGCGAACTGGGACGCTGTTGTGAAGAAGATGCCGACCGGCGGTGGTTTTGATTTTGGCGCGGTACTGCCGCGTGTTGGGGCGTCTTATTGCACGGTGCCCCTGCGGGATGAATTAAAGACTTTCTTTGCTCCGCGTGTGGAGCAGTTTACGGGGGCTCCCCGTGCGCTGGACCAGACGCTGGAAGCGATTGATTTGTGTATTGCGAATAAGGCGGCACAGAGTGCAAGTGTCGCGGCGTTTTTAGGAAAATACTAACTTGGCTGTCATTACCGGAATTAACCCTGTTACCGAGGCGCTGCGCGCCCGTCGCCCTTTGGAGCGCATCCTGGTTGCGCGAGGCCTTGGCGGGGCCCGTGTTCAGGAAGTGATCGATTTGGCACGTAAGGCGAGTGTGCCGCTCCGTTTTGAGGACCGCGGCGCGCTCGACCGACTGTCGAGCGTGAAGGCCCACCAGGGCGTGATTGCGCTCGGTGCGGCGAAGCAGTACGCAACGCTCGAGGACGTCGCGCCCGCGTCACAATTGCTGGTGGTGCTGGATGGTCTGGAAGATCCGCACAACCTGGGTGCCGTGGTGCGAACCGCGCATGCCGCCGGTGCCGGGGCGGTGATCATCCCCGAGCGTCGCGCTGTCGGGCTGACCGATGTGGTGGCGAAGGCCGCTGCCGGCGCCCTGGAGTATCTGCCGGTCGTCCGGACCGTCAACATCAACCAGACTCTGCGCACGCTGAAAGACCAGGGCTACTTCATCTATGGACTGGATGAACGCGGGACCGAAGTTTACAATCGCGTGGCCTGGGCCGACAAAGTAGTTCTGGTGATGGGAGCGGAAGGCAAAGGCCTCCACGATCTGGTGAAGAAGAATTGCGACGTGCTGCTGCGTATCCCGATGGTGGGGAAGATCGCGTCGCTGAACGTGTCGGTTGCGACCGGCGTGGTCCTGTTTGACTGGTTCAACCGGGCCCCCAAAGAAGCGGATTCCAAATGAAACTCTCTACAAAGCTGATTCCCCTCGCGCTGGTGGCGGCTTGTGCCGCGTCAGCGCAAACCGCTCCGGCTCCTTACAAAATGGCGGTGGTCGGATTGGTTCACTCCCACGTCTGGGGCCACCTGAATGAAATGATCAAGGGCAAAGATGTGACGCTGGTAGGCGTTGCTGAACCGAATGTCGCCCTGCAGGCGGAGGCGAAGAAGGCCGGCGTGGCCGATGCCCTGATCTCGTCGGACTACAAGAAAATGCTCGACGAAAAGAAGCCCGATCTGATCTGGGCTTTCGTTGAGAATAATCGTCACCTGGAGATAGTGGAAGCGGCTGCGGCCCGCCACATCAACGTGATCTTCGAAAAGCCGCTTGCCTCTACCTACAAGGACTCCCTGAAGATCCAGGAGATCGCAAAGAAGTCGGGAATTAAGGTGATGTGCAACTACCAGATGGCGTGGTGGCCGGCGAACTACACCGCGAAGAAGGAAGCGGATTCCGGCTCGCTGGGTAAGGTTTATCGCCTGCATGGTGTGGTCGGACACGGCGGCCCAGGTTCGGAAGGCGTGCGGAATGGCGCGTTCTTCGCCTGGCTGACGGACCCTGTCAAGAATGGCGCCGGGGCTTTGATGGACTTTGGCTGCTACAACGCGCTTTGGTCGCTCTGGTATCTGGGGCGTCCCGAGACCGTGTACGCACACGTCAATCATCTGCGGCCGGACGTATTTCCGAAAGTGGAAGACAACGCCGATCTGATTCTGGGCTACAAGAACGGCGTTGGGGTCTTCGAAGGCAGCTGGGATCTTCCCCGGAGCTATCAGGATCTGGAGGTCTTCGGTATTAAGGGCAGCGTCTACATGAAGAACGGCAGCGTGGACCGGCAGGAAGGCCGTAAAATCTCGCCGGTTGCCATTACGCCGCTGGCTCCGGAAGATTCCGAACCGATCGCTTACATGGTGAGCCGGATGCGGCAGAACAAGCCGATTGAAGGCATGACCGCGCTCGATATCAACGTTGACGTGATCGAGATCATTGAAGCGGCGAAGGAATCGATCCGGACCGGTAAAGCGGTCGCTCTGGCTCCGCGCAAGTAGTGCGCTCTCAATGCTCCGCGCGGCTAGTGCGTGCGGGGCATTTGTAGCGTGACCGTGTCAAGGTTCGTGAGGTGCGCCGGCACTGCAAGGTCTGTGGACCACGGAGTGTCGGCCGCGAACTTGATGCCGATGAAGTAGCCGAATTCCCCTGCCACGCAGTAGCGAACCCGCCCGTCAAACCTTTGCCCCCGAAACGTCAGCATGACGACAGACCCGACGGGGATGGGCTCTTCCAGTTGGACGCAGCCGCCAGTGTGGCAGATATCTTCGAGGATGGCCTCGCCGGTCTCGTGGCGGTCGGCTCCAATGGTCCAGTTCACCCGCGCCAGTTCCGCACAAAGAAACCGGTTTTGCACACGTCGTTCCTGCATGGACCTCTTATCGGCAGGATTGTCGGATTAGTTTAGTTTTCGTCGCGGGGGAACGCTTACTCGAACAGGTGACCCATCTTTTCGCGCTTGGTCTCCAGGTACCCACGGCGCGATTCGACGACTTCCGCGATGCACGGCACTCTCTCGGCCACGCGAATCCCGGCGTTTTCCAGCGCCTGCACCTTTTCGGGATTATTCGACATCAGGCGGACGGCGGTGATTCCCATTGCCCGCAACACCGCACCCGGCAGCAGGTAACTGCGCAGGTCGCTCTCAAAGCCGAGGCGCTCGTTGGCTTCGACGGTGTCTGCACCCTCGTCCTGCAGTTCGTAGGCGCGGAGCTTGTTCATCAGCCCGATACCGCGGCCCTCCTGGTGCTCGTAAAGGATAATGCCCCGGCCAGCGGCGGAAACTTCGCGGAGGGCGATCTCCAACTGGGCGCGACAGTCGCAACGGAGGCTGTGGAAGACGTCGCCGGTCAGGCACTGCGAGTGGATGCGGAGCAGGGGGGCTTCGTCGCCCGGAATGTCGCCCATCTTCAGAACCACGGCTTCTTCCACTTCGACGACGCCATTGACTACTGTCCGGCCTTCAAAACCGAGGATGCGGAAATGCCCGTACTCGGACGGAAAATCGGCTTCGGCGGCCTTAATCAGTTCAAAAGTCGGGGTCGAGTCTGTTTCAGAGGCCATGTGTCGGAGGGAGACGCGCGGAGAACTGCCCGCTTCATTCATTATAGTTAGGACGCCCGATGGAACAGTATTTGATCACTTTGCTCGTCAAGACCGGCCTGGTGGCCGCGCTGGCGAGTTTCGGCGTCCGCAGCCAGGCGGTAAAGCGAATGCTGCAGCGCGAGGAACGAACTCTGGCGCAGAGGGTGCGGCTGACCTCCTGGTTTGCCGCGATGTTCCTGCCTGGCGTGGCAACGCGGGTTGTGACCAGGAACTATCCGGCGCTCGACCTGGGTCTAGAAGGCAGCCTGCTGGCTGGTTTGACTGGCGGCTACGTCTGTGGCTGGATGACGGGCATGGTTCTGGCTATCCCGGGCATGCTGAACGGCGAAATTCTCTCGCTGCCGGTTTTTTCGATTGTCGGCCTTGCCGGCGGGCTCCTGCGTGACTCCGCGTCGGACCGCGAGGATATCTGGCGTTTCTCTCCGTTCCCTGACGTCAATATCTACCGCATATTCCAGCCAGGTCGCGATTTCCGGAGCGCATTGCTTCATGCCTGGTTCGCGCTGGCGGTACTGGCGGTGGAGTTTCTCCGTCAGGCGCTGGGGACGGCTTTTCCGAACCCGCCCCGTCTCTTTACCCTCGGGAGACTGGGAGATCCCGCGCCCATGCTGGCCGGACTCTACGTTTCCACGTACTTCTGCATCACTCTGCCGCTCAAGGTTTGGAGCAACACCCGGAGCGAGGTCCAACTGGAAGAGCAGCGGCGGTTATTGCTGCAGGCCCGGCTGGAGGCGCTTTCCAGCCAGATCAACCCCCACTTTCTGTTCAATACGTTGAATTCGGTATCCACCCTGATCCGGTTGGACCCCGAACAGGCCCGGACCATGGTGATGCGCCTGGCCCGCATTATGCGAAAACGGCTGCAGAGTCCCGAACACTTCACGGCCCTGCGCGATGAGATCGAGTTCATCGACGACTACCTCTCCATCGAGCGGGTTCGCTTTGGCGAAAAGCTCCGGATCGTGAAACGGATCGATCCCGATGCGGCAGAGATTTCGGTCCCCAGCATGTTGCTTCAGCCCCTTGTCGAGAACTCAATCAAGCACGGGATCTCCAGCAAGGTGGAAGGTGGCACCATCACGCTGAGCGCCCGGCGTCTGGGCGACAGGCTGATCGTCGAAGTTGAAGATGACGGCGTCGGGATCTCGGAGACCGACCTCGCTCTGGTTTTCAGCAAAGGAATCGGCGTCAGCAATGTCCGCGAACGCCTGGAGGTACTGTATGGTCGCGACTACCGCATGAATATCGACAGCCGGGAAGGGCGGGGAACCCGGATTGAGATCGAGCTTCCGCGCATCCGGCAGAGCGCGTAACCTTTTTGCCCGGCTACAGGAACGGACCAGTAGGTAGACGGGGCCTACCCAGGGTTCGGTTTCAGGATTCGTAAAGACGGGTATGGTAATTTAAAAGTTACCCCCTTGGTATTTTGTAGTTCCTTTCCTTCCAGATGGATCAAATTCTGCACGACGTAGCTGGGTTGGTTGTTAGCGGCCTGCCCACTTTTATCCTCGTAATCCTCCTCACGGTTTGCGTTAAGTACCTGTATTTGCAGCCCCTTGATAGGGTGCTTGCGGAACGGTACAAGCTGACCGAGGGTGCGCGTAAGGCGGCCGAAGAGAGCCTCCGGAACGCCGATTCCCGCATTTCTGAATACGAGACAGCGCTTTCGAAAGCCCGTTCGGGCATTTATCAGGATCAGGCCGACTTCCTTCGCAAGGTTCACGCCGAGCAGAGCGCGCAGGTTGCCGCTGCCCGGGCTGAAACCGAAGCGCGCGTCGCCGCTGCCAAGGCGGGCGTCTTCGCCGAAGCGAAAACGGCTCGCGAAGGGCTGGACTCGCAGAGCGATGTCCTTGCCACGCAGATCGCTGATTCCATTCTGCGGGGGAGGGTTTCCTAAATGAGTTCCCGCTTTAAGGTTTGGTTGGGTTCGTTTTTTCTCGCTGCTTGCCTGGTTGTAGTTCCCGCCGTTGCTCAGGAAGGTGGCCATGAGGCCACTCACGAAAAGTCCGGCGAAGGCGAACACAAAGAAGGCGAGCACAAAGATCTCGAAGTCTGGAAGTGGGCCAATTTCGTCATTCTGATGGGCGTTCTCGGCTATCTGATTTCGAAAAATGTCGGTCCCATGCTGGTTGCCCGGTCCGCTGAGATCCGTGAGGGTCTGGCGGCAGGTGAACGTGCGAAGGCGGAAGCCGACGCCAAGTCCGTCGCAGTGGACGCCCGTCTGGCGGGTCTTGAAAAGACCATCGCGGGGATGCAGGCCGAAGCTCGCGAAGAGCGCGAACGGGAAGCCGGGCGTATCCGGAAAGAAACCCAAAACGAATTGGCGCGCTTGCAGCGCCATGCGGAAATGGAAATCGAGTCGGCAGGTAAACTGGCCCGCCTCGAAGTCCAGCGCCATGCTGCAAAGCTGGCAATCGATCTGGCAGAGCAGAAGCTACGGGCGCGTATGTCGCCGGAGACTGAAAAGACTCTGCTGGATCGTTTCGTAAAAGATATCCACTCAACGGCCCCAGAGGTGCGGCAGTGACATCCACCGCGGTTGTAAATCGTTACGCGAACGCTCTGGCGGACGTGGTTGTCTCGCCAAGTGCCGGCATTGAAGCCCCTGTTGCCATTGAGCAACTGCGCTCCTTCGGCGCCATGGTCGATTCTTCGCATGAGCTGCGGATTGTGCTCGCCTCCCCGGCTGTTTCCTCGGCCCGCAAGCGTTTGGTGATTCGCCGCCTGGCGGACACCATGAATCTGCATCGCATTATCCGGAATTTCCTCCTGGTTTTGACCGATCACCGACGTGCGGACGCCCTCAAAGAAGTGATCGACGCGTTTGATATCGTGCTCGACGAGCGCCTGGGTTATCTGCGTGCGGACGTTAGTTCGGCAACCGAACTGGCTGAAGCGCAGAAGAGCCAGCTGGCGGTCGAGCTGGAGCGCCTGGCTGCGAGCAAGGTGCGGACGAAATTCTCAGTGGACCCCAGCCTGATCGGTGGCGTGACGGCGAAGGTCGGTTCCAAAGTTTACGACGGTTCAGTCCGCGGGCAGTTGGCGGTTTTACGCCAGCGTCTGCAGGTCAACTAGTTTTCCAACAGTTTCGAAGAACGGATTTTTATGGCTCAGATTCGGGCAGACGAGATAACAACAATCCTCCGGCAGGAGATCGAGAACTACGACCACGCTATTGATGTCAGCGAAGTCGGTTCGATCATCTCGGTGGGTGACGGCATTGCGCGTATTCACGGTCTCGACAAAGTGATGTCGGGCGAACTCATTGAGTTTGGTGACGGCGTATCGGGCATCGCGATGAACCTGGAAGAAGATCAGGTTGGCGCGGTGCTTCTGGGTGATTACCAGAAGATTCGCGAAGGTGGCGAAGTTCGCCGTACCGGCAAAATCATGTCCGTCCCCGTGGGCGAAGCCATGATTGGCCGCGTTGTCGACGCGCTCGGTCGCCCGATCGACGGCAAAGGTCCGATTCTCTCTACGCAGTCGAACGCCATCGAGCGCATCGCTCCCGGCGTTATCGACCGCCAGCCCGTGAAGCAGCCCATGCAGACCGGTATCAAGGCCATCGACGGCATGATTCCGGTTGGCCGCGGCCAGCGCGAACTGATCATCGGCGATCGCCAGACCGGTAAGACCGCCATCGCTCTTGACGCCATCATCAACCAGAAGGGCGGCGACATGATTTGTATCTATGTTGCCATCGGCCAGAAGCGTTCCACGGTCGCCCAGGTGGTGAAGACTCTCGAAGATTACGGCGCCATGGAATACTCCATCGTCGTTTCGGCTTCTGCGTCCGACCCCGCCCCCATGCAGTATCTGGCTCCCTACGCCGGATGCGCCATCGGCGAATACTTCCGCGACACCAGCCGCCATGCTCTCTGCGTGTATGACGATCTTTCCAAGCACGCCGCCGCGTACCGCGAAATCTCTCTCCTCCTCCGCCGTCCTCCAGGCCGCGAAGCGTACCCCGGTGACGTGTTCTACCTCCACAGCCGTCTGCTGGAGCGCGCCGCGAAGCTGAGCGACGAAAAGGGTGGTGGTTCGCTCACCGCTCTGCCGTTCATCGAAACGCAGGCAGGCGACGTTTCCGCTTACATTCCGACCAACGTGATCTCGATCACCGACGGCCAGATTTATCTCGAATCGGATCTGTTCAACTCGAACATCCGCCCCGCCGTCAACGTCGGTCTCTCGGTGAGCCGCGTCGGTGGCAACGCGCAGATCAAGGCTATGAAGACCGTCGCCGGTCCGCTGCGTCTTGACCTCGCACAGTATCGCGAACTGGCCGCCTTCGCGCAGTTCGGTTCGGATCTCGACAAGTCGTCGCAGAACCAGCTGAACCGTGGTAAGCGCCTGATTGAAATTCTGAAGCAGCCGCAGTATCAGCCGCTTCCGGTGGAAAAGCAGGTTGCCATCATCTATGCGGCGACCCGTGGCCTGCTGGACGACCTGGCAGTGGAAGACTGCCGGGAATTTGAAAAGGAACTGTACAAGTTCCTGGAAAACTCTCGCCCGCTGATTCTCTCCACCATCAAGGAAAAGAAGGCCTTCGACAAGCAACTGGAAGCCGACTTGACCGGCGCCATCAACGAACTCAAAGAACGGTTTAAGAAAGAGCGCGGCGCGAAATAATCCATGCCGAGTTTGATCGATTTCCGCCGGCGAATCCGCTCGGTAAAAAACACGCAGCAGATCACCAAGGCCATGAAAATGGTCTCGGCCGCGAAACTGCGCCGTGCCCAGGAGCGAGTGATCGCGGCCCGGCCCTACGCGCAGACGATGCGCGAAATGCTGGCGAACCTGACGGCAGCGGCGGGTTCGGCGGAGAACGCGGAAAGCCCCTGGCTTTCGCGGCGTGAGCCGAAGCGGATCGACCTGATCATGATTTCGAGCGACACTGGTCTGGCCGGTGCGTTCAACTCCAATCTGCTGAAAGCGGCAGTCAAGTTCTACGACGACCACAAGGGTGCCGAGATCTTTCTGACGCTGGTTGGACGCAAGGGCCGCGATTTCTTCCGCAAGCGCCCGTCTAACATTCTGGCCGACTACATCAACATCCTGAATCGGCCGACGTATGCTGAAGCCGCCGGAATCGCGAAGGAAGTGATTCGCCGGTACCGCGACGGGGAAACGGATGCGGTCTACGTTCTGAACAATGAGTTCAAGAGCGTGATGACCCAGAAACTCTCGGTGTTGCAGGTTCTGCCGCTCGAAGTGGAGGGCAGCGCCACTCCGGTCGCTCAGGATTACATCTACGAGCAGGAACCTCTGGCGATGCTGGAACAGCTCATTCCGCGCTATGTGGAAGTGGCTGTGTTCCGGGCCATGCTGGAGACCGTGGCATCGTATCAGGCTGCGCGTATGACGGCGATGGATACCGCGTCGTCCAACGCGAAAGACGTTATCGAGGCGCTGACTCTGCACATGAATCGTGTGCGGCAGGCGGCGATCACCAAAGAAATTATCGAAGTGGTTAGCGGCGCGGCGGCCGCAGAATAAACGCCGGCAAAAAGGATTTGAATATGGCAACCGCCACTGAAATTATCGGCCACGTCGTCCAGATCGCTGGGCCGGCGATCGACTGTCAGTTCCCTGAAGGTCAGATTCCGGAAGTCTACACCGCTATTCGCATTGTCAGCGAAGGTTTTGACGTTCCGGAACCCATCGACATCATCTGCGAAACCGCTCAGCACATCGGCGAAGGCCGCATCCGTACCATCGCGATGCAGCCGACCGAAGGTCTGGTCCGCGGCATGAAGGCGATCTCGCTCGGTGGTCCGATCTCGGTTCCCGTCGGCAAGGAAACGCTGGGCCGCGTGCTCAACGTTCTTGGCCAGCCTGTGGACAACATGGGCCCGGTGAACACGGCGCAGCGCTTCCCGATTCACCGTCCGGCTCCGTCCTTCGAAGACCAGTCGACCAAGCTCGAAATGTTCGAGACCGGCATTAAGGTCATCGATCTTCTGGAACCGTACCTCCGCGGTGGCAAGATCGGTCTGTTCGGTGGCGCGGGCGTCGGCAAGACGGTTGTCATCATGGAACTCATCCACAACATCGCCATGCAGCACGGTGGTGTGTCCGTGTTCGCGGGCGTCGGTGAGCGTACCCGTGAAGGTAACGATCTCTGGCTCGAAATGCAGGAAGGCGGCATCGTCGACCCGCATGATTACACCAAGTCCAAAGTGGCCCTTGTATACGGCCAGATGACCGAGCCGCCCGGGGCGCGTCTGCGCGTCGGCCTGACTGGTCTCACGGTCGCGGAATACTTCCGTGACGTTGAGAACCAGGACGTGCTGCTCTTCGTCGACAATATTTTCCGCTTTACGCAGGCCGGTTCGGAAGTGTCCGCACTTCTTGGCCGTATGCCTTCCGCCGTCGGTTACCAGCCGAACCTGGCGTCCGAAATGGGCGCACTGCAGGAACGTATCACCTCCACGAAGAACGGTTCCATCACTTCCGTGCAGGCCATCTACGTGCCCGCCGACGATTACACCGATCCGGCTCCGGCCGCCGCGTTTGCTCACCTCGACGCGACGACGAACCTTTCGCGTCCCATCGCCGAACTCGGCATTTACCCCGCTGTGGATCCGCTCGCTTCCACTTCGCGCATTCTCGATCCCCGGACCATCGGTGACGACCACTACAACACAGCTCAGGCCGTGAAGGGTGTTCTGCAGCGCTACAAGGATCTGCAGGACATCATCGCGATTCTCGGTATCGACGAACTGTCTGACGAAGACAAGCTCGCCGTGTCCCGCGCCCGTAAGATCCAGAAGTTCCTGTCACAGCCCTTCCATGTTGCCGAGCAGTTTACCGGCATCCCTGGCAAGTATGTGAAGCTGGCCGACTCGATCCGTGCGTTCAAGGAAATCGTGGCCGGGAAGCATGACGATCTGCCGGAACAGGCGTTCTACATGCAGGGCACCATCGAAGACGTGATCGAAAAAGCCAAGCAGCTGAAGGCGGCATAGGCCATGTCTGCTTTGAATCCAGAGCTGCTCCATCTTCAGGTTGTTGGACCGGAGCGCATGCTCGTTGACGAGCAGGTGAGCGAAGTCCAGATCCCGGCGCGCGACGGTTATATTGGCGTGCTGCCGGGCCATGCGCCGCTGCTCTCGGCTCTGAAGCCGGGTGGAGTTCTCACCTACGTGGCTGGCGGACAGACGAAGAAGCTGGCGGTTTACGGTGGCTTCGTCGAAGTGCTGGCAACCTCTGCTCGTGTTCTTGCCGACGGTGCCGAATTCGGCGCGGAAATTAAGAAGGACGCGGCGCAGGCTCGTCTGGCCGCTGCGGCGAAAGCTGCGGAACAGATTTCACAGGACACTGACCAGCAGGCTGCTCAGGATGAGCTGCTGCGGGCACAGGCCGCAGTGGAAGCTGCCAGCTAGACCAGTTCGAATCTTACTAAAGCGCGGCGCGAGAGGGCTCCTCTCTGCGCCGCGTTTTTGTTTGCGCTCCTATTTGGCGCTACCATAAAACAAATGAGTGTTTCCGAGGGTACCTGGCGCGATCCCATTGTGGAACTCTACAAGAAAGACGTTGACCGTACTCTGCTGCGGGAGAATTTGCGTCTGAGTGTGGAAGATCGGTTTCGGCGGGCTATGGCCCTTGCGAAGTTTGCAGATGAGTTGCGGAAGGCTGGCCGCGAAGCTCGGACTCAACGAGCATGACTGATTTTGAAGGCCTCCTCGGCGCGCTGGACCGCCATCGGGTCGAGTACATTGTGGTCGGAGGGGCCGCCGCTATTGCTCTTGGGTCGGCGAGACTGACACAGGATCTTGATGTTGTGTATCGACGCACCGATGACAACCTTACCAGGCTGGTCAATGCCTTGAATAGCTACCAGCCATATCTGCGCGGTGCACCTCGTGCCGTTTACGTGGGACAAAGTGACTCTTCAGCACGGCCTCAACTTCACCCTGGTGACCTTACTCGGAGATATCGACCTGCTTGGTGAAATTCCAGGCGGGGGCACCTGGTCAGATTTGATTGACGGATCCATTGAATTACATCTGTTTGGCGGGGTATGCCGGTGCCTGAGCCTGGAGCAGTTGATTCGCGCCAAGCGGGCTGCGGGCCGCCCGAAGGATATGGAAGTTCTGGCGGAACTGGAAGCGATCAGGGAAGAGTCGTCAAACTGCGGATAGTGGCGTTTCCAGGCGTTCCACCGCGCTATGCATCATCGGCTTTGCCAGTTCCTGCACCCATGGTATCCGGATTCGGTCGTGAGAGTAGACGAACTTAGCCTTGATCTGCTCCGTGCGGAATTTGCCGGACTTTGCGTAGCCGAGGAACAGGTCGATATTCACGTCGAGAAAGCTGAGGCTGTCGGCGGCCTGGACCAGATCAGCTTCGGGCCAGCCGCCAAACTCGTGGACCTTGATTAGCTCCTGTACGTCCTGAATGAACGCCGGATCGCAATCCTGCGTGGCCAGCCAATCGCCGACAATTCGGGCGCTGCGGTTCGAATGTGCGACGTAGTAGTCGTAGTCCTCATCACCGTTCCATATCGGCATGTCCGGACCCGGAAACGCGCGCTCCATGTCGTGGGTCAGTGTCGCGATGCGCACTGCTTCTCGTGAACCCGGCGCAATACGATCCAGCCACTCCAGTGAGTTGACCATGTGCAGGCTGTTATGAATGTACGTATCGAGAACCCACTTCGTTGTGGTTTCGAGCAGGTTAGTCTTCAAGGATTGCAACCGCTCGAACAGGCGCCGCCGTCGTGTTGACCCACTTGATCGGGAACAGGCTCAGCTTGAAACCGTGCCCCGGCAGTTTGTCCAGGTTGGTCATGTTCTCCAGGTGATAGTATTCGCGTTCGCGCATCACCAGATGAGCTTCCCAGAACTGCTTCCGCTCGAACATTGCCCACACCGGGGGGTCGAACGTGACGGCGTCGATGCCTGTCATCTTGATGCCCTGGTCGAGGAGCCAGTTGGTGGCTTCCCCAGTCATGCCGCAGTGGTCGGTGAGGTACTTCTCACTCTCCTGATACGCTCCGGCACCCGTGTGGATGAGGACGATATCGAGCGGCTTCAGCGTGTAGTTAATCTTCGCCAGAGCCTGCTTCACATCGTTCACGGTAATGCCCGCACCGAACGGCAGATGACGGAAATCCAGGCAGACCCCGTCGCCGAAGCAGTATTCCAGCGGGATCGTTTCCGGCCCGCCACCACTCTTGCGGAAGTGACGAAGCGCGTCGACGTGGGTTCCGATGTGGTCACCGGTGACAACCATATACGACGCGGCCAGGCAGTCCGCGCCATGACGAGCCGCACCGATCCGTTCGGCGAACTCCTCCCATGATTCGTACATGGCCAGCGAGGGCCGAACGACACGCGGGAACGCCACCATGTCGTTGTGAACTTTCATGCTGAGGTCGATGAGTCTGGTTGCCATAGATCGTCTGTATTCTATCCAGGTCAATCTAACGGGCGTCGCTGCAGTACATTTCCATGCCGAGGGCATTGCGGCGCTGGAAACCCTTCCAGAACAGATTGCCTGCCGCATCCTTACCGGTGCTGTAGGCGGCTGCGTCGGCACCCTGTGCGGCGTTCCACTTGCCGTCATTCGAGAGCACTACTTCCTGCTTCAGGTATGACCGGCGGCTCTCGTCTTTTTTCAGATACAGGTCGAGGAAAGCCGTAATGAAGTGCTGGTTCACGCCGATCATACGGTCTTTGCGCCAGACCGGTTCGTCGTAGAACTGGTCGACCTGAAAGCTGTTGACGCCGGCTGGGACAGGGTTCCCACCGGTATTGTGCCGCGCATTCTGAAAGACCAGCATGCATCGCTCAGAGTTGACAGCGCGCTCGAACGCCCGCTTGACGCCCGCTTCGTAAACCGCGACATCGTCGTGATCCCCCGTAATAAACAGGGACGGAATGCGGATGCCAGCCAGACCGCGCTCATCCCAGGCATTAAAGGGTGGCTGTTCACCCCAGGGAGCAATGGCCACGATGGCACGAATGTTCTCGCGGTGGATCGCCTGGAATTTTGGGCTCTCGGCCATCAGGTCGTCGGCATAGCCTCCGGGGATCGTCGTGCTAATCGGGCTGGCCTTGCTGTACCCGGCACCGGCGGAAGTCAGTGCTCCATAGCCGCCCATCGAATAGCCGACGATCGCGGTGTTGGTGGCATCGGCCAGACCGTTCAGGAAGCTGTCGGGCTTCTTTGAAAGTTCCCCGATGCTCTCAATGGTGAACAACTGGTCAGTCGACCGGTTCAGCAGCGTGCTGGGGAATGGCCGAACTTCTCCGAAGACGGAATCGGTATGGTCGATGGTGACCACTACATAGCCCTTCGACGCCACATTCTCCGTGAGATACGTCAACAGGGTTCTCGAGCCTGGGTAGCCGTGAGAGACGACCACCAGCGGGAACTTCTGCCCGGCCACGGGAGGGGCATCGCGCAGGGCTTTCCCGGGGAAGTCGAAAGTACCCGGCACGTTCTGGGTGCCTGCAATCCGGCTGGTGTAAACCGTCTTTTCTTCCTGTCCGGCAGGAATCGTGGCCGGATACCAAATTTCGAGCTTCAGTGCGCGATCCGCCAGCGGCGCCTTTCCCGTAGCCTTATCGAACTTCAATATGTCCGGCTGGGCCCGGTGCACGATATCCAGTGTTCGCACCCCAACGGCGAAGGTACCGCGTTTGGCCAGTTCCGGGGCATCCGGACCGGGGACGCTGTAATACTGCTGGGCGCTGAGGGTGAGACACAGAACGAAAAAGGACCGCAGAGTACGCATTGCTTTAATTATGTCCAGTGGGCTTTGGCGGTGGCGTGAACCAGTTGCGAACCGTTTCGGCGACGAACCGGTCGCGGCGCGCTCGCACGTCCTCCACGTCCTTCTTTGACCAATCGTAAAAGCCTTTGCCGGTCTTTACTCCGAGATTTCCTTCTTCTACCTTTTGCCGGTAAAGCTCCGGCCCGCGGGGCGCGTTACTCAGATCCGGAACCACGTAGTCGATCACGGAAAAGCCGAGGTCGAGCCCCACGATATCCTGATGTTCGAAAATGCCGTAGACAGGCAAGCGAAGGCCGAAACCCGCCTTCGCGGCCAGATCGACATCCTCCACGTCGGCGATGCCCTCGGCCACGATATTGACGGCCTCCCGCAGCAGGGCCATTTGCAGACGGTTGCCGAGCTGGCCGGGGCGGTCCTTCTTCACAACGACGGGAACTTTGCCACAGGCGGACAGGAAAGCGCGTACAACTTCCACCGTTTCCGGTGCAGTCTTTTCTCCGACAACGAGTTCCACCAAAGGCATCAGGTGCGGTGGATTCCAGAAGTGCGTGGTGAGGATGCGTTCCGGGTAACGGCAGCGGCTGACCACGGCGGAGATGCTCAGGCCGGAAGTATTCGAGGTCAGAATGGTGGTGGGCGGCGCCGCAAGGTCGAGGCGTTCAAAGATGCTGCGTTTGAGCTCCAGCTCCTCATAAACACTCTCGATCACCAGATCGGCGGTGCCGACGGACTCCTCAAATGCCACAGATGGCTCAATGGATAGCTCCCTCGCCACTGCCAGGCCGTTCGCGATCACGCCCTGGGCCATCTCATGTGCTCTTACCACCGCGCGTGTGGCATTTTCCTCGGTACGGCTCAATATGGTCGTCCGCAGCCCGCCCAGCGCCAGCACGGCAGCCAACCCTGGCGCCATCATGCCGCTACCCACCACCACCGCCGATTCCAGTTGCTTCATCTATTTCAGCTCAATGACGAGAGTACGGTACGTCTTTTTATCCAGATTGGTCAGCACCGGGGCAACTTCGCCCTTGTTGTGCCAGATCACGTCTCCCGACTTGCGCACACGGATCTCTTTCGCCCCGGTGTCGGGATCAATTCGCTCATAGCGGGAATCGTCGAGGAAGACAATTACCTGGTCGGAGCCCCGAATCGACTTCTCGCGGGGCGACGCTGGTTCGTAATCCAGCGCACTGATTCGCACGCGGGCGTTCTCCAGCTTCACATTTCGGGCGACATCAGCGCGTCCAATCGCCCATCCGGTGACCAGCGCGCCCGCAATGACCCACCTGCTCGTTTTGATCCTCATCACGCCGTAACGTACCACAGTGATAATGTTTCAGTTGCCAACTGCTTTCGGTAGCTGGCACAATGACACTGCCATGCAATTACGCGTCCTGGGACTAATTCTCGCCGGAGGTAAGGGTACGCGGCTCTATCCTTTAACGAAGGAAAGGGCCAAGCCAGCCGTCCCCTTTGGCGGCAAGTACCGCATCGTCGACTTTGTACTGAGTAATTTCGTGAACTCGGGGATCTACTCGATCTACGTGCTGACGCAGTTCCGGAGCCAGAGTCTGCTCCAGCATCTGAATGAAGGCTGGCAGACTGGGGGCCTCCTCAAGAGCCAGTTCATCATCCCCGTTCCGGCGCAAATGCGGTCGGTCGGCGAAACCTGGTATCAGGGTACGGCCGACGCCATTTACCAGAACATCAACCTGATTGAACAGGCTGACCCGCATGTAGTTGCGATCTTTGGCGCGGACCATATCTACCGCATGAACATCGGCCATATGGTCGAGTATCACCAGCATCTGGATGCCGCCTGTACAATCGCTGCCTTGCCCGTCCATAAGCGCCACGCCCACGAGTTCGGCGTCATCGAAACCGACGACAGCAACCGGATTGTCGACTTCCACGAGAAGAACCCGGAGGCACCCACCATTCCCGGCCGCCCGGAACATGTGTATGCCTCCATGGGCAACTACCTGTTCTCCACACGTGCCCTGTTGAAGGCCCTCCACGAAGACGCGGCCGACGAAAACAGCACCCACGACTTCGGTCGAGATATTCTGCCCCGGCTAGTCGCGGAAAATCAGGGTGTCTACGCCTACGACTTCCAGAGCAACCGGATTCCGGACGACCCGATTGGCGAAAACTACTGGCGCGATGTCGGTACTATCGACGCTTACTGGGAAGCCAGCATGGACCTGCGCGCTGTGAAGCCGGCACTCAACCTCTACAACCGGAAGTGGCCTCTGCGGACCAGCAGCTACCCCGATCCTCCGGCGAAGTTCACCTTTGACGACCAGAATCGCCGCGGGGAAGCCGTCGATTCCATCGTGTCGGGTGGCTGTATCCTTTCTGGTGGACGTGTGAAGAACTCCATCCTTAGCCGCGGGGTGAAGGTTCACGCCGGTGCCTACGTGGAGGACTCGGTCATTCTCGATAACTGCGATATCGGTCGTCGTGCCCGGATTCGGCGGGCGATTCTCGATAAAAACGTTAAGGTGCCGGAAGACGCGACGATTGGTTACGATCTGGCGCAGGATTCGAAACTGTACCACGTGACCGAAAGCGGGATTGTGGTGGTGGAAGGCAATCGGTCACCGGTCGAGATCTCGACCATGTTCGTTTAACGGATTCTGCGGTGAGTAGTGAAGGGGCCCGCTGACTAGCGGGCCCCTTTTCTGTTTGTGGTGTGTCGGGAGTGATATCGCGGTTCCGGAATACGGAATATTCGTTTGGCACTGAAACAGAGAGTCAGTCTCCCGGGGCCGCGTTTTTGTTGGATCCTGATAAACTGAACCCGATATGGAATCCACCAGACGTCAGTTCTTTGCCGCCTCCGCAGGGGCGCTGGCCGTTTCGCAGAGCCTGCAGGGGGCCGGTCTGACGGCGAAAGATGTCCTCGAACGTATCCAGAAAAATGTCGGGGTGCCGTGGCGCGTGGAGACGGTGGACACCATCAAGTCCGGCAGCCTGGATACGCCTGTCACCGGCATCGCCACCACCATGATGGCGACGCTGGATGTGTGCCAGAAAGCCGCTGCGGCGGGGAAGAATTTCGTCATCACGCATGAGCCGACATTCTATGCGCATGAAGACAAGACCGACGCGATTCAGGACGATCCGGTTTACCGGTTCAAACAAGACTTTCTGAATAAGAACAAAATGGTGGTGATGCGCTTCCATGACCACTGGCACGCGCACAAGCCCGACGGCATCTTCACCGGCATGACCGAGCAACTCGGCTGGACGAAGAACGTGGATCCGCAGAATGCGCGACAGTTCATATTCGATGGTCTGTCGCTCTCCGACCTTGCAGGTCAGATCAAAGGGAAGCTCGGAATCAAAGCGATGCGTGTAGTCGGAGATCCGAAATTACCGATCCGCAAAGTGGCCGCCAACTGGGGCTATGCGGGCGGCTTCAGGGGCTTCACGCGGTCTGACATCGATGCGCTGATTGTGGGCGAATCCCGTGAGTGGGAGATGGTGGAGTACGCGGCGGACGCGATCACCTCCGGCCAGAAAAAGGCTCTCATCATCCTCGGCCATATCCCGTCCGAACAGGGAGGCATGAAGTACTGTGCGGAATGGCTGAAGGGCTTCATTCCCGAAGTTCCCATTGAGTTTGTCCCGGCCGTGGAACCTTTCTGGACGCCTGGCGCCTGAACTGGTAGGGCTGCTGCTCTGGCTCGCTCAGGCGCCGCCGCCGGCAAGCCAGAAACCGGCACGGAGTTTTGGTGTTCTGACCCGCGAAGTGAAGACGACCCTGACCGAACCCCGGCTTTGGTACCAACTCGGGTTGGCTCGCTCTACCTCAGGGATTATTCCGCCGCCATCACCGCCTGCGAAAGGGCGCTGGCGCTCCATCCAGGCTTCCAGGACGCCTGGAACCCCCTCGGGGAGGCCTGCGCGGCATCCGATGACATGGCGGGCGCGCAAACGGCCTTCTGCGCCACTTAAAGCATCCATCCGGCCCTGTATGAGGTCACAGGAGAAGCTGGCGCGACGGCTGGCGGGCCCGGAGGCATCTGGAACTGGCGGCTCGCGATGAAGATCCCGCGGTTCGCCAGTGCGCGCTGCAGCAGTTACGCCAGCGGTGTCAGCTGATTCCCGTTCGCATCGAAATTATCCGGACGGAGCCACTTGCGGAAGGCTTCCTTCCGGGCTGGCCACTCACTGTCGAGCATGGAGAACCATGCGGTGTCGCGGTTCTCGCCCTTGATCATCATGTGCTGCCGGAAGATACCTTCGAACTGGAAGCCAAGTCGTTGTGCCGCTCGTCGCGAGGGTTCATTCCGCGCATTGCACTTCCACTCATAGCGCCGGTTTTTCAGGCTCTCGAAGATGTAACTGGCAAACAGGTACATCGCCTCGGTGGCAATTCGAGACTTCTGCAACTCCGGGCTAAACATAATGCCGCCCACCTCGATGACGCCATGCTTCGGGTCGATTCTCATCAGGGATGCCAGCCCCAGCGCCTGGCCCGTTGCGGCGTTCAGGATCGTGAAAAACAGGGGGTCGGCAGTGCCGGCTTTCGTCCGAAGGCCCGTCTCCAGATCACCTTTTGAGAGATAGGGACCATCGGGCATCCAGGTCCACAAGGCGGCGTTTTCCTCGCCGCCGATGCGCGGCCAGAGGTCGTCGATATGGGCTGCCGGATCCAGAGGCACCAGGACCGCATAACGGCCCGCCAGCGGAATTCGTTCCGGAGGCCGCGCGATCACTTCGTCTGCGCCTTCGCCGGGGCCTTGATGAGGACGGTCTTCACTTTCACACCTTCCAGAACACGGTCGCCGGCATTGATCACAACAGAGTCGCCTTCATTCAGACCTTCCAGCACTTCCACGGATTCACCTGCATCACGGCCCAGTTTCACCAGTTGGATATGGATCGTGCTGTCGGGGCGAACCAGCGCTACCTGAGGCCCCTGGGCCCGAATGAGAAGGGCTTCGGCGCGCACCACTACCGGGGGCTCACGCCGCGGCGTCCTGAACTGAACCTGCGCGTACATACCAGGCATCAGCTGGCTGCCGGCATTATCTACCTGCACTTCGGCCAGCAGCGTACGGCTGGAGGGGTCGAGCGCATCAGCCGTGTGCGTGATGGTGCCGATGAATTCCTTCGAAGGCAGATCGGGCACCTTGATGGTCGCCTTCACGCCCACCTTCATGCCCGCGGCTTCGGCCTGCGGCACGTTGATGTAAGTCCGAACCCGCGATGTCTGGGCGATGCGGAAGAGCAGCGTGCTGCCTTCATTCACCAGGGCACCGGTGTCCACGTTGCGAACCGTGATGACACCCGAGAACGGCGCCGTAACTCTCTGGTGACTCTCCACTTCTCTCAGTCGGCCCACGTTGGCGGCCGACGCATTAACGGAGCTGCGCGCCGCATTCACGGCCTTTTCCAGCGCCAGTACGTTGGCCTTCTGCGCCGCATGCTGCGCCTGAAAGTTGTCGTTTTCCTGCTTCGAAACAGCGCCACGCTTCACCAGAGCGGCATAGCGCTCGGCTGTGGTGCGGGCCAGTTGTTCATTGGCCCGGCCCTGCTCCAGACTCGCGTTCGCCTGTTCCTGCACGGCCCGAGCCTGCTCCAGAGCGGCCATCGACTGCTGCAACTGCTGCGTCAGTTCCGGCGCGTCTACTTCGGCCAGCAATTGACCTTCCTTCACGTGGTCGCCAATATCCACCAGACGCCGCTTCAGATAGCCCGTTGCGCGAGCCAGAATTGGAGCTTCCGTCACCGCCTGAATGTTGCCCGGCAACACCAGTTGGAAGGTGCCTGAGGCCCGTTCCGCTTTCGTGATATTGACCAGCAGATCCTGCGCTGTATCGTCCTTGGCGCGCTCCACCAGTTGGGATTGACGCTCCTGCCTGGGCATGTACCCCAGGAAGAACGCGGCCACCGCGGCTCCGATTCCCACAATGGCGATGATGGCCAGGGTGACGCCGGAAGGCCGACTGACCTTGTGGTGCGCGGGTTTATCGTGCGAAAGCCGCTTTTCCTGCTCTGCCACCTTACTGCGGAGAGCGGCGATTTCAGCTCTCAGTTCTTCTTCGTTTTGGTGGTCCTGCTCCATGCGGTTTCCGTTCACGCTTGTCCTTCCGTCAGGTAGATGCTCACGTCGGCGCGTTCTTCCTCTTCAATCTTCTGGTCAAAGTCCACGGGGGGCTTCTTGCGCAGCAACTTGTAAACCACCGGCACCACGAACAGGGTCGTGAAGGTGGCGAACAGGAGACCGCCAATCACGGCGCGACCGAGGGGGGAATTCTGCTCGCCGCCCTCACCCATCCCGAGAGCCATCGGGACCATGCCGATGAGCATGGCTGCCGCAGTCATCACCACGGGACGGATGCGCGTGCTGCCGGCCGAGAGCGCCGCTTCCCGCGCATTCATACCTTCGAGCCGCTGATCGTTGGCGAATACGACCACCAGAATACTGTTCGCCGTCGCCACGCCGATGCACATGATGGAACCCATCAGCGACGGCACACTGAAGGTCGTCTGCGTGACAAACAGAATCCAGATAATACCCGCCAGCGCACCCGGCAGCGCCGAGAGGATGATGAACGGGTCGAGCCAGGACTGGAAGTTCAGCGCCATCAGGAAGTACACCAGGATGATCGCGAAGATCAGCCCCAAACCCAGGCGCGTGAAGGAAGTTTTCATGGTGGCAGCCTGACCGCGCAGCTCAATGGTGGCGCCTCGCGGTAGTTTCGGCGTTACTTCTTTGACGATTTTTTCCACCGCCGCCGTTACACTGCCCAGGTCCTGATGGTCAATATTCGCGTAAACGTCGTAAACGGGAACCGAGTTGTAGTGGTTCACGATCTGCGGGGCGACGGTACGGCGGGTGCCGGCCAGATTGGAGAGAATCTGGGCGTTGCCGGCCAGATTGGCAGTCGCCAGATTGCCGTAGGCCGCAGTCGACTGATTGGGGCCGGTGCTGATGGAGGCGGCGTTCGCGCCGGAGGTTCCCATGGAGGCGTCCGGGGTGCGGGCGGTGAAGCCCGTAAGCGGAGCGATTGGGGTGCGCAGCAGGGCGTCGATCGAATCGATACGCCGCTGGGGAGTTTGTACGGCGACCTGATAGTTGACGCCGGTCTGCCAGTTCATCCACTGCGTGGGCGCGATCTGGCCCGAACCCGACAGCGAGATCAGCATGGAGTTCGAAACATCGCGCTGCGTAAGGCCGACCTGGCCAGCCTTCTCGCGGTCAACGTTCACGGTGATTTCCGGGTAGTCCAGAACCTGGTGGATATGGACATCGGCCGCGCCTGGGACCTTGCTGAGTTTGGTCTGCACGAGGCGCGCCATCGCGATACCGGCTTCCGTGTTACGGGTGGCGATCTGCACGTCGATCGGGGCGGGCAGGCCGAAATTCAGAATCTGGTTGGTGATGTTGGCCGCTTCAAAGAAGAACACCACATCGGGGAACGTCTCGTTCAGCCGCTTCCGGAGGGCTGTGGTGTAATCCGCCGTGCTGCCTTTCCGCTCGGGCTTCAGCGAAATCATGATTTCGCCGTCGCTGACGCCCAGGGTGGGGATGTCTCCGTAAGCCAGGCTGGAGCCGCCGGCGGGGAGTCCAATACTGTCGATGACCGTCTCCAGCTCACTCGGCGGAATTACTTTTCGGATTTCCGCCTCAATATTGGCGAACACGACTTCGGTCTCTTCCAGGCGCGTGCCGGCGGGCGCTCTTGCATGGAGTCTCAACTGGCCCGAATCCACCGTCGGGAAGAAGTCGCTGCCGATAAAGTTGATCAGCCCCAGCGAGCCGAGCGAGAACAACAGGAACATGCCCAGGACCACCTTCGAGTGATCCAGACACCAGTCCAGCAGCCCAGTGTAGAAAGCACGCATTCGCTCAAATGCGTTGTTGAAAACGTAGTGCGACTTCCAGATAAGGCCCGTGCCACCCGCAGATTCCCCGTGCTCGCCCATCAGGTAGAGCTTCATTTCGGGGCCAAGCATGAAGTGCACCATATTGGGCACCAGGGTCCGGGACAACACATATGAAGCGAGCATGGCGAACACGACCGCCAGCGCCATCGGAGTGAAGAGGAACCGTGCAGCGCCGTTCAGCAGGAGCACCGGCACAAACACCACGCAGATACAGAGCGTTGATACCAGCGCCGGGGTGGCGATCTGGTGTGCTCCGTCCAGCACTGCCCGCACCAGCGGCTTTTTCATGCCCATGTTCCGGTGGATGTTCTCGATGGCGACTGTGGCGTCGTCCACGAGGATTCCGACCGCCAGCGCCAGGCCACCAAGCGTCATCACGTTGATGGTGTGGCCCGTCAGGTTGAGGATGATCAGCGACGTCAGAATCGACAGGGGAATCGAGACGCAGACAATGATTGTGCTCCTCCAGCTGCCCAGGAACAGCAGGATCATCATGCCCGTCAGACAGGCCGCAATCACGGCTTCTTTAACCACGCCTTCAATCGACGCACGCACAAATACGCTCTGGTCCGCCAGCAGTCGCAGTTCCAGTTCCGGTGGCAGCGTCAGCGCAATCTTCTTCAGCTGCGCCTTCACCGAGTTCACGATGTCGATCGTGGAAGCCCGGCCGTTCCGCATGATGGTCATCAGCGAGCCGCGGCTGCCGTCCACCCGCACCATGCTGGTCTGCACCGCCGAACCGTCGCGAATATTGGCGACATCCTTCATGTAGACCACCGCGCCGTTTACCACTTTTACCGGTAATGCGCCAAGTTCATCAATGGCGCGCGGGCTGGAGTTCATGCGGATCGTGTAATCGCGGTTGCCGAACTTGGCTGACCCGCCTGGCAGAATCAGATTCTGCAGGTTGAGGGCATTGGAAACGTCGGTGGCGGAAACGCTCTTCGCGTACATGCCTTCCGGATCCAGGTCGACCATGATCATGCGAAATTTGCCGCCCGCCGGACCAGGAATCGTGGTGCCCTGCACGGTCGCCAGCCCCAGCCGGACGAAGTTGCTGCCGTAATCGAAAAGTTGTTGCTCGCTGAGGGTCTTGCTGCCGAGGCCTAACTGCAAAACCGGGACGCTGGAGGCGTCGTACTTCACGACGGAGGGTGGAAACATGCCCGGAGGCATCATGCGGAGGGAAGACTGCGATCCGGAAACGACCTGTGACTGCGCCAGTTCCACGCGGGCATTCGGCTGCAGAAACAGGCGCAAAATCGACACACCGTTGTAGGACTGCGACTCGATGTGCTCGATGTCGTTGACGTTGGAGGTCGCCTGGCGTTCGAACAGCGTTACCACGCGCTTTTCCATCTCTTCCGCCGACAACCCGTTGTAGTTGAAAACCACGCTGAGAACAGGAAGGTCGATGATCGGGAAGATGTCCACCGGCATCGTATAGATGGACACGCCGCCCAGCAGCGTGATCATCAGCGCCATGATGACAAAGGTGTAGGGCCGGGTAAGGGCGAGCCGAACGATCCACATGCAGGTTTATCCGCCTCCTTAAACGTTTTGGTACTTGGTCCTGGACGTTATTCAGGCATTGTATCGAACGGGGTCCCGCAGGGATTCGGCTTCCGGGGCTGGTCCGTTTTGCGCCCCACGTGCTACGATACTTTTGTAACGACCTGTACCCCTCGCGGAGAGGTGGCTGAGTGGTCGAAAGCAGCGGTTTGCTAAACCGTCGTACTTCTAATAGAGGTACCAGGGGTTCAAATCCCCTCCTCTCCGCCATCTCCCTGCTGTTCGCCCCCCCTTTCACCCTTGCTCTGCCAGTGTTGGCGACCGCAGCGTTTTGCGTCCCGATTCCGCACCGCCAATGCGGGTGTTTCGGCCGCGGGCGAGCGAATCCGAACCATGCCGATGTCGAAGCAGGGCTTCAGTTTCGCCTGACGGGAAGTGTAAACTGTGGGGACGAATGCCCGTTCCCAAGCCATCCCGTCGCGATTTTCTTGCCGCCGCAGCGGTAGGAGCAACCACCCTCGGCCGTGCCGCCACCCCGGCACGGCCGAACATACTTTTCGCCATCGCTGACGACTGGTCGTGGCCCTTTGCCTCCATTGCGGGTGACAAGACCGCGCAAACGCCGAACTTCGACCGCATCGCCCGCGAAGGTGTCCTCTTTCGCCAGGCGCATACGGTTGCGCCCACTTGTACGGCGTCCAGAGGCTCTATTCTGACCGGTCAGTGGTTCGCCAGGCTGGAGAGCGGAGGGGATCTCTGGAGCGCCCTTCCGGCGAAATTCGAGGTTTATCCGGATATTCTGGAACGCGCCGGGTACCGCGTCGGGTTCACCGGCAAGGGCTGGGACCCGGGTAACTACAAAGCGGGTGGACGCACGCGGAATCCCGCTGGCCCGGAATTCAACCGGCGAACCGCCGACCTGCCCAACAAAGACATCTCGAAACTTGATTACACCGCCAACTTTGCTGAGTTTCTGGCGACGCGCACAGCTGGTCAGCCGTTCTGTTTCTGGTATGGCGGCCATGAACCCCACCGGACCTACGAAGTGGGCTCCGGCCTCAGGGCAGGGAAGCGGCTGGAGGATGTGCGCCTCCCCACTGGTCTGCCCGACTCGCCTGAAGTTCGTGGTGACCTCCTCGATTACGCACTGGAAATCGAGTGGTTCGACACCCACCTGGGGCGGATGCTCCGGATACTGGAAGACGCGGGCGAACTCGACAACACGCTGGTAGTGGTGACGGGCGATAATGGCCTGCCCTTTCCCCGAGCCAAGGCCAACCTCTACGAAAACGGTACCCATGTGCCGCTGGCCGTCCGGTGGGGTTCTAAGGTGCCGGGTGGCCGTGTCGTCGACGACTTCATCAATCTCCCGGATCTGGCACCGACCTTCCTGCAGGCCGCCGGCTTGCAACCCACGTCAGCCATGACCGCGCGCAGCTTTCTCGATATCCTGACCGGAAAGCGTTCGGGTCGCGTCGATCCGCGCCGGGATCGCGCTTTCTCCGGCCGCGAACGCCACACCATCGCCCAGCCCGACAGTGCCGCCGGGTACCCGATGCGTTCCATTCGAACCCGCGACTATCTCTATGTCCGCAACTACCGCCCCGAGCGCTACCCCACGGGCGTCGACACCAAAGCGGCAAACGCGTACCGTGATATCGACCCCGGCCCCGCGAAGGACTTCATGATGGAGCACCGCGCTGACCCCGCTGTCGCGAATCTCTTCGAGCTGGGGTTTGGCAAACGCCCGGCAGATGAACTCTACGACCTCCGCGGCGATCGTGCCGAGCAGAAGAATCTGGCGACAGATCCGGCCCGCGCCGCAATTAAGAGGCACCTCGCCGCCGACCTGGAAGCCCAGCTAAGAGCATGGAAAGATCCCCGCGCTCTGGGTGGTGGCGATGATTTCGACACCTATCCCTACTTCGGCTCTACTTCCCCCACCGATTTCTTCGATAAAGGTGCTGCGCCGAAGCCATAGGTTCACTTGACTCATCCGGGCAACTGTAATAACGTTGCACCTGATCCCATGCGTTCCTTTGTTTCCGTCGCTTTATCTCTGACCCTCACTTTCTCCGCGCTCGCCCAATCCGGCGCTCAAAACGGAGAGTGGCGCTACTACGGCGGGGACGCCGGCACCACTAAGTACTCGCCCCTCGACCAAATCAACGCCACGAATGCCAAAGATCTGAAGATCGTTTGGCGCTGGAAAGCGGAGAATTTCGGGAAACGTCCGGATTTTAACTGGGAAGTGACGCCGCTGATGGTCGGTGGAGTTCTCTATTTCACCGCCGGAACCCGTCGCGACGCGGTCGCGGTCGATGCGGCCACGGGCGAAACGCTCTGGATGTATCGCCTGGACGAAGGTCCCCGTGGGTCCGTTGTGGCCCGCACCGTCAACCGCGGCCTCGCCTACTGGAGTGACGGGAAGGGTGATGAACGCATCATCCTGATCTCTCCGGGGTTCCAGATGGTGGCCCTGAACGCGAAGACCGGCCATGAAATTCCCACCTTCGGCACTAATGGTCGAATTGATCTCACGGAAGGCCTGGATCGGGCTGTTGTAAAACCCGGAGTGATCGGGTCCAGTTCTCCCGCCATCGTGGTCGGCGACACGCTCGTCGTAGGCGCGGCTCTGCTGGCGGGCACTGCGCCCTCCAGCAAGGAAAATGTCCCCGGCTACATTCGCGGCTACGATGCCCGCACCGGAAAGAAAACGTGGACTTTCAAAACCATTCCCCGACCCGGCGAATTCGGCAACGACACCTGGGAGAACGACTCCTGGAAGTACACGGGGAACACCGGCGCCTGGCCTCCGCTCAGCGCCGACCTGGAACTGGGCTACGTCTATATCCCGGTCGAGATGCCAACCGGCGATTTCTACGGCGGAACTCACCTCGGCAATAATCTGTTTTCCGACAGCCTGGTTTGCCTGGATGCGAAGACGGGCAAACGGATCTGGCACTACCAGCTGGTGCACCACGACGTCTGGGACTGGGACATAACCGCGCCGCCGATTCTGGTGGATGTGACCGTGGGGGGGCGCAAGGTTAAGGCTGTCGCTCAGGTCACCAAGCAGGCACATACCTTCGTGTTTGACCGTGTAACCGGGAAGCCGCTTTGGCCCATTGATGAACGTCCCGTACCGCAGTCGGATGTGCCCGGTGAGCGGACGTCGCCCACCCAGCCCTGGCCTTCGAAGCCTTTGCCGTTTGACCGCCAGGGGATTGGCCCGGACGATCTGATCGACTACACCCCGGCGCTGAAAGAAGAAGCCCTGAAGATTGCGTCGCGCTACAAACTCGGGCCCCTCTACACGCCACCCATCGTGGCGGACGCTGGCGGTAAACTCGGGACGATGATGCTTCCCCACCATGTGGGCGGGGCGAACTGGCCCGGTGGTGCCGTTGATGCCGAGACGGGGATTCTCTACGTTTCGTCCGTCACCCAGCCCGATATTCTGGCGGTTTCAGTCGCCGATCCCAAACGTTCCGACATGGGCTATGTGGGAGGCCGTGGCGGGGCAGGTGGTGGAGCAGCCGCCAATGTGGAGGCGTTCGCGTCGCGTCCGGCACCAAAGGCAAACACGGGTCCGCAGGGTCTGCCTCTGGTGAAGGGACCATGGGGGCGTATCACCGCGATTGACCTCAACTCGGGCGATCACGTCTGGACAGCAGCCAATGGCCCGACCCCGGACTACATTACCAACCATCCGGCGCTCAAGGGAATTGATGTCAGCAATGGCGGCAAGCCCGCCCGGTCGTTGCTCATGGTGACCAAGACTCTTCTTGTGGCACCGGAAGGCAATAACCTTTGGGTTCCTGTTGCGGGTGGCGGCGGCAATACTTTCCGTCTTTTGGACAAGAAGACCGGCAAGGTTGTTCATGAAATGCAATTGCCGGCGATGGCGACCGGTATCCCCATGACGTATATGGCGGACGGACGGCAATTCATAGTAGTCGCAGTAGGTGCCGCCGGGGTTCCTGCGGAATTGATCGCTTTGGCGTTGCCCTAATCGACTAAAGCCGGACCATTCGACCATCGCTGAGCAGGCGGAACCGGTCTGTGCGCCACTCTACGGTATTGCCGAACAGTCCCGCGCACCAGACCGCGAAGCCCAGCAGATCTCGAAAGGGGACGGCCATCAGCCCAGCCTGGCTCGCGCCAAGGGCCCCCAGTGCGCTGGCTGCGGCTGCCAGCCGAATCGCCAGACCTGCGAGCGCTATCGGCCATGCCCCAAGCACTGCGGCAACCAGGCACCAGAACGTGGCGTGGGTCACGACATAGCCCAGATACCCCCCGGGTCGCGAAATCTGAATCGTTCGGGACCAGCGCACCTGATGCCGCCAGACCTCGACCGCGCTACCGGTGCCGAGATTGGTCTCCACCACCATGCGCGCCATCTCGATACGCTTGCCCAGCGCCGAAATTCGGGCTCCCAGTTGGTAATCGTCCGCCAGATACTCGCGGATCACCTGGAAGCCGCCAATCGCATCCAGTTCCCGCCGCCGGAAGGCCATCGTAGAACCCAGTGCGAAACCGGTGCTCGAAAGCAGCCGCGCTACCAGCACCGAAGGCGCAAATTCGGTCCCGATTCCAAGCGCCTCAGCGGACGCCGGCAGCGATTCTCCGCGCCCCCGATAGAGACACGTCACCAGTCCGACGGCCTCATCCTCCAGATACCCCAGAACATGCTTGAGATACCCGGACGGAACCGTGATATCGCCGTCATTCACCAGCAGGACCTGATGCCTTGCCTCGCGTGCCAGAATCTCGAGCGAACCGGCCTTCCGGTTCGGCGCTTCGTTCGCTGTCTGCAGAACCCGGATCGGAATGTGCGGGAATTCCCGCTGCAGGCGCTCAATGTCTGCCACCGCAGGATCCGCCAAATCCGCCACACCAAACAGGAGCTCAAATTCGGGATAATCCTGCGCGGCATGTGACCGGATCGCCTCGTAGAAACCCAGATCGCGCCCGCGGACGGGCTTCAGAATCGACACCGGGGGCTGGTAGGATGTCACCGGCCCCTTGCGGCTGCGAAAACGGGCTGCTCCGGCAATCGCCAGCAGGTTGTAAGCCGCCCCGCATGCTACCAAAACCTCTGCTGGCAACACGGTGTTCATTGGGATATGAATACAACTCCGGCGGCGATCAACAGCGCCCCGGTCCATCGCTGCCAGTCCACTTTTTCCTTCAGCAAAACCCTCGCCAGAATGGTTTCCGGGATGAAAGTTGCCGCCGACATCGGTACCGCAAAGCTCATGGGCGCAATCGCAACCAGCTTGATGAAGGAGAAGAAGGAAACCGCCATTGAGAGCGTGGAGATGATGACGTAGCGGTTCTGCACCAGCAACGCCAGCGCGCGGCCAATGGCACCCGGGCGGAAGTCGCTGATCTCGCCGTGGTGCTTCATTCCCATGGACCGGAATACGTCGCCCGCCGTCGTCGCCGCCACCAGCAGAAACACCAGAAACCACTTCATTGCGACTTTGCCTCCGCGGAGGTTGGGTCGGTGCGGCTCACCAGCATGACGCCCAGCGTAATCAGCCCGATCCCCGTCCACCGGTAAACCGAAATCTCTTCACCCAAAATGAAGCGTCCGGAAAACGCCGTCAGCACGTAGCCGATGGCGGTCACCGGCATCACGTAACTCAGATCTGCCCAGCTCAGCAGTGCCATGTGGCTCAACGTCCACACAATCAGCAGGGCCACGCCCGCCGCCACATAGGGATGAAACAGCGCACCGATCAGAGCGAGCGGCGTATTGCCGGGGTCGCCCAGTTTCTGCATGCCGTGGGTGAGAAGAGAATTGCCAGCCACGTTGCTCACCACGACTATCGCGGTGAACAACCGTGTGCGCAAGCGGAGGTCTTTGTCTCGGCTAGTCGCCGGCATCTGCGGAGGCGGCGTGCTGCTGCCGCTGTTCAGCGATGAATTTGCGGCGGCGGGACCGCAACGCCATGTATTCCTTCGCTTCCTTCGTGAGGCGTTTGCGCTCATGGGAGTTGAAGATGACCTTGCTGATCATGCGCCAGACCACTTTAGGCCGGAAGTAGTATTCGCTGTAGAAGCGCTCCACCCAGTCCATAAGTTCGGCTTCGTCCAGGTTCTCGTAGACCACTTTAGGCAACTGATTGCCTTTGGCGTCTACAATGCTGCCGACCGAAATCAGATCATTCTTCTGGGCGTAGGTATAAAACTCGGTACCGGGGTAAGGGTGGGCAATCGAAACCTGAATGGTTTCGTTGTCCAGCTTCTTCGCGAAATCAATCGTCTTGCGAATACTCTCCGCAGTCTCACCGGGCAGGCCCACGATGAAGTCGCCGTGAATTACCAGGCCCAGCTTCTTGCAGTTCGCCGTGAAGCGCTCGGCCATGTCGATGGTCGCGCCCTTCTTGATGTTCTTCAGAATCTGCGGATCGCCCGACTCATAACCCACGATGAGCAGGCGGCACCCGGCTTCCTTCATCGCCTTCAGGGTGTCGTAATCGGTGGTAACGCGTGACGTGCAGCTCCACGTGAAGTTCAGGTGCTTCAGCTTCGAGCAGAGTTCAATTGTGCGCTCTTTCCGGTAGTTGAAGGTATCGTCGTCGAAGAAGATTTCCTTCACTTCCGGGAAGTTCTCGATGGCCCACTTCACTTCGGCGACGATGTCGTCACTGGAACGCAGACGCCAGCGGTGACCGGAGTGCGTTTGCGGCCACAGGCAGAACGTACACATGGCAGGGCAGCCCCGCGACGTGTACATCGAGATAAACGGATTCAGCAGGAATGGAACGTTGTAATTGGTAACGTCCAGATCGCGCTTATAGGTCTTGGAAACCCACGGAAGCTCATCCAGATTTTCGATCATGGGCGCTTCGGGGTTATTGACGATCTGGCCGTCCTTGCGGAAACTGGCGCCGGGAATCTCTTCCAGCGGGGTGCCGTTCGCGTAGGCCACAATCTGATGGTCGAATTCGCGGCGAATGATGAAATCGATGGCGTCGCTCGCGTTCAGCGACTTTTCTGGTTCCACGGTTACGGGCGGTCCCACGAAGCAAACTTGCAGCTTCGGATTCGCCGCCTTCATCATCGTGGCGATCTTGCAATCGACGTCAAAACCGGGCGTCGACGTAAACAGCACCAGAAGTTCGAATTCCTTGCCCATCTCGACCGTTTGTTCAATCGAGATCTTATGGGGCGGCGCGTCGACAACCTTGCTGTCGGGCAGCATGCCGGCCGGATAGCAAAGCCACACGGGATACCAGTAGGACTCGATTTCGCGAGAGGCAGGCCAGCGTGAACTCGCACCACCGTCGAAGCCCTCAAAGGAGGGTGGGTTCAGGAACAGTGTTCTCATTCGGTACTTCTATTGTAGGGTAAGGGTTCCCATTAAGAATGTGCCATGATTGGCCTCGGGCGATAAAGCTCCGCCAGCAACTTCAGCTCTTCGGCATCCAGTTTCATGTCCAGTGCGGCCACTGCATCGGAAATATGCTGTGGTTTGGTCGCTCCGATGATCGGCGAATTGACATTGGCCTGTTGCAGAACCCAGGCGAGCGCGACCTTCACATTGCTGGTTCCCCGCCGTTCCGCCACTTCTGTGATCCGTTCCACAATTGTGAAATCCTGGGGCGTGAAAAAGTAGCTGCGTGACAATTCGTCGCTCTGTGCCCGGAGCGTTTCTCCGGACTGTTCACGGTTCCGGTTCCCGGCCACAAAGCCTCTGGCCAGGGGGCTGAATGGAATCACGCCGATGCCTTCCGCCTGGCACAGCGGCAGCATCTCTCGTTCCTCTTCCCGATAAAGCAGGTTGTAGCAATTTTGCATTGATACAAAGCGCGCCAGTCCGAACTTCTCCGACGTCGCCAGCATCTTCATGAACTGCCACGCATACATTGCGGATGCCCCGATATAAAGCGCTTTGCCCGCTTTCACCACGTCGTTCAACGCCGAAAGCGTTTCCTCAATCGGCGTTTCGTAGTCGAAGCGGTGAATCTGGTACAAGTCGACGTAGTCTGTCTTCAGGCGCTTCAGGCTGGCGTCAATCGAGTGCATAATGTGCTTCCTCGACAAGCCACGATCATTGGGATCAGTACCCATAGGATTGAATACTTTGGTGGCAAGTACCACCTTGTCCCGCCCGGATGCAAACTCTTTAACGGCATGCCCGAGGATCTCCTCGCTGCGGCCCAGAGAATACATGTCTGCCGTATCGAAGAAGTTGATGCCTGCTTCCAGCGCCTGCCGGATCAGGGGCAGCGCTTCGTGTTCTTCCATCACCCAGGGACGCCACTGCTTTGAGCCATAGGTCATCATGCCGAGACACAGGCGGGATACTTTGAGACCAGTGTTACCGAGACGTGTATATTCCATAGCTGCTTTGAGTTTATCGGGTTCATCACGCCGCAATCTTCATAGCGCAAAATGGAGTTTCATGCTTATGCGCCAAATCCTTCTTGCCATCCTTTTCGCCGCCGGTCTTGCCGCTCAGGCGCAGGACCCCTTTGTGGAAAAACCGTACCTGCAATTGGGCGACAATCCCGCGCTTGCTGCTCGTGAGAGTCTGGTCCTGATGTGGCACGCCGCCGATGATTCGGCGAAGTGGAGCGTGGAACTGCGAGCCGCGAAGTCGAAACTCTGGCGGAAGGCTGGTATCCCCGCCGCCCAATTGGTCACGGCTGTGGGCATCGAAAAGCACAAAGTGTTTAGGACGGCGCTGACCGATCTCGCACCGGGCGAAGAGTTCTTCTACCGCGTCTACCGCAATGGCAGCGTGGCGTTCGAATCGACAGGGAAGGCTCGGAAATCGGCAACGCAACCTGTCCGCTTTGCCCTCTTCGGCGATTGCGGTGCGAACACCCAGGGCCAGCGCGGCGTCGCCAACCAGGTCTTCCGCGCACGGCCGGATTTCATCTTTATCCCCGGCGACATCGTCTACAACGCGGGCCGCATCTCCGAATACCGCGACAAGTTCTACCCCATCTACAACGCCGAATCGGCCAGCCAGGAACTGGGCGCACCCCTGCTTCGCTCCATCCCGTTCATCGCCGCTCCAGGAAACCACGATTCGGCGCTCGGCAACTTCCAGCGCTTCCCCGACGCCCTTGCCTACTTCCTCTACTGGGACCAGCCGCTGAATGGCCCCATCCCGACCGGGGCTTCCTCCACGACCCATATCCTGACCGGTGAAGAGCCCCGAAGTTCTTTCCTCTCGGGTGCAGCGCAACGTTACCCGACGATGGCGAACTTCTCGTTCGATTACGGCAACGCCCACTGGACCGTCCTCGACTCGAACGTGTACATGGACTGGACGAACCCCGCGCTGGTCGAATGGGTCCGCAAGGATCTTGCCGCCGCGAAGAACGCGACCTGGCGCTTCGTGGCCTTTCACCACCCCGGCTTCAACTCGTCAAAGTCACATTTCACCGACCAGTGGATGCGGCTTTTGGCTCCGGTTTTCGAAGAGGCGAAGGTGGATGTCGTCTTCGCGGGCCACGTCCACAACTACCAGCGCAGCTTCCCTTTGACCTTCGCCCCGAAGCCCCGCCCGGACGGGAAGAAGCTTGGCCCGAAGGGTGAGGCCGACGGCGACTGGAAGCTCGATAAGAACTTCGCCGACGGAGCCGCGAAGCCGCCCGCCGGCGTGATATACATTGTCAGCGGAGCCGGAGGAGCCGGACTCTACGATTCCGCGCAGATGAAGGAACCCAACACCTGGCAGACCTTCACGGACAAGTTCATCTCTGACGAACACTCCTTCACGCAGGTGGATATCAACGGCAAGACGCTGGAGCTAAAACAGATCACCTCCACTGGCAAAACTGTGGACGCCTTCCGCATTGCTAAGTAGCTAGTGTTCAACGAAAAAAAGGCCCGCCAGACGAATCGTCCGGCGGGTCTTCTTGTTGCAGCAGTGGTTGTTAGACGAACTTGGCCATCAGGCTCTCAAGAGCCGCTGAACCCGGGCAAAGCTTCTCAAACGGCACATCCACGATCGCCTGTTCCGGGGAACCAGCCATCTCGTGCATATCCGGCACACCTTCATCCGCGAACAGAATTCCGGTCACAATCTGGCCGGGATGTTCACGAAGGTACGCCATCGCAGCAGCGCGGTCCGTCACATCGTAGTTGTCCGGAACGCGGGTGAACTGCACCGAACTGCCGTCGTGCATCCGAATCGTGGTCGAACCACTCGGCCCGATATTCGCCACAATTTCCGTGGCGGGCGGAACGTAATCGGACTCCGTCGCCGCGTGAGTCGCGCCGCGCGAGTACTTGTAGCTCTTGGTGGAACCTTCGTGGTCGTTAAACGTCACACAGGGTGAAATCACATCCACCAGGGCAAAGCCACGATGAGCAATCGCCGCCTTCAGGATCGGCACCAGTTGCGCCTTGTCGCCCGAGAAACTGCGGGCCACAAACGTCGCGCCGATGCTGAGCGCCAGCTGAATCGGGTCGATGGGCGACATCTTGTTCGCCTCGCCCTTCTTGCTCTTCGAACCGACGTCGGTGGAAGCGGAGAACTGGCCCTTCGTCAGACCATAGACACCGTTGTTCTCAATCACGTACAGCATGTTGAGATTGCGGCGGATGGCATGGCACAGGTGCCCGAGGCCGATCGACAGCGAATCGCCATCGCCCGAAACACCGACGTAAGTCAGCTCCCGGTTTGCGGCATTCGCACCTGTCGCAATGGCGGGCATGCGTCCGTGCGCCGAGTTGAACCCGTGCGCGCCGTTCACAAAATAGGTTGGGGTCTTCGACGAGCAGCCGATACCGCTGAGCTTGGCCAAGCGATGCGGCGGCGTCGCCAGTTCCCACAGCGCCTTCACAATGGCGGCGGTAATCGAGTCGTGGCCGCAACCGGCGCACAGCGTCGACATCTGCCCTTCGTAGTCACGAATCGTCAGACCCAGCGCGTTCTTCGCGAGACTCGGGTGCGCAACAAGCGGTTTAACGATAGATGGCATTGAGTTCCTCCACGTTGGATGCCAGAACATCGAGCACGTTCTTCGCGCTCAGCGGGAAGCCCGAGTACACAAGAATCGGGCGGA
>CANIHR010000006.1 GCA_947467185.1 Bryobacterales bacterium
CAGCAACGGAAAGGTTGCCGAGCTGTGAGGAAACTGCTGCTGACATCCACGTTGACGCTTTCGGCGTTTGCCGCTGCCGGTTCGCTGCGGCAGGCGGTGGAGACCGGGGATCTGGTTTCTGCGAAGAGTCTGATTGCGTCGGGGGCCAGTGTAAAGGAGGCCGACCGCTATGGCGTGACGCCTTTGTATGTGGCGGCGCAGAATGGCGATGCCGCGCTGGTGGAGTTGCTGCTGAAGGCCGGGGCGGATCCGAACACCTCGCAGGGCGAGGGCGAGACGGTGCTGATGGCGGCGTCGCGGGCCGGACATCTGGGTGTGGTGAAGGCCCTGATTGCGGCTGGGGCGGACGTCAATAAGAAAGAAAGCTGGAAGGGCCAAACGGCTCTGATGTGGGCTGCGGCGGAAGGGCATACCGCAGTCGTGGAGGCGCTGGTCGGCGCGAAGGCGGACCTGGGGGCTCGGTCGAATGCGGGTTTCTCCGCGCTGCTTTATGCCGTGCGCGAAGGCCGCGCGGGCGTGGTGAAATCGCTGCTGGCAGCGGGCGTGAGTCCGAATGAAGCGGTGACTCCTTCGGTGCGGCGACTGGAGACTCCGGCTCTGGTGCTGGCGGTGACGAATGCGCATTACGAACTGGCGGCGCAATTGCTGGATGCGGGCGCGAATCCGAATGGCGGTGCCAATGGATGGACGGCGCTTCATACCATTACGTGGGTTCGCAAGCCGGGCGCGGGCAGCAATGATCCGGCGCCGGATGGGTCCGGGAACATGGACAGTCTGGAGTTGGTGCGGCGTCTGGTGGCGAAGGGCGCGAACCTGAATCTGCGGACGACGAAGAATCGCGGGGTCGGGTTAACCAGTCTGAATACGGAAGGCTCGACACCGTTTCTGCTGGCGGCACGGACATGCGACGTGGAACTGATGCAGTTGCTGGTGAAGCTGGGGGCGGATCCGCTGATTCCGACTAATGACGGATCTACGCCTTTGATGGTGGCGGCGGGCGTGGGCACACGCTCACCCGGCGAAGATGCCGGGACGGAAGAAGAGGCTCTCGCTGCCACGAAACTGGCGCTGGAACTGGGTGGCGACGTGAACGCGGTCGATAAAAACGGCGAGACGGCGATGCACGGGGCGGCTTACAAGTGGATGCCGACGGTGGCGCAGTTTCTGGGCGACCATGGCGCGAAACCGCAAATCTGGAACCAGAAGAACAGCCATGGATGGACGGCGCTGCGGATCGCGGACGGCGTACATCGGGGCATGAATCTGAGAAGGTCGCCGGAGGTAGCAGCGATTCTGCGGAAGTTCCTGACGGCGGCCGGGATGTCGACCGACGTAGAGCCGGAAACGGGTATAAGCGGCGCGACGAAGTAGTTTAAATTAACGAACCCAAAGCCGGATCGAGTTGGTGGTTTTGCGGCTACCGACTGTGAGAACCAGCGGTGCAGAAGTGGTCCCGGCGGGTAAGGTGGCAGGGACGCGGACGTTGATCTGAATCACGCCAACAGTGCCTGGGGCTGCGCCTGCGAAGAGAATTTCGGCAGGCTCGCCGGACATGGTGAGCGAGACGGGCAGCGTTGGCTGCGCCAGCACTGTGGCGGCGCGGCCAGTTTCCGCAGCGGGTGTCAGCAGGCCCAGGCCCGACGCGTAGAGCGTAACGACCGAACCAGCGGGTGCGGCGGCAGTGCGGGCATTGAGAGTGCCGTCTTCATTGGCGGCGAGGGCTTCAATCAGGCTGCTGGTCGTGTTGAAGAGGCCGGGGAGGGCCGCTGCCACCGGCACGGTGATTTCATTCGACGGAATGCCTCGATTGATGGCCTGTATTTTGACGGCGGTCTTGCCGGAGACTTCGTAAGGCACCTGCACTGTGATCTGGTAGTAATCGCCCACGTAGATGGGGGCGGGGATGCCGTCGAAGCGGACTTCGATTCCGGCGAGCGCCGTGGCCAGTTTTCCGTTTTCATCCACCTGACCGGGCGCGGCAACTTCGGGCCCCACGGCCTGGCCATAGATGACGAGAATTTCGCCAGGCGCGACGGCCTCGGAGGCTCCGCCCGCGATGTTGCCAAGCTGGTCAGCTGTGAGGGAACCGAAGCCGAACGGGTCGCCCGAGGTCCAGAGAATCAGCATGGCACCGAGGCCTTGCGTGGTCGGTTCGCCACAGGTCCAGGGTTTGGTCAGCGTGGCCGGCGTGTGGTTGTCGGGGCCGAAGGCGTCCGCACCGGTAACCGTCCAGGACATCGGCTTGAAAAGCATGTAGACCAGAAGCTGGGAGACGGCGTCGCCGGCTTTGGCTGGATCGGCCGGGATGGCCCGGCAACTGGCGGAATCTTCGGCGAGCGGCAGACCCCATTCACCCGCGTAAAGAGGGAACTTTGTGGCGAGGAAACCGAAGTTCGCGTCACGCTGCGCGTCGGTCAGGGCGTGGTCGAAGTATGGGTGAACTTCGTAGAGGATGTTGGAATCGGTGAGGTAGTTTTCGGGACCGTAGCCCTGGAAATCGAGCGCGTCGTGGAAGGCAGGCGCGGCGATCAACTGCTTCGCGCCGGCTGCGCGGATGCGGTCCACCAGTTGCTGCATGCCGAGGAGAGTTCGGCCTGATGTGGAGACCCCGCCATTTCGCCAGAAAGCCCAGTTGCGGCCACCAGGGATGACGGCGGGTGAAGGGCGGGAGTAGAGATCGAAAATAACGAGACCGTTGTCTTTGAAAGACGCGGCCCAGGCGGCCCAGAAATCACCCAGATCGGTGGTCGGCAGGCCTGTTTCGTCTTCGGTGGCGACCAGCACAACGACCAGGCCTTCGGCGTTGGCCGTTTGGACAGTTTTCGCGGTCTGCGCGAGGTATTCCACACTGTTCTGCAGCCAGGCGACGGGGCTAATGGGGATGCGGACAGTGTTGAAGTTCCAGCGCTGCCGCATGACGCGGAAGGTGGTCTGCGTCATGGCTTTGGGGTCGGAGAGCAGTGCACCCTGGAGCAGGAATTCGCGCTTTTGAGCGTCAAAGAGTTTGTTGCCGCTGACCGAGATGGGAGCGATGGGGGTGAGGGACGGCGCGGAGTGCGCGAAGGCCAGCCATGGAGCGGCCAGCAGCAAGCAACAACTGGCAAGTCGCCCTACGCTAGTATTCATTCGGATGCGTCGCACGTTTCTGATTATTCACACATTTGCCGCGCTTGCTTGTTCGCAGACTCCGGTGGTCACAACAATCGCGGGTGGAACTCCGTTTGGGGGGGCGCCGGTGCGCGGTTTTTCAGGCGATGGCAACCTTGCGGCGAAGGCGACGCTGGCTCTGGCGAATGTGCAGAATCCGTGCGATCCGGCACGTTTTGAGCAGACTTCTCATCTCGCTTTCGATGCCGCCGGAAACTTGTATATCGCGGATTCCAATAACCAGCGCATTCGTCGGATTGGCACAGACGGCGTGATTTCCACGGTGGCGGGGTCGGGCGACAAACCAGCCACGGACTCGCGTTGCGAGGCTACGGGCGGTATCGGCGATGGTGGCGATGCCCGGTCCGCGAAGCTCTATAACCCTGGGGGGATCGCGGTCCTGCCGAATGGCAGTCTGATTATTGCCGATGAGTTGAACAACCGGATTCGCCAGGTTTCTCCGTCGGGCGTGATTTCCACGCTTGTGGGCAACGGGACGCATAATCTCTACGCGCCAGGAATCCCGGGGACGTCCTCGCCGATGGACTGGCCCAGCGCGGTTGCGGTGGATGCGAACGGCCTGGTCTACTTCGCGGAGCTGCATGGCAATCGCGTAGGGCGGATCGGGGCCGATGGACGGCTGGCGACGGTTGCAGGCAATGGCTTTCCGGGGACCACTTCGGCGTCGCTGACACGTCCGGCCGGGTTGGGTTTCGACATCGCCGGCAATCTCTATATCGCCGACTCCGGGAATCACCGTATCCAGAAAGTGACACCAGGCGGGCAGGTGACGACTGTAGCGGGGAATCTGCAGAGGGGATTTTCGGGCGATGGTGCGGCAGCCAATCAGGCCAAGCTGGACACGCCGATGGACGTCAAGGTAGACGCGAAAAGCAATATCTACATCGCCGACACGGGCAACAACCGGATCCGCCGGGTGGATTCGAACGGCGTCATTACAACGGTTGCCGGGACGGGCGATCCCGACCGGGGCCGCGACCTGACGGACGCCACGCAATCGGCCTTCAACCAGCCTCTGGCGCTGGCGGTGGATAAGAACAATGACGTGTATGTGGTGGACTGGCAGAATTACCTGATCCGGCGGATTACGTTCGATGGCAAGCCAGTGCTGACGCCGAGCGGTGTGGTGAACTCAGCCAGCTTTACCGAGCCGGTAGCTCCAGGGTCGCTGGTGGCGCTGTTCGGGGCAAACCTGGGCGGGGCACTGGCGGTGAGTTCCGCGTCACCATGGCCCAATTCGTTCTCCGATGTTTCGGTAGAGGTGAACGGCAAGGCGATCCCGATTTTTGTGGTCAGCCCGGGGCAACTGGGGGCGCAGATCCCGTATGGTCTGACCCCTGGGAAAGTGGATGTATTGGCGAAGGTGGGTGGCGTGACAAGCAATACCGTCAGTGTCCCGATTGGAGCGCAGACGCCTGGGATTTATGGCCTGCCGGGAGGTCGAGCTGCCGCCCAGAATCAGGATTTTTCGCTCAACACGGCAGCGAATCCGGAATTGCGCGGGAATGCGGTGGTGCTGTATCTGACGGGGCTGGGCGAGGTGAGTCCGGGAGTGATTGCAGGTCAGGCCGCACCGCTGGACCGTGTTTCCAGGCCCACGGGTGACTTCACCGCAACGATTGGCGGAGTGACGGCTGAGGTTCTCTACATCGGATTAACGCCAGGTGCTATCGGGCTGGCACAGGCGAATCTGCGCATCCCGGCTGGGGCACCTGCTGGAGCGGCGGTGCCGGTAGTGATTCGTGGGGGAGGCGCGGCCAGCAATGCGGCAACTATTTCGATCCGCTAGCCTGGCGCTGCTGACCTCAGCCAGTCTGCTCGCACAGCATTCCATGAACATGGATGGCATGAGCCCCGGCGGCGGCCCCGAAGGCGGCTGGTACGCTTCCGGCACCAGCATTATGCCTCGCTCGGCACCCATGCAGATGACGCACCACCAGTGGGGCGACTGGACCGTGATGTTCAGCGGAGTGGCGTTCGGCGTTTATTCGAACCAGACCGGACCCCGCGGACGCGACAAGATATTCTCACCCAACTGGACCATGCTGATGGCGTCAAAGCGCATCGGGCCGGGTACGCTGACGCTGCACTCGATGCTGAGCTTCGAGGAACTGACCATCACCAATCGCCGCTACCCGATTCTGTTCCAGACGGGGGAAACAGCGTATGGTGTCCCGATCATCAATGGGCAGCACCCGCACGATTTCTTCATGGAACTGGCCGCGTCGTACCAAATCAAACTGGGCGATACGACGGCGCTGAATTTCTACGGTGGCCCGCGCGGCGAACCGGCGCTGGGACCGGCCGCTTTCCCGCATCGCATTTCGTCCTCGGAGAACCCGATGGCCGTGCTGGCGCATCACGAACAGGATTCCACCCATATTTCCGGGGCAGTGTTCACGGCGGGCATCACGCACCGCTGGGTGACGCTGGAAGCGTCGGGTTTCCACGGCCGAGAGCCTGACGAAAAGCGCTGGGGCATTGAAGGGGGCGGAATCGACTCTTTTTCGACCCGGATCTCCATTAACCCCGCTACCAACTGGAGCGGGCAGGTTTCCATCGGACGTATTAACAACCGGGAAGTGCTGCATCCGCTGCAGGACACGCTGCGGACCACGGCTTCAGTAACTTACGCCCGGCCTCTGGAGAGAGGACACTGGGCTTCCACCGTGGTGTGGGGCCGGAATAACGACCTGGAGTACACCGCCCAGCCAGGCCTGGTGACAGTACCTGGTGGCTTCCAGCCGCGCCATGTTGTGAGCGTGCCGACACGCATTCTGCGCCAGATCTACAACTCATATCTTGCGGAATCGACCATTCGGTGGAAGACCCGCAACTGGACCTGGGGGCGCATCGAACTGGTGGATAAACCCTCGACGCTGCTGTATGAAGAGTCGCCGCTTCTGCTGTTGGCCGACGAACGCCGCTTCGCCCGGATTCAGGCCTATACGGCTGGTTATGAACGCGAATTACCCACGCCCGCGAAGTGGCTGGCACCCGCGATTGGCGGCCAGTTCACCCTGTATCACGTGCCGCCGCAACTGTCTCCCGTCTACGGCACATCGCCGCTGGGAGTACAGCTCTTCCTCCGCTTCCGCGTCGGCCAGGGCCCGAAATAGGTGAACCCGAAGCAAATCACATTGGGCGATGGAAGACGAATCACTCTACAGCGGGTGGAGACGCCTAATGACCTTCATGTCCCATTGGACGGTGAACCGTTCGTCGCGCTGATATGGGGGTGCGTCGAATGGTTTGACGCAAGTCACCGTCGTGAAGTTGCCAAGGCTCTCATTGAGGCTGGGTGTCGATATATAGTGTGTGGCGGAGTCGACTGCGAGCGTTGGCACGACGACGCTGACATCGCTTGGGAGGAACTGCTTGTCGAGCGGGGTTCTGATCGCGAGATGCCAGCCGTAATGACCACGTGGCTCACCGACGACCCCGAAGAAGAGGTCGTTTACTGGGCCTTCAACCTCACCAATTTCGACGAGCACAATTTCAGGAAGTACCTTGTGGTCATGATCGGACACGATGATTCAAGCCAAAGGCGTCTCGAAGACTTGATCGCGGCTGTTTCACGGTAAGCTCCACATGTACGGAATCGGGCTACCCAAATAAAAAAGCCCCGGAACGCTTGCGCGCCCGGGGCTTTTGGTTGCACTACTGGTTGATTTAGAACGCCAACTTCAGAGCGAACTGGATCTGCCGGGCCGGGGAGGACAGGCTGGTGATTGCACCGAAGTTGCCTGCCAACACGTTGGCGGAAGGTGCGCCCAGGTTGGTTTTGTTGAACAGGTTGAAGAATTCCGCGCGGAACTCGACGCGCATCCCTTCCTTCGGAAGAGCGAATTCCTTGTGGGCGCCCAAATCGAAGTTGAAGATACCGGGCGTGACAGCGACGTTGCGGCCCAGGTTCCCGAAGGGGTTCGAGGGGTCGTTCGGCGTTGCCGTGCTGGGAGCGATGACCGCAGCCTTGTTGAAGTAATTCGTGGGGCTGCGTTCGGCGGAGTAGAGGCTGCCGCCGACATAATTCGGGCGGTAGGTGGGAGCGGTGGTCGTCTGGAAAGCAGTGGGAGGACCATAGCTCAGGTTGATCGGCTGCCCGGCGGTCGCAGTGTTGATGCCAGTCAGACGCCAGCCGCCAACAACAGCGTTGGCAACCGAGTTGATCCCGGAGCCCCAGTGGCGACCCTTGCCGAACGGAACTTCCCAAACGGCGGTGGAGGTATTGTTCCAGGGCTGGTTGTAGCTGCCCAGACCCTTTTCACCGGCCAGGTTGCGGTAGTTCAGGCGGCTGTTGTCGTTGTTGAACGCTTCCAGGTGGCCGGCGGCGTTATCAATCGCCTTCGACCAGGTGAAGCTGTTCAGGAGGTAGAGACCACCGCTGTAGCGCTTTTCCAGCTTCCACTGCAGAGAGTGGTAATTGGAGTGACCACCACCGAACGAGATCTGGATGAAGTCATAGCCAGTGATCGGGCGGCGGGAGATGAGCGAGGCGGTCTGGCCAGGCAGGTTCGGACGAGCCTGGTTGTAGTCGCCCAGCACCATCAGGCCGGTACCCTTGTTGCCGACGTACGCGACGTCGAGAACCAGGTTGTTAGCCAGTTCGCGCTGCACGGTGAAGTGCCAGGCCTGCACATACGACGTGCGGTAATCGGCCGGCGTGAAGTTGGTGCGAGTGGTGGCAGTGGAGAAGCTGGAGGGATCAGCCAGGCCTTTCGGGTAACCCTGCTGGGTCAGGCGGAAGCAACCGAGGTAGTTGTCGCCAGTGCAGAGGGTGGCGGGGTTGGACTGGTTGATGGTCAGGTTGACGATAGCGGGGCCGTTGTAGCCCAGCAGGTTTTCACCGCCCATGCGGTTGAAGTGGACGAAGCTGACGCCATAGCCAGTTCGGATGACCGTCTTCGGCATCACCTGCCACGCAATACCGAGGCGGGGCGCAAAGTTGTTGCGATCGGGGTGAACCAGCGAGCGGTCATACAGGCTGCCGGACTTCGCCTGAATCAGCTTGTTAGTAGCCGGGTCAAAGTTGGCGAGACGGTTCTTCTCTTCCCACTGCGGCGTGGCAAATTCGTAGCGAACGCCGACGTTGACAGTCAGCTTCTTATTGACCTTAAAGTCATCCTGCACGTAACCGAAGTGCATCCGCTGGCGATAGTTGAGAACCACTTCGTTGTTCAGGCTGTACGCAGAGCGCAGGCCCAGGAAAAAGTCGGCCAGGTTGTAGAGGTTGCTGGAACCCGACGTAGTGGGGCGAGTGAACTGACCGCCGTAGCTGTCGGCACCATACTGCGGGCTGAAGTCGAAGATGTCCGTGTTGATGGACTGGTATTCGTAACCGGCCTTGATGGAGTGGCGGCCCAGAATCTTTGAATAGTTGCCCTTGGGGTTCAGGACGAACGGATTCTGGAACTGGGGGTTCGAACTCTGGCGACCCAGGTTGGTGAAACCGCTGATGCCCTGCGAGGTGAGGCCCCCGCCGATGACCGGCGAGGTCGGCAGACCAGGAATGCCATATTCCGTCAGCATGTTGCCGCGTTCGGAACCGAGCGCAAACTTGCCACCTTCCACCCAGCTGGCGGAGAAGCGGAAGTCGATGAGCGAGGTGGGCGAAACGTTGTAGTTGAGACCACCGACAACCTGGCGGTTCAGAATGCGAACGTTGCCGTTGGCGTCACCACCGGAGTTGCCGGGGATCACATGGTTTTCGGTGCGGGTCAGCAGGCGGTCGCTGTAGCGGCCGAAGAAATTGAGATCGGACTTGGCGAAGTAATCGACGCGCAGATCGCCCTTGTCGTCCTGCCACGGGGTGGGCGTCAGGTAATCCCAGTTGTTGTTGGGAAGAGCACCGACCGCGGTGGGGCGGTTGGGAGTGGGCAGGTCGCCCAGAACTTTACGCGCGAACGCGGTCTGGGCGCTGACGGGAATGACACCGTCGGTGTAGAGATCGCCATTGAGGGGGTTGCGAACGGGGACGCCGATGCGGCCGGCGCGCTGTTCCACGGAGGGCATGGTGGCGAACTGGAGAGTGCGTTCCACCTTGCGGAGACCTTCGTAATCAGCGAAGAAGAAGAGCTTGTCCTTCAGGATCGGGCCGCCGAAAGCAGCGCCGAACTGATTCTGCACGAGGACGGGTTTCACACCAGTGGAAGGCTTAAAGAAACCAACCGCGTTGAGCTGCGTGTTGCGGAGGAATTCCCACACGGCGCCGTGGTACTGATTGGTGCCGCTGCGCACGGAAGCGTTGATGACTGCGCCACCGGCGCGGCCAAATTCGGCGGAGAAGTTATCGGTCTGAACGCGGAACTCTTCCACGGCGTCCGGATTGAGCTGGACAACCTGGTTGGAGAAGCCCTGGTTCGAGGTGCCGTAGGCATTGTTGTCCACGCCATCCACCATAAAGTTGTTGTGCGAACTGCGCAGGCCGTTCACGTTGAATGAGGCGTCGCGATTCGAGATGTTCGACTTACGGACACCGGGCGAGAGTAGCGCGAGGTCAGCGTAAGCGCGACCATTCAGGGGGAGGTTGACGATTTCAGCGCGGCGGATGACCTGGCCACGATCGCTGGTATCGGCTTCGAGGGCCGCGGCAGCAGCGGAAACCACAACACTGTCGGTAACGCCACCCACTTCGAGGTTCAGATTGACGCGCTGACGGGCACCGACGGTCAGATCAAATACGGAGGATGAGGCGGTTTTGAAGCCGGTCTTTTCCGCTGAGACCTTGTAGGCGCCGATGCGCAGGTTGAGGAATGAGTAGTCGCCCGAGCCATCGCTCAAAGCTTCCTGACGGATACCGGTACGGGTGTTTTCAATGGTGATTTTTGCACCGGGAACGGCGGATCCACTGGGATCGGCGATGCTGCCGAGGACTGAGGCGGAGTCGGACTGGGCGAACATTGCCCCGACTGCGCAGAAAAGCAGCGCTGTAAGTTTCTTCTTCATGTAACTCCTGTAAAGCGATTCAGCCCATTTTACCAGGAAAACAACAAGCCAAGGTCAACAGGGGATTGCAGGAAGGTGACGGAACAGGCAGGAAGTAGTGTGGGTTTGATGGGAACTGAAGTGATGGTGGCGGGAGGGAGACTCGAACTCCCGACCTACGGATTATGAGACCGTCGCTCTAGCCAGCTGAGCTACCCCGCCCTGAAAATTATTTTATCACTGTCCCTTCGCGAATTGGCTGCCGGGGGACCATTTGGGCTTTTCGGGGGCATTGGCGATGTCTTCCACCAGGGTTCCGAAGAAGGTATTGAACTTGTCAGCGGCCTCGGGAAGCCAGGGCTGAGTCAGGTCGTCCAGGGGCGAATGATAGCGTTTGGCGTACCACTCCCGGTAGGCGGCTTCGTCAGGCGTGCCTTTCTCGTAGCCGAAGATGAAGCCCGTGGCGGGGACACCGATCTGCATGAAATTCCAGTGGTCGGAGCGCCGGAGGAGGTTGCGTTCGGGCTCGGGATCGGGCTGGATCCGGATGCCCATGGTGCCCGCGACACGGCGGGCAGTTTCGCCCAGGGTTGATTCGTTGAGAGCCAGCATGGTGAGGGTTTTCAGTGGAAAGATGGGTCGGAGCTGGTCGAGATTGATGTTCGCGACGATGTGGTCTTTCGGAACCGTCAGGTGGCGGGCGTAGTAGCTGGAGCCGAGCAGGCCTTTCTCTTCGGCTGTGACGACGACGAACAGGATCGAACGCTTCGTGGTGCGGTGCGCGGCCTTCAGTTTTTCGGCGAAGTCGATCAGGGTGGCGACGTAGGCGGCATCGTCGAAGGCTCCGTTGTAGATGTTGTCCTTGCCCCAGGCCTCGCCCAGACCGTAGCCATCGAGGTGGGCGGAGATGGCTACGTATTCATTGGCGAGGGCTGGATCGGAACCGGGCAGGATGGCGAGGATGTTGTCGGAGGTGACGTCCGAAGCTTTGGAGGCGAGGGTGACTTTGAGCTGCGCGGGCAAGGAGAACCAGGGTAGCGCTTTCCCGGCACGGGCGGCTTCCAGCAGTTCTTTATAAGTGTGGCCCGAGCCAGCTAAGAGGAGTTCGGCTTCCGCTGGATTGAAACGGAAAGTCATCGCAGATGCCGCAGCCGGTTTCGCCTCGGCGAGGCGCATCGAAACCAGATACTGGACGGGCCATCGAGGTGCTTCGGTGCCGTCAGGATTATCGACGCCCAGGGTTGCCACGGACCCGGCAGGGAGTGACTTCGCAGTGTGGCCCGTTAGTTGGACCACGATCTTTCCGGCGACACTGAAGTCCGCCGGAGCCTCGCCCGTCCCGGCAAAGACCAAACCGGCCTCCAGCTTTGCGGGCAGGTTCTCCTGCATCCGGAAAGCGATCTGATGGAGCCAGCGCAGTTTCGTCGAAGCGCCGTTGCGAACGAGTTCGACGGAGGACGCCGACGGGTCAAACCGAACCTGATGCAGCGGCACCGACTGGAAGTAGCCCTTCTCGCCTGCCGCCTTCAGACCCGCCTTTTCAAACTGCGTGGCGACATAGCGGGCGGCCTTCTGATACTCCTCCGTCCCCGCCTCGCGGCCCTTCATGGAATCGCCCGAGAGCGCAACGATATGCGACCACCAGTTTCTCGTTGCCGCATCGGGTTCGACGGCGAAAAGCGTTCCGCAAAGGAAGAGCAGCGAGAGATAGCGCATGGGAGAGAGGCTACCACTGTGCAACACTGAAGTTGGCAGGCGCCGGACGGATAGCCGCTGGCCTGACCTTGTTTCGACAAGGTGGGGGCGAGAGGAAAGTCCGGTCTCCGCAGAGCAGCGTGCCGGCTAACGGCCGGGGGGGACCTCTCATAAGGGGTCTTTACGGAAAGTGCCACAGAAAATATACCGCCCCTGAACCCGCAAGGGTTTGGAGGTAAGGGTGAAATGGTGCGGTAAAAGCGCACCGCGGACGGAGTAATCCGGCTGGCAGGGCAAACCCCACGCGGAGCAAGACCAAATAGGGGAGGAGGAGCGGCTCGCTCCGTCATACTTCCGGGTAGGTCGCTGGAGCCACATAGTAATGTGTGGCCTGGATGAATGGCTATCGCTTTTGTTTCCGCGAGGAAGCAGGAGTACAGAAACCGGCTTATAGCCCGGCGTCTGCCGTAATCTTAAAGTTAGTGGAACGCATCAACGTAGTGGGCGCGGGCCTCATCGGTCTGGGTAGCGCGTGGCGTCTGGCTCAAAAGGGCGCCGAAGTGACCGTTTTCGATGCCCGCGACGCTGGCTGCGAGGCCAGTTGGACCGCCGCCGGCATGCTGGCTCCGGGTGGTGAATTCTTTGAACCCTCCGAACTTGCGACGCTGGGAATGCGCAGTCTGGCAATGTACCCCGACTTCGTCCGAGAGTTGGAAGAGGACTCGGGCGTCACCATCGACTATTCCCGTTCCGGCGCCATTGAAGTTGCCTATTCCGACGCGGAAGCAGCGGCGCTGGAAACCCGGGCGGCGGCACAAAAGCTCTGCGGTATCCCCTCGGAAGCGTGTAAACATGACAGCCGTCCGGCCCGATTTTTCCCCGAAGATGCCCACGTTGACCCTCGCGATCTGACCCGCGCGCTACGGGTTGCCTGCCAGCGCCGCGGGGTGAACTTGCTGGAAAATGAGCCGATCACTAAAATTTCAGCAGATGGGCGCGTCTGGACGGCAAACGGCGTGAATGCAGGCAGCGTCACACTTGTGGCCGCCGGAGCGTGGAGTTCCGCACTATTGACCGACCTTCCCGGACCCAGGCCGGAGGTGATTCCGGTGAGGGGCCATCTGATATCCTGGCCGTTGCGGGCTGGTCTGCTGGGTCCGATTCTGCGGCACGGATCCACCTACATGGTGCAGCGGCGATCGGGCGTTTTGCTGGCGGGGACCACCAGGGAGTACGTTGGCTTTGATCGGACGCTGGATGAGACTGCGCTTGCCGAAATTCAGGCTCGTGCCGAAGAACTGCTGCCGTTGCTGGCCGGACAGGCGCCCACTGAACGCTGGAATGGCTTCCGCCCGTTTGTGGAGGGCGAGCTTCCGTGGATTTCACAACTGGGCCGCAGCTGCGTTTGGGCCGCTTACGGGCATTACCGGAACGGCATCCTGCTGGCTCCGGAGACCATTCAGCGCGTGGCGGGATACCTGCTTGCGTAAAGTTTCTGTAGCTCTTTTGGCCGTGGCTGGCTGCGCGTTGGGGCAGCAACCGCTGACGCTGGAAGATGCCGTGGGGCGGGCGCTGAAGAACTATCCGTCGATTCGGGTTTCACAAGAACAGATCAACGCGGCGGGTGCGGGCATTCAGCTGGCGCGCACGGCGTATTTGCCGAAAGTCGACGCCATCGCGACCGTGGACCGGGCCACGCGCAACAACGTGTTCGGGATGTCGCTGCCGCAGAGTACCCTGCCCTCGATTTCGGGGCCGGTGATTGGTTCGAACAACTTTGGGAGCGTGTGGGGCAGCGGGATCGGCGTGCTGGTGTCGTGGGAGCCGTTCGATTTTGGTCTGCGTTCCGCGAATGTGGCGGTGGCCGATGCGGCGAAGGTGCAGTCGGAAGCAGCGCTGAAACGCGCACAGTTTGAAGTAGCCGTGAAGGCGGCTGACAGTTACCTGACGCTGGTGGCGGCAGACGAGGCCATCAAGGCGGCCCAGGCGGGTGTGGACCGGGCGGCGGCACTGCTGAAGATAATCACCGCGCAGGTTTCCGCGCAGTTGCGGCCTGGCGCGGATCAGTCGCGTGCCGAAGCGGAGCTGGCGGCGGCAAAAACGCAGGTAATTCAGGCACAGCAGGCGTCGGACATGGCTCGGGCCACGCTGGCGCAGTTTGCCGGGGGTGAGCCGGGGCAGTTGACGATGTCGCCCGGGCGTTTATTGCAGTTGCCGATGACCGGCGAAGTAGCGGCCGCCAATACGGCGACGAATCCGCTGGCACAGGAACAGGCGGCGGCAGTGGAACAGGCGCAGGCGCAGTTGCGGGTTCTGGAACGGTCGTATTTCCCGAAATTTTATCTGCAGGGCGCGGCGTATGCGCGGGGCACCGGCGCGGAAGTCAATGGTGCCCGACTGGGAGGCCTGAATGGTCTGGCTCCGACGACACAGAATTACGGGGTCGGGTTCACGATGACGTTCCCGGTGGCCGACCTGCCGGGTCTGCGAGCGAAGGAGGCCGCCCAGGGAGCGACGATTCGGGCGCAGAAGGCACGGTCGGAACAACTGGCGGTGGAACTGCGGGCGCAGTGGAATCGGGCGGTAGCGAATCTGAATGGCGCACGCCGGATCGCAGAGAATCTGCCGGTGCAGGTGTCAGCGGCCCGGACAGCGGTTTCGCAGGCAACGGCGCGGTACCAGGCGGGACTGGGAAATTTCAGCGAAGTGGCGGAAGCGGAACGGCTGCTCACGCAGGCGGAGATTGACGAATCACTGGCAAAGCTGAGCGTCTGGCGCGGACTGCTGGCGGTGGCGACAGCAGCGGGTGACATTCAGCCCTTCGTGGCCGAAACGGTGACGAAATGAGGCTGGTACTCGCGGCTCTCTCACGGCCGATTACGGTGCTGGTGGCACTGCTCAGCGTGGCTCTTTGCGCGATGCTCGCCGTGAAGCGCATGGCGGTGGATATCTTCCCGCAGGTGGGCGAACCGGCCATCTATGTGGCCCAGCCCTATTCCGGCATGGACCCGGCGCAGATGGAAGGCTACCTCACTTATTACTACGAGTATCACTTCCTGTACATCACCGGGATTGACCATGTCGAGAGCAAGAGCATTCAGGGCGCGGCTCTGATGAAGCTGGTTTTCCATGAGGGCACGAACCTGAGCCAGGCGATGGCCGAGACCGTGGGCTACGTGAATCGTGCGCGGGCGTTTATGCCGCCGGGGGCGGTGCCTCCGTTCATTACGCGCTTCGATGGCGGCAGTGTGGCGGTGGGGCAACTGGTGTTTAATTCGGCCACCCGAACGCAGGGAGAACTGCAGGATTTCGCTCTGAATCGGGTGCGTCCGCTGTTCGCTACACTGCCCGGAGTTTCCGCGCCCCCTCCCCTGGGTGGCAACCAACGGACCATTGTGGTGACGCTGAATCCTGACAAGCTGCGGCAGTATCGTATCTCTCCGGATGAAGCAATTTCGGCGGTAAACAAGGCTTCGGTTGTGATGCCTTCGGGCAACATGTACACCGGTACCCTTTCCCGCATCGCCCGCACGAACTCTGCGCTGGGCGGCAATCTGCCCGACCTGCTGAGTACGCCGATCCGGCCCGGTTCCGGGACCAATGTGTACCTGCGCGACATCGGCACCATCGAGAGCGGCACGGACATCGTGACGGCTTACGCGCACGTGAATGGCAAGCGTACGGTCTATATCCCGGTGACCAAACGCGCGGACTCCTCCACCGTGGATGTCATTAACGCCGTCAAAGCCGCGATCCCGGAGTTTAAGAAAGTTCTGCCGCCGGATGTGGATGTCCGGCTGGAGTTTGACCAGTCGCCCGTTGTTACCAGCGCCATCCGGGGTCTGGTGAATGAAGGCCTGATCGGCGCGTGTTTGACGGGCCTGATGGTGCTGCTGTTTCTGCGCGACTGGCGCGCGGCGTTCATCGTGGTCCTGAACATTCCGTTCGCCCTGCTGGCCGCCGTCACGGCGCTGTGGGCAACCGGGCAAACGATCAACATCATGACGCTGGGCGGCCTCGCGCTCGCGGTTGGCGTGCTGGTGGATGAGGCGACCGTTGAAATCGAGAACATCCATACACGGATGCTGACTGGAGTTTCCCGCGCCGCCGCGGTTATGGAAGCGTGCAAGAGAACAGCCACCGCGCGCCTTTTATCCATGTTCTGTGTGCTGGCGGTGTTTGTACCCTCGTTCTTCATGGTGGGAGTGGGGCGGCAACTGTTCGTGCCGCTGTCGCTGGCGGTCGCGTTCTCCATGATGGCTTCGTATTTGCTTTCCAGCACGCTGGTGCCGGTGTTTTCCACATGGCTGATGCGTGGCGGGCACAAAGAGGCCGCGAAGGGCTGGCTGCGGCGTGCGTATGAGAGCTATCTGGGCATGATTTTGAAGATCCGCTGGCTGCTGGTGCCGGTTTATCTCGTGGTCGCGATTGGCTGCGTGATGATCCTGCTGCCGAAGCTCGGGACTGAGATATTTCCGGATTCCAATGCCCCGCTGGTCCGGCTCCGTCTGCGGGCACCGACCGGCACCCGTATCGAAGAAACCGAACGGCTGGTGCTGAAGGCTCTCGACGTGATCCGTCAGGAAGCTGGCCCGAACAACGTGGAACTGACCAGCGATTTCGTCGGCGTGGTCGCTTCCAGTTATCCCGTCAACCTGATCCATCTGTTCACCAGCGGCCCGCAGGAGGCCGTGATCCAGATCGTCATGAAGGCAGGTTCGGAGCATGGGGAAGCACTGCGCGAAAAGCTCCGCAAGCAGTTGGGCACTGCCCTGCCCGGCGTTAAAATTTCGTTCGAAGCGGCCGATATTGTGACCCAGGTGATGAGCTTCGGTTCGCCGACTCCGATTGAAGTCGCGGTCCAGGGCGTCAGCCTCACCGACGATTACGCCTTCGCGAAAAAAGTGCAGGCCGAGATAGCGAAGCTCAGTTTCCTACGCGACTTACAGGTCGCGCAGGCGGGAGACTTCCCCACGCTCGATATCACGATCGACCGCGAACGCGCCGGGCAATTCGGCCTCACCATGGCGGACGTGACGCGTTCCATAGTCCCCGCGACGTCGTCGTCCCGCTTCACGCAGCCGAACTACTGGCGCGACCCGGCCTCGGGCAACGCCTTCCAGATTCAGGTGCAACTGCCCCAAAACCGGATGCAGAGCGTGGAAGCGGTGGGCGACCTGCCGGTGATGGAGAACGGTGCGGCACAACCGCGACTTACCGATATCGCGACCTTCAAACCTGGAACGATGCCCGGGCTGATTGAACGCTACAACGGTCAGCACATCGTCAGCATGACGGCCAATCTCCACGGCATCACGCTGGGTGAGGCCGCCGCACAACTGCAGGCCGCCATCAAAGCCGCGGGAACACCGCCCACCGGCCTCAGCGTTAAGCTGCGCGGAGAGATTCCGCCGCTCACCCAAACTCTGGATGGTCTCCGTACTGGCCTCGCGCTGGCGGTGCTGGTGATCTTCCTGTTGCTGGCCGCCAACTTCCAGTCACTGCGCCTGGCGCTCTCGATTGTTCTCACCATTCCCGCCGTTATCTGCGGTGTTCTCGGAATGCTGCTGCTCACCGGCACCACGCTGAACGTCCAGTCCTTCATGGGCGCGATTATGGCGATCGGGATCGCGGTCGCGAACTCCATCCTGCTGGTCACGTTCGCCGAACAGGCTCGGCGGGAAGGCGCGACTGCCCTCGATTCCGCATTTGTGGGCGCTTCGGGCCGACTCCGAGCCGTGCTGATGACCGCCGCTGCGATGATCTGCGGCATGATTCCGATGGCGCTCGGCACGGCCGAAGCGGGCGCCGCGCCCCTGGGACGGGCCGTAATTGGCGGCCTGATCATATCCACCTTCACGACCCTGACTGTGCTGCCCGCTCTCTACGCGGTGCTACAGTCACGCGCGGCCACAACTTCTTCTTCGCTGAACCCTGGAGATCCGGAAAGCAAATACTATGAAACAGCTTAGGCCTTTGTTTGCAGCCTTTCTCCTGGTCGGAGCCGCCTGGGCGCAGGCTCCCGAGATGGTCGCCGTGGTTTCGAAGCTCTCCGCGCGCACCATTGAGCTGCCCGGTGAATTCCAGCCCATGCAGTCCGTCCAGGTGCACGCCCGGGTTCGGGGCTACGTCGAGAAAGTCCTCGTGGACCGCGGCAGCGTGGTGAAACAGGGGCAGTTGCTGGCCGAGCTCTCGGCCCCGGAGATGAACGCCCAGCTAGCCGAAGCGGAAGCCAGGGTGCAGGCGGCGGAAAGTGAGCGCCTGGAAGTGGAAGCCCAACTCGCGGGCGCCCAGAGCCTGGCGGACCGTCTGGCCAAAGCTTCCGAGACACCCGGCGCGATTGCGGGCAATGAACTGGTGCAGGCACAGAAACATGTCGCCGCACTGCAGGCTCTAATTCAGGCCAAACGCCAGGCTGGGCTGGTTGCCGAAGCCGCCGTGAAGGCGCGGAAAGAGCTCCAGAGCTATCTCCGCATCACCGCCCCGTTTGACGGCGTCATTACCGACCGCCTGGTGCATCCCGGAGCGCTGGTGGGCGCCGGTTCCGACCCGGCCCTGCTCACGCTGCAGCAGATTTCTCAGCTTCGCCTCATCGTAGCAGTCCCGGAAAGCGATGTCGCCGGGATCGCAGTGGGCGCGAAAGTGGAATTCAAAGTTCCGGCGTATCCCGAACGCACCTTTGCCGGAACCGTCGCCCGAAACGCACACTCGCTCGACCCGAAAACCCGCACGATGCCCGTGGAACTCGATGTCCGCAATTCCGACGCCGTACTTTCACCCGGCATGTACCCGGCGGTGAAGTGGCCGGTGAAGCGTCCCCGTCCGGTATTATTCGTGCCGAAGACGGCGGTGGTCACCACTTCCGAGCGAACCTTCGTCGTCCGGAACAGGGACGGCAAGGCTGAGTGGGTCAGTGTGTCAAAGGGTGTGTCACAGGGGGACTTACTGGAAGTTTCGGGTGATTTGCATGGCGGAGACCTGGTGGTTCGGCGTGCGACGGACGAACTGCGCGACGGGACATCGCTCTCAAAATAAAAAACCCCTCGTACTGCAACACCATCAGGTGGGGAATAGCGACGCTTTACTACGACTATACGCTCCCGAAAGCCTATAATCACGTTCACTATCCCTGACACCAGCGTGTTGCAGCCGAGGGCAGGTTTCAAGTACTACAAACGATTCGCCTTCTACAGTAGCAAACGACCAGCCAACCTTACCAGGCTGCAAACCTCTGATTTTAAAGGCCGGAAATCAGATAGAAACATTCGAAACGTAGCGTGTTTGCCCGTGCCTGTGTCGCGATGACACAGTTTGGTCACGTGTCACACTCCCGTATGTCCCAAACCGCCCCCACGGACAACACCCGGTATCCCTGCCACGCAATGCCCCACGCGACAATGGTTGAGAAGATGAGTTTCCTGGACAATTTGGAGAATAGCTTAAAAGCCCTGGAGGGCACCGAAGGTTCGGGCTTTGAAGACACGAACCAGAGGAATGCGCGCCGGAACGATGAGCGCGCCGCCGCGCCGTGGGCTGCAAAGCTGAAGACCAGCGACTGGACGGCGAAACTGATGCGGGAAGCGACCGTCGCGGGCCACAAACGCCGCGTTCGGATCGGCTTCTTCTGGCTGGGCGCCACGCTGCGCCTCGAGGCCGTGGGGCAGAGGCTTGATTTGAAACCCAGCGCAACCGGTATCGACGCGCAGTTCCTGGTGGGCAACGAAGTGAAGAAGTCCATTCGTATCGACCTCGATGGCGACCCCACCAAGGTGCTGGGGCAGTGGCTGCAGGTTGTGGATGCGGAAAAAAGCCAGAACGACGCGGAAGCCGCGCGTCTGCTGGAAGAACTCAAAGACGAAATCGCCGAATAGGCGCTACAGCTTAATCGGGCGCGCGTCGACTTCTTCGTAGACTTCGCGCGTCTGTTCCAGCGAAGCAAAGCTCATGCCGGGCAGTTTGGCTGAGGCCGTCCCGGCCGCAACACCCCACCGCACCGCGTCCGCAAAATCCCCCGTTTTATCCAGCGACCAGAGAATGGCAGCCGCCAGCGCATCGCCTGCGCCGATGGGAGAAATCGCATCGATGCGGGGTGGAATCGCTTCCCACATGGCAATGGAGTCCGCTTCGGCACCGGGCAGGCCGCTGGTGAGCGCGATCGCGCCGCGGCTGCCAAGGGAAAGCACCACGGAAGCAGCACCCAGGGAGTGAATCCGCTTCGCAGCGGCGATGGCCTGCGTACGGGTCAGCAGCACGGTATTCAGTAAACGTTCGGCTTCCTGCTGGTTGGGAGTCACGATGGTGGGGCCGGCTTCAATGCCGCGGGCCAGCGCTTCGCCGTCGGTATCGAGCAGGGTCTTCACGCCGCGGGCGTGGCAGCGTTCAATGAGCTGGGCGTAGAAATCGGAAGGCACGCCGGGTGGCAGACTGCCGCAGAGCGCCAGCCAGGACGCTTTTTCCAGGTATTTATCGACTGTGGCGACAACGCCTTCAATTTCACGGGCCGCCATGCGAGGGCCAATCTCGTTCAGCTTGATGGTGAGGCCGTGGCGATCCGTGATGGTCAGGTTCAGGCGGACATCGTTGCGGATGGGCACTGTCGCGACCTGGAAGCCGCAGCCAGTCAGCGACTGCTCAAAGCGTTCGCCATGGTCGCCGCCCGCCGGGATGATGGCGAGGGTCTCGCCGCCGAACGCGTGTACGACACAGGCCGCGTTAATACCCCGGCCTCCGGGGGATTCGTTGCTGGAAAGAATGTAGGCGCGATCGTCGAACGCGAGCCGATCGACTCCGATGGTCCGGTCGATCGCCGGATTCATGGTCAGGGTGACTATCAAGCTCTTAGGATAACGGCTGCTGCCGGAGTTCGCTATTGCAGGATGCTCAGCATGTTGGAAAAATCGTCCGTCCACATCCGAAACTTTGTGAATGGGGCAAGCACGCGGCCTGTCTTGAGGGAGTCGGCCGAAGCCAGCAGGTCTTTATCTACCAGCAGCGCCCAGGAGGACGAGTTGCAGAGCATGTCTTCGTCTTTGGCGGTGTAGTCGAGGATAACGGCTTTGCGGCCAAACGCCGTGGCGGCGCGCTCCATCACGGGCTGCAAGTCGAGATAGCGGTTGCTGATGTTGACCGCGAGGATCCCGCCCGGCTTCACGTGGCGGAAGTATGTGGCAAACGCCTCCCTGGTGATCAGGTGGACCGGAACGGAATCGCCCGAAAAGGCATCCATCACAAGAAGGTCGAACTGCTGGGAGGGTTCGCGTTCCAGCACCAGGCGGCCGTCGCCGAGCGAGACTTCCACCTTCGCCGGGGTGTCTTTCAGGTAGGTGAACCAGGTCCGGGCCATATCGAGGACCAGGGGGTTGATCTCGTAGATGCGGAAGGTGTCTCCGGCGCGGCCATAGGGGGCAAGAGCGCCCGCGCCGAGGCCGAGGATACCAACCTTCCAGTTGGTGTTTGGCAGCCGCGTCTGCATGGCGTGGCCGATACCGCTGGCTTCACAGAAATAGGCGACGGGGGTCCGCTGCAGCTTCGGATCGAGCATCTGGATACCGTGATTGATGCGGCCGTGGAGCAGTTTGCGGTCGGCGTCGATATCAGTATCGACATTGCCTTCATCCTCGACGCGCAGTTGCCCGTAGAAGTTCCGCGCGATGGCCCGATAGCCACTGATGTTGTATTTCGTGATGGAGGCCACCCAACCGGCATAGCCCAGAACCAGCACCGTCAGACCCCAACCGAGGGGTTTACGGTACGGCGCCGCACCAAAAGAATTCCAGTCGCGGAAGAGCAGGAAAGCGGCGAGGCCCGCGCAAACCACGAGCGCGATGGGAAATTCATGGTACGCATTGAAGACGTTGGGTGCCACCAAGCCGACAAACAAGCCACCAATCGCGCCGCCGATGGACACCATCACGTAGTATCCGGTCAGGCGGCTGGGGTGGGGTTTCAGGCGCGCCAGTTCGCCGTGGCAGACCATGCAGCAGACAAACAGTGCCGCGGCAAGGAGGGCGATGGTGATACCCATGTTCATCCGCAGAGACCGGGGCTGCAGATACCAGGCGAAGCAGACCAGCGCCCCGATCAGCAGGGGGAAAAAGACGGTGCGGTTGTAGAAGCGTTGCGATTCGAAACAGAGGATAAAAGTGATGAGGTAGACGGCCAGCGGCAGAACCCAGAGGAACGGGATGGCGGCTACGTCGGAGGTGAGAAAGGTGGTGACGGCGAGAAGCAGGGTGGAGGCGCAGGCCGCAAGGGCGATCCATATGGTGCGGAGGCCGACTGTCGGGGCGTCACCCTGCTTTTCAGTGAGTTTGGGTTCGTTTTTTCCAGCGGCCGGCGCGGAGCGGGCGGCAATCCAGGCGGCCGTCGCGCAACTGATGGCGAACACCGCGTAGCCGGTGGACCAGGCCCAGCTCTGCGTACGCACCGTGAAATTCGGTTCAATCAGGACGGGGTAGCTCAGCAGCGCCAGCATGGACGCGAAATTGGAGAGCGCAAAAAGGCGGTAGGGGACGGAACCGGCGCGGCGGGCGTACCACGATTGCAGCAGGGGGCTGGTGGTGGAAAGGGCGAGGTACGGCAGGCCGATGGTGACGCTGAGCAGGCCCAGAATCAGCAGGGAGGGATCGCTGGCATCGGTCGGCTTCCACTTTGCACCGGGAAGGACGGGGAGGACGGCCAGACTCAGGACCAGCAGGATGGAATGGACAATCGCCTGACGGCGGGGCGGCAGCGCGTGGAGCCAGTGCGCGTAGACGTAGCCGAGCAGCAAAGCCATCTGAAAGAACAACATACAGGTGCTCCAGACGGCCGAGGTCCCGCCAAACCACGGCAGGATCATCTTCGCGATCATGGGCTGAACCTGGAAAAGCAGGAACGCGGAGACGAAGATGGTGAGCGCGTAGAGCCACGCGTCCCAGCCGTTGCGAGTTGTATTGGAGGAGGATGGCATGAGCTACCGAATTAGATCATGGTAGCCGATGGCCGACCTTACAGCAGGGCTTCGAAAGCGTCGAGCGTTTCCGGCGCGGCGTCGGCCGGAGCAATAGCGGCATAATATTCCGCGCTGAGCGAACCCATGGCCGGGAGCCAGCGATAGCCCGCTTCGCCATACATAGACCCACGTTCGATCATCTGACGGCGGGTTTCGGGGAACGGCGAGACGCCGAATTCCATGCCCCAGGTCTGCGTGCGGCCGAGCCAGGGCGCGTGGGTGCGGTTGCGGTTCTCTTCCCAGATGCCCACCCAGGGAAAATCGGCGCGCTGCCAGACGTAGCCGACGGCAACCTTCGATTCCGGCGACCAGGCGGTGAAGAACGAGCGTTCCCGGGCGGGGTCCATCAGTTGGGTGGTGAAACTGGAGGACGAGTGAGCGGCGGGGTAAACGCGGGGGTCGCGTATAGTGCCATCCGCCATCGGGCGGACGGGCCATTCAAAATCGGTGGTCTCACCGATCCCGCGCGACTTCGTGGCGGGCATATTCACAATCGTCTTCCCGTTGGAAACAAAGGGCGGCCCGAGGGTAACGTGCTGCGTCCAGGCGATAGGACGATCCAGCGCGCAAAGGTTTTCGACGGTTTCCTGAATCCGAATGCGGCGGCCTTCGAGGCGCAGTGTTCGGGTGCAGGCGATCTGCGATGCCGGCAGGACACAGCGACCGGTCATGCCGTCAGCCGTTGCCGTGTAATCCCACTTCACGACACCCGCTTCGGCATGCGCCACCATACCGGCGGCGGCTTCTTCGTCGGTCGGCGGCCCGAACATGTCCACGCAGAGGTTGTGGCCCAGAATCCCGGCCAGCAGCTTGCTTTCCGAATCGTTCCCGTACTCCGGGCAGCCCTCAACGGACCAGTTGCTGATCTCAATCGACGGCCAGGGCGGCAGCCACATCGGGTTCACCCCGGTGGCTTTGTCGAGAATCTCGGCGACATGGCCACCTTCCACGGTGACGCTGACACGGATCTGGTCATTTTCCAACTGGACGACGCGGCGATTTTGAAAGAGAGCTTCGTTCATGGCGAGGGGGCTAAAAAGAAAACGCCGCCGGAAGCGGGAGGAGCGTCCGGCGGCGGGTCAATCATTTACGAGTTGGTTGCGGACGAACTACTTCTTGGCCGGAGCCTTCGGAGCAGCCTTCGGACCGACAGCGGCCTTCTTCGGAGCAGCCTTCTTGGGGCCAGTCTGAGCGGCGAACGCGTTGTCAGGCAGGCCCTTCACGTTGTCCTTCGGCTCGTCGATCGTCATGGTCATCATGTAGGGTTCCTTCGCGAAGGATTCCACCACAGCCTTGAATTCGATCGCATCACCGACGTTGATTACCGTCTTGTTGATGGCCTTTTCGAACTTCAGGGTGGCATCACCGGCGGCGGCGTCGATGTTGACCACAATGTCCTTATCGTTCACCGCGACGATCTTGGCTTTGAACATGCCAATCGCGTCGGGCGGGATCTGGGTTTCCTTCACGTTGGCGAAGTAAGCATCGCCGCCTTCCGCCTTGAGAGCGGTGCGGATCTGACGCCAAATGGCAACGTCGGGGTGCGCCTTGTTGAACTCGTCTTCGTTGGCAAACTTCTCTTTTTCGATCTCTTCGATGCTCTTGATGTGGAAATCAGCGGCGGGCAGTGGACCGGCAGCAACAGCGGCCTTCAGCTTGTCGAGATCGGACTCGTCACCGTGATAACCGGCATAGGCCTTTTTGAGGTACGCTTCGGCAGCGGTAGCGGCGGCCGGAGCCAGCGCCGTGGCACCAGTCACCGAGATGGAGCGGGCGATCGAGTACAGCGCTTCCGAATAACGCTCCACCTTGTTCTGGCGGATGATCGAGCTACCGAGCCAGTAGGAGACCTGCGCCTGATTGGCGTCGAGCGCCAGCACAGCCTTGAATTCCTTCTCAGCTTCCACGTTCTTCTTCTGCGTGTAGTAGATCCAGCCGAGCGAAGAGTGCACACCGAGCCCGAACTGCGAGCGGGCACCCGTCCACTGGGCATCGGTCACCGCGGCGGGCTTATTGCCAGCCGAGAAAAACGTATCGAGATTGTCAGCCAGCTGACGACCGGACTTTTCGGCTCCATCCAGGAGCTCAGCGGGACCGGTCTTGCCGTAGGCTGTGGTGGTGAGACCAAGCAGAGCCTGCGCGACCATGAGGGTCCGCTGGCCTTTCAACTGGCTGTCCGGGTACTTCTGTTCCCATTCCTTCAGCTTGTCAATCTTCTTTTGAAGATCCGCTTCTTTGCCGGCCGCCTGAGCGATGTCGCTCTCAGCCTGGTCCTTGTACTGCGCCAAAACGGTGGAAGGTAATGCGGCAAGAACCGCGACCACCAAAGATGTTCTTAGTAAACGAAAATACACGTTCCAATGCCTCCCGCTGCTATAGCCGTCCCGGTGAAACGGTGTCTTGAAATTTTCACCAGTCTTAAAAGAATACATCACGACGAGAAAAGAGCAATCACACAACAAAAGCGGAGTATATCGAACCCGCCTCACTTCGGGCAATGCATCGGACTACTCGACAGGGACAATTCTCACTACGCCCGGTTGGACGGCTTCCGCCGCAGTTAAGTTCCCGCGCATATTGCTACAATCGCCGAAGCCCGTGCGACTCATCGATCTTGCCATTATTGCCGCCTATCTGCTGGGTGTGACGTGGTTTGGCGCCCGTTTCAAGGAATCGCAGAAGACCCTGAAGGACTACTTTCTGGGAGGCCAGAACGCCCCCTGGTGGGCCATCGCCCTCTCCATTGTGTCGGCTGAGACCAGCACGCTCACCATTATTGGGACTCCGCCGCTCGCTTTCGGGGGTAGCTACGTTTTCCTCCAGGTGGTGTTTGGCTACCTGCTGGCCCGGGTGGTGATCTCCACCATCTTCCTGCCACAGTACTTCTCCGGGCAGTTTTTCACCGCCTACGAGCTGATGCAGCGGCGTTTCGGCCCCAATGTCCGGAAGGTGACAGCCGGTATCTTCCTCATTACACGCTCGTTAGCGGAAGGTGTCCGGGTCTTTGCCATCTCCATCGTGATCGGGATCATTCTGCACACGGGCGGCCTAACCTCGATAGTTGTCATCGTTTGCCTGACATTGTTTTACACATTCGAGGGCGGCATGACGGCGGTTATCTGGACAGACGTCCTCCAAATGGGCATGTACGTCCTGGGTGCGATGGTGAGTTTAGTCGTTCTGGGCGACAAACTACCCGGCGGCATTGGCCCGGCGCTCGCGAAGGTCTCGGAAGCCGGCAAGTTCCAGGTTTTCGACTTCCACTGGTCCTGGACGGCACCTTATACGTTCTGGGCGGGGCTGGTGGGCGGCTGCTTCCTCACCACGGCCAGCCACGGGACCGACCAGTTGGTGGTCCAGCGCCTGCTGAGCGCGAAGAATCAGAAGGAGAGCCGCCTCGCGCTGCTTTCCAGCTGGGGCGTCATCTTCGTCCAGTTCTGCCTCTTCCTTACGATTGGCGTCCTGCTCTGGGTTCTGAAAGACGGCGTGAAGCCCGAAGGTCCGATGGATCGCCTCTACCCGACCTTTATCTGGGAAGCCCTGCCGGTCGGAGTTGCCGGTCTGGCGATGGCGGCCATTATCGCCGCCGCTATGGCGAATCTCTCGGCAGCGCTGAACTCCCTGGCGTCGGCCAGCGTGTTCGATTTCTACCAGCCGATGACGAAGGACCGCCACACTCCCGCCCACTACCTGAAAGTGTCAAAACTCGCCACCGTCGCCTGGGGCGCGGTTCTGGTCGCAATCGCGATCGTCGCCAGCCAGTGGGGGTCGGTACTCGAATCGGGGCTCTCCATTGCGTCGGTGACGCTGGGCATCCTGCTGGGCGTCTTTCTGCTGGGCGTACTGACGAAGCGGCCCAACGAAAAGGCGGCCATCGCGGGTGTTATCGTCGGGGCCATCATGATGCTGTTCGTGAAACTAGGCACCAAAATTCCGTTCACATGGTGGGTCATGATCGGCAGCACCACCACTTTTAGCGCCGGATACCTGGCGAGCATGATCTTTGGCTGGAGGAAACGGGCATGACGGAACTGCGCAGAGCACTGGGACTGGCAGCCGCGCTGTCCATCGTGGTGGGAACGGTCATTGGGAGCGGCATTTTCCGCGTTCCACAGACCATGATCCAGAACGTTGGCTCCGTTGAGATGGTCTTCCTCGTTTGGGTGGTGGGCGGACTGCTGACCCTGGCGGGCGCCCTCACCTATGCCGAACTGGCGGCCGCGCTCCCCGGCGCGGGGGGAGAATACGTCTACCTGACTGAGGCTTACGGCCCCGTCTGGGGTTATTTATATAGCTGGACCCAGCTTTCAGTGGCCAAAAGCGGCTCGATCGCGACCCTCGCCACGGCCTTTTTCGAATACACCGCGCATTTTATCCCCGAGTTCGAGAAGGTCTGGTTCTCCGTTGGACCCCTGCCCATTAAGTACGGCCAGATCTTTGCGCTGTGCCTGATCCTGGCTTTGGGCGCGGTAAATTACGTGGGTGTTCGCATCGGCGGCGGCGTGCAAGTGGCCGTAACTGTAGTCAAAGTCGCACTGATTGCGTTTGTGATTGCCGTCGGGTTGCTCTATGCGCACCCGTCAGTCAGTGTGCCGCTGACCAACATTCCACCGGTGAAGACCGGGTTCATTGCCGCGCTGGTGGCGGCGCTATGGGCCTACGATGGCTGGAACAACGTCGGAATGGTGGCGTCGGAGATCAAGAATCCGAAACGGAACCTCCCGCTGGCCTTAATTGGTGGCACCCTGCTGGTAATCGCCATCTACATGCTGGCCAACTGGGCCTATTTCCGGGTGCTGACCCCGGCGGAAGTGGCCTCACACAAACTGGTGGCCGCGGAAATGATGATGCGCGTTCAGGGTCCGGCAGGAGCCGCGGCAGTTTCAGTTGCCGCGATGATTTCCATCTTTGCCGCGCTGAACGGCTCCATCCTTTCCGGGGCCCGGGTTCCTTATGCCGCCGCCCGCGATGGCCTGTTCTTCCAGTCAGCCGCCAGGGTTCACCCGACGTTCCAGACCCCCGGCGTCTCCATCATTATGCTGACGGGATGGTCCTCGTTGCTGATCCTCTCCGGAAAATACGATGACCTTTACAACTTTGTGATCTTCGGCAGCTGGATCCTTTACGCCATGGCGACAGCGTCGGTTTTTGTTCTGCGGAGGAAACGGCCCGACATGGAACGGCCCTACCGCACCCTCGGGTACCCGATTGTCCCCGGTCTTTTTTTGGCCGGTGCCACCCTCCTGGAAGTGCAGACCCTGTTAGATAAACCCATACAGGCGCTGCTCGGCATCGCCCTCATTTTGCTGGGCTTACCGTTCTATTTCTACTGGCGGAAGCGCCTTCCAGCGGCCTGAAACCCCAAAACCAGTACTATTATTGAGTACTACCTTCTGGTACGAATTTGACAGTTTAAGTTTCGTTCACGAAACAAAAGCGCTTGCACCCTGCGTTTTTTTGGGATAAAACTTTATCTAGGCGTTGTTTGGAATTCCCTGTTTTCGTTCCGGATCTGGAACCACGGATTTCGGAGCCCAAACCCGTCAATTGAGATACCCCAATCAGGAGTCACCCATGGACGTAACCAAAATCCTGAACGAATTGCGTCAGGAACGGGAGCAGTTGGAGGAGGCGATCATCAGCCTGGAACGCCTCTTGAGCGGACGCGGCAAGCGCCGCGGAAGACCGCCAGCCTGGATGTCAGAAGCGAAGAAGCGTGGCCGCCCGGTTGGCAGCAAAAACAAGACAGCACCGGAAAAGCCGGCAGCGGTCGATGTTGCAGCGTAACAATTCCGTACTTCGTTGATCGAGTTAGTTGCCGGGAGGGCAACTAACTCAGTCAGCGATAGAGCAAGTACTTCTCACGCAATTTCAGGAAGTCGTCCATGCCTTTTCGGCCGGCTTCCTGTGCGTCAGAACCCTTCCCCAAAGCTTCAATCACCGCAGCATTCCCGATCAGTTTCCAGTTCACGCTGAAGTCGAGTTTTTTGGGATAGAGTTGCGCCAGCGCATTTGCGACCTCCAGGCCAAACCGACCAGCGTTAAACGCGTCGCGATTTGTAAGAGTAAAACCTACACCCTCAATCAGCTTTCCGGACAAATGCGACGACGTTGGCTTCAGCGTTAGGGAGTAAAACTTCACCCCGGGAATGTCACGGGCATTCAGATTCGCAGCGAGTTCCGCGCCCCTGATCCATTCCGCCCCCACCACTTCAAACGGCGTATCGGTACCGCGACCGACCGAATAGTTGGTGGAATACTCGAGCAGGGCCACGCCGGGGTAAAGAATTGCCGCCGTCAGGCTACGGATATTAGGCGAGGGATTGACCCACGGCAGGCCCGTTTCATCAAACCACTGCGACCGCTTCCAACCGGAACACTCCACCACATGGAGGTCCGCACCGAGGTGCTTCTGGTCATTTTCCAGCTTCGCCAGCTCACCTAGCGTCATACCGTGGCGCAGCGGGATGGGGTGCGCGCCCACAAAAGAGGTCTTCTCGGGGTCCAGCATGGGGCCTTCCGGGTGCAACCCGGTAAGTGGATTCGGGCGATCCAGCACATAATAGGGAATTTTGGCCTTCGCAGCCTCCTCCATCGCATACAGCATGGTGGAAGGGTAGGTGTAGAAGCGCGCACCGATATCCTGGATGTCGAAAACGAGAATATCGATACCCTTCAGCATTTCGGGTGTTGGGCGAAGGGTGGTGCCGTAAAGGCTCCAGACCTTGATGCCGGTAGCCGCGTCGGTCGTATTGCCAAGACCCTCTTTATCTTCCACACCAGCGAAGCCGTGTTCGGGCGAAAACAAAGCCGCGATTTGAATTCCGGCCTTGCGCATAAGATCTATGTTGCGATTTTTTAGACGATCAATCCCCGAATGGTTGGTAATGAGGCCGATCTTCTTGCCCTGAAAGGGAGCGAAGTTGTTGGCGGCCAGAACATCCAGGCCATTCAAAACAGGCGCGACCGGGGGCAAAGCACTCGCCGTCGGCTGCGTATACCCGAATGCGCGCGCCACGACCGTGGCCACCTGACGACGGATCGGCGTGATCGGCTTGCGCTGGTGGGGATGAACGGAATTCGTCAGGAAGATAACGTAGCTCTTCGAACCGGGATCGACCCAGATGGAGGTTCCAGTGAAGCCGGTGTGACCGAACGACTTTCCGGCCGGGAACAGATCGCCCCGGTTCCCGGAGTAGGGAGAGTCGATATCCCAGCCGAGTCCGCGCTGAATCTTCTGGTCGGTGGGCGTATGGGAGGTGGTGAACTGCTGAATGACTTCCGGCTTGAAGAGGCCTTTGCCGCCATCAAGCAGCATCTGGCAGAACTTCGAGAGGTCGTCGGCTGTGGAAAACAGGCCGGCATGACCGGCAACTCCGCCCATGTACTGCGTCGTCGGGTCGTGGACGATGCCGCGGAGAATCGAGCCGTCTTTCTGCATTTCGGTGGGTGCGATACGGGATTTCAGGCTAGGGGGCGGCAGGAAACCGGAGTCTTTCATGCCGAGGGGGTCAAGCAGGACCTTCTTTACATACTCGTTTTCCGGCGAACCGCCCACGCGGCGGACAATTTCGCCGATCAGGATGAAATTAATGTCGCTGTAGACGAATTTGGTGAGGCGGGGATTGGCCGGTTTGTCATTGAGGGCCAGCTTGATGCCGGTTTGGTAGCCGCTCCAGACCGGTTTCAGGTCCAGATCGGGGCGGAAGCCGGAGAAGTGGGTCATCAGGTCGCGGACCGTGATGGCGCTGTTGCCGCTCTGGAATTCGGGAAGATACTTCGTGACCGGGGCGTCGATTTCGACCTTGCCCTGCTCCACCAGCTTCATCATGCAGGTTGTGGTGGCGACAACTTTGGTGAGTGACGCGACGTCGAAAATGGTGTCGACCGTCATCGGCTCGCGGGTGGGGGAGAGCGAACGGTTCCCGTAGGCCTTGCGGTAGACGACCTTGCCTTCGTGCCCGATCAGGAGCACGGCGCCGGGAAAACGGTCCTCCCGGATGGCGTCATTGATCACGGTATCGACCTCCGCGGCGGCCGGAAAGGTCTGTGCGGAGAGCAGCGGGGCGGAAATCGCGGCGCAGGTGAGCGCCACTACCAGTTTCAGCTTCATTATTCGCATGGTATCCCAACCATGAAGCGGCCAGTTCGGCGGACTGTGGCAGCATATTCAATATGAATCGTCGTCAGTTCCTCGCCGCCACGTCCGCGCTGGCCCTCGCGCCCACCGTAAGTGGCGCCGACCCGGCCAGTCCGGAAGCGCGCCAGGCGGCGATCCTGAAGCGGATCAAGGCTCCGGTTTTCCCGAAGCGCGATTTCGACATCACGAAATACGGCGCGATCGCCGGGGTGACGAATGACTCGACCCCAGCCATCGCGAACGCAATTGCGGCGTGCGCGGCGGCGGGTGGCGGGAGAGTGGTGGTCCCTGCGGGAGAATTCCTGACAGGGGCAATTCACCTGGAGAACAACGTCAACCTCTATATAAGCCAGGGTGCGACGCTGAAATTCAGCCAGAAGTACGAGAGCTATCTACCCGTGGTTTACACGCGATGGGAGGGGACGGAGTGTATGAATTACTCCCCTTTTATCTATGCCTACGGGAAGACGAACGTGGGCGTGAGCGGGCCGGGGACGCTGGATGGCCAGGCCAGCAGCACGGTCTGGTGGCCCTGGAAGGGCGGAAAAAATGCGCCCGAGCCGAATCAACTAAAGGACAACAAGATCCTTTTAAAGATGGGTGATGACGGCGTTCCGGTGCCGGAACGGGTCTTTGGCGGGGGGCATTACCTGCGGCCGAACTTCATCCAGCCTTATAAATGCACCAATGTCCTGATTGAGGGCGTTACGATTCTGAATTCGCCGATGTGGGAAGTGAACCCGGTACTCTGCAAAAACGTGACGGTGAGGGGTGTAAAGATCGACACGCACGGGGCGAATAACGACGGCTGCGACCCGGAATCGTGCACCGACGTCCTGATTGAGGACTGTGTTTTCAATACGGGCGACGATTGCATTGCTATCAAGAGCGGCCGGAACGCGGATGGCCGCCGGGTGGGCGTCGCCTGCAGCGGCCTGATCATTCGGAACTGCACCATGCAGGACGGGCATGGCGGAGTGTCGATCGGGAGCGAGGTTTCGGGCGGCATCCGCGACGTTTTCGTGGAAAACTGCAAAATGAGCAGCCCCCATCTGCAGCGAGCCCTGCGGATCAAGACGAATTCGTACCGGGGGGGCACCATTGAGAACATCTGGTTCCGCAATGTCACGGTGGGCGAGGTATCGGCGGCCGTCATCGACGTGGACTTCTACTACGAAGATGGCGAGGGTGGTCCGTTCAAGCCTGCCGTCAACAACGTTGTAGTGGAGAACGTGACGGCGCAGAAATCGAAGCATGCGCTGTATCTGCGGGGCTACAGGGACGCGCCGATTCGGGGCCTGACGGTAACGAACTGCAACTTCGGCACAGCGACGAGCGGTAATTTCCTTGAAAATGTACAGTCGGTGAAGCTGGACCGCGTGACAATGAACGGCCAGGCTGTGCGCCTTTGAGGTAGCTTAGGTAAAGATGGAGCCTCTTACTTCCCTTCCCGCCTGGCAGGCACTTGAAAGCCATGCCGCTCAGGTAAAACCGTTGCATTTGCGGGACTTATTCGCCGCTGACCCTGGGCGCGCTGACCGTTTCTCGCTGGAAGCCGAAGGTTTATTCCTCGATTATTCGAAGAACCGTATCACCGAAGAAACGCTGCCCCTGATGCTGCAGTTGGCCGAAGAGAGCGAGCTACGCGGCAAGATTGACGCCATGTTCCGGGGTGACCGGATCAATATTACAGAGAATCGCTCTGTCCTCCACACCGCGCTGCGTGCCCCTCGCGACCGGAAGATCGTGGTGGATGGCATGGATGTGGTGCCGCCAGTGCACCAAGTTCTGGACCGGATGAGCGAGTTTGCAAACCGCGTCCGCTCCGGCGAATGGCTGGGCTTCACAGGCAAGAAGATCCGCAATGTGGTGAATATCGGGATCGGCGGGTCGGATCTGGGGCCGGTGATGGCATTTGAAGCGCTGCGACACTATTCGCAGCGCGACCTGAATATCCGCTTTGTTTCCAACGTAGACGGCACGGATTTCGCCGAGGCCACGCACGATCTGCAGGCCGACGAAACACTGTTCATCGTTTCCTCGAAGACATTCACGACGCTGGAGACCATGACGAACGCCAAATCGGCGCGTGCGTGGGTACTGGCGCAACTGGGCGACGAAAGGGCCGTTGCCAGCCACTTCGTCGCTGTCTCGACCAATGCCGAAAAAGTGACTGCGTTCGGGATCGACACCGCCAACATGTTCGGTTTCTGGGACTGGGTTGGTGGCAGGTATTCGATGGATTCCGCGATTGGACTGTCGTCGATGATCGCGATTGGCCCGGACAACTTCCGGGCACTACTTGCGGGCTTCCACGCGATGGACGAGCACTTCCGGACCGCGCCATTCGCCGAAAACCTGCCGGTGCTGATGGCCCTGCTCACCGTTTGGTACAACAATTTCTTCGGCGCGCAGTCCATCGCCGTCCTCCCATATGACCAGTATTTGAAGCGCTTCCCTGCCTACCTGCAGCAGCTCACCATGGAGAGCAACGGCAAGTACATCACGATGGCTGGCGAGCGGGTGAGCTGGGAAACCAGTCCGATTTACTGGGGCGAACCGGGCACGAACGGTCAGCATTCCTTCTATCAGTTGATCCACCAGGGCACGAAGCTGATCCTCTGCGACTTTATTGGGTTCGTTAATTCACTCAATCCGCACGGCCCGCACCACGACATTCTGACCGCCAACCTCTTCGCTCAGGCCGAAGCTCTGGCGTTTGGAAAAACGGCGGATGAGGTCCGGGCCGACAACAACCCCGAGTGGCTGGTGCCGCACAAGGTATTTGAAGGTAACCGGCCTTCGAACATGCTGCTGGCCGACCGCCTGACGCCGGAAATTCTGGGCAAGCTGATCGCGCTCTACGAGCACAACGTCTTCGTTCAGGGCATTATCTGGCAGGTGGATTCCTTCGACCAGTGGGGTGTGGAGTTGGGTAAAGTGCTCGCGGTTCGTATTCAGCCGGAACTGACGACCGACGCCGAACTGAAGCACGACAGTTCGACCAACGCGCTGATTCGCCGTTACCGGCAGCGCCGTAACCTGTAGGACGAAACCCGAAGCCCCTGGTGGGCGTAGGATTCAGTACAGTGCGCAAACCCCTGATTTCCCCGTGCATTTTGACGGGACTCCTGCTCGCGGCCGCGAGCAGCCTGCCCGCCGCGACCTGGACTGTCCTCGCATGGAGTGAGCGAGGTATGAATCCGGTGGAGCGTGACTATTCCGTCTTCGGGATCTGGCCCGCCGGTGCCCACATTAACGCCCAGGTTCTGGATAGTGGCGGCAAACTGGTCACCAGCACCAGTGCTGGCAATATCCGGGTCACCTGGGAGGCACTGGCCGATTCGACGGGCAGCGTGAACACCACCTCAGCCGGGAAGACGAATTTCTGGCCCTTCGCCAAGGCTCTGTTCGGTGGTTCCGACAAGACCGGAGTGGGCATCACCGGCAACCTGATGCCTGAATCAGGGCCACAGGCGCTTTCCTTTGACGCCACGCTAAACCGGTTCCGCGCCGACTGGATCCCGATTACCGCCTACGATGACCAGTGGAATGTCAACTATTCGCCTCAGGTTCGCATGATTGTGCGGGACGCGAACGGCGTGATTCTGGCCACCGCCCGCACCACTGTCCCGGTTTCGAATGAAGTCGAGTGCCGAAGTTGCCATGCGTCAGGGGTGAATACCGACGCCCGGCCGCTGACGGGCTACGTGAACGATCCCGACCCGAATCGCGACTTTAAGCTGAACATCCTGGCGCTGCATGACGGGAAGAATCGGAGAAATCCGACGTACACGGCTGCGGCGGCGAAAGTCGGCTATGGGGTTAGCCTTCTGGATACCTCGACAACCGGAACACCGATCCTATGTACGAACTGCCATGGTTCGAATCTGCGTTCGACGCCCGGTATTTCCGGGATCAGCCAGTTCACGACGGCGATGCACGGGCATCACGCTTCTGTGGTCGACCCAGCAACAAAGGACTCGCTCGACAACTCGACGAACCGCGCAGCCTGTTACAACTGCCACCCAGGCAAGACAACGCAATCTCTGCGGGGCGCAATGGGGCATTCGATTGACGCGAGCGGCAATCAGCAGATCCAGTGCCAGAACTGCCATGGCAATCTGACGAAACTGGCCGACGCGACCCGCGTCAGCTACACGACGCAGCCGCAATGCCAGAGCTGCCATACGACGGCTTCGCCATATCAGGCAACTTCAGTTTTTGACGCTTCGGGGAATGTGAAAACCACATCCGACACGACTTTCGCCACAAGCACGGCCCTCTTCAGGAACTCGACAGGCCACGGTGGTTTGCAGTGTTCGGCCTGTCACGGCCCGGCGCACGCGGAGTATCCGTCGAATAAAGCTGCCGACAACCTGCAGTCGCAGGATGCGCAGAACGCCGCCGGCGTGATCGGCGATTGCGCCGCCTGCCATAAGAGTGGCGTCAGCACCACAACCGGCGGGCCACATGGGCTGCATCAGGCTGGCTCTACGTGGATCTCCGCGCACCAGAATGTCGCCTCGCGCAACCGAACCCAGTGCACCACGTGCCACGGCGGCGGTTACCAGGGCACGGTACTCTCGCGAGTCCTTGCGCCGCGAACCCTTTCCAGTTCCCTTACAAATATCACGGCGTTCAAGGGTTACCAGGTGAGTTGCTACACCTGCCACAACGGGCCGGGCGGCAGCGGGACCGCGCCTGCCGGCGCGACGATGCCCAATACGACCGGGTCGGTGACGGTGGGCCAGTCGGTCACGATCCCTGTTACCGTCCCCACCGGCGCAACCCTGAAGATCGTCTCGCAGCCGGCCCGCGGCATCGCGAATGTCTCCGGCAACAGCATTGTTTACCGGCCCACGGTTTCGTTCGAAGGCACCGACCCGGTGACTTACTCGGCCATCAGTTCCGCCGGCAAGGATTCCAGTCTGGGTACCGCGCAGGTTACCGTACGTCCGGCCAGCCGTCCGGCAATTACATCGGTCGGCAATGCCGCAAGCTACGTGACGGGCACGATCGCGCCGGGCATGATCGCTTTCTTCGCCGGCACAAACATGGGGCCGACCAATCTGGCAACCTTCGGTCTGAGTTCCGGCGGCTTCATGGAGAAGTCGGTCCAGGCGACGCGGGTCCTTTTCGATGGAGTTGCATCGCCCGTCATCTACACATCTGCCACCGCCGTCGCGGCCATCGTGCCGTACAGCGTGCAGGGCAAGGGAACGACAACGATCAACCTGGAATACGACGGGATACTCTCCCCACCCATCTCCGCCACAGTAGCGGACGCGGGACCCGGCATCTTCACTTCCGACGCCACCGGCACAGGACCAGCCGCTTCCATCTCGGGCGGAGGCCTCAATTCGGCCAGCAATCCGGTCGCGCGTGGTGACGCCATAGCCCTCTACCTGACCGGCGACGGTCTCGAAACACCCTTGCCTAAAGACGGCGTACTGGTGAATGGACCTTACCCCGCCACAGTTGCGTTGGTCTCGGTCATCATCGGCGGGAAACCTGCCAGAGTCGTTTACTCCGGAGCTGCACCGTCATCTGTGGCCGGCCTCATGCAGCTGAATGCTGTGGTCGCGGCGGATGCGGATACCGGCAAAGTACCGGTTACGGTCACCATAGGCGGCGTCACCTCGCAACCGAACGTGTTTGTTTTCGTCCGTTAACCGGGCTAAAACCCTCCGGGTGGATAATTGCCAGTGGAGGGTTTTATGCCTGACAACAAGTTGATTAGTGATCGGCGGGACGTGCTCAAACTGGGCGCCGCCGCGTTCACTACTGCCATCTTTACCGGAAATGTAAAGGGGGCGAACGATCGGGTTCGCGTGTCGTTTATCGGCACCGGCCGCCAGGGCCTGGGCAATATGGGCTCCGCCATGGCGCACCCGGAAGTGGAAGTCGTGTCGGTTTGCGACATCTACCAGCCGAACCTGGAGAAAGCGATCGCGCGGAGTGCGCGTGGCCCGAACGGCGAACCAGCCGCACGCCCAGCGGCCAAAGGAATCAAGGACTTCCGCGAGGTGCTCGCCGACAAGTCCGTCGATGCCGTCTGTATCGCCAGCCCCGACCACTGGCACGCTTACATGTCAGTGGAAGCCTGTAAGGCCGGCAAGGACGTCTATGTGGAAAAGCCCATCGCGGTGGCGGTGGACGAAGGCCGGAAGATGGTGCAGGCTGCCCGCAAGTACAACCGCGTTGTGCAGGTTGGCACGCAGCAGCGGTCGGGTGTCCACTTCCAGAAAGCGACCCAACTGGTGAAAGAAGGCGCGATCGGCAAGGTCACGTTCATCCGCACCTTCAATTACGGCAATGGTTCACCGGAAGGTATCGGCACCCCGGCCGATTCCGCTCCGCCCTCCGATCTCGACTGGCAGATGTGGCTCGGACCAGCTCCGGAACGCGCGTTCAACAAGAACCGTTTCGGCGTGGACCCCAACGCTTTCTCGCACTTCCGCTGGTTCTGGGATTACGCGGGCGGCATGATGACCGACTGGGGCGTCCACGTTCTGGATATCGCGCAGATGGCGTTTGACGAGGTGGCCCCGAAGGCCATTACTGCCATCGGCGGCAAGTACATGATCAAGGACAACCGCGAGACTCCGGACACGATGCAGGTGACGTTCGAGTATCCGAACGGCATGATCGCGACGTACGAGAACCGGATGTTCAACGGCAACGCGATGTATGGCGGCCTTCTGGCGGGCCGGAACTACGGCACTGTGTTCCATGGCGACAAGGGTACGCTGTTTGTGGATCGCGCCAGTTATGTTCTGCTGCCGGAAAAGGGCAGTGCGCTGACCGAAACCGAGGTCAAGAGCTCCAACAACCATGGCCGCGACCACTGGCGCAATTTCCTCGACTGCATGAAGAGCCGACAGAAGCCGAACAGTGATATCGAGAATGGCCACCGCTCGACGACGACCGCCCTGCTGGGCAATATTTCGCTCCGCACCGGCCTGCGTATCGACTGGAACGCCGAGAAGGAAACGGCGGCACAGCCCCAGGCGAAGCAGTATCTGGAGCGTAAGTATCGCAAACCGTGGGAGTTAAAAGTCTGATGCGCAAATTGGCTTTGTTTTTTCTGGCGGGAATCCCGCTCTTGGCGCAGGCGCCATTGTTCTGGGTACATGCCTCGGACCCGCAGTTCGGCATGTACACGGACAACAAGGATTTCCGCCAGGAAACGGCCAACTGGGAGTTCGTGGTCGCAAACGTGAACCGTTTGCGACCCGCCTTCCTGATCGTCACGGGCGACCTGAGTAATCAGGAGGGTAATCCGGCCCAGATCGCCGAGTATCAACGGATTAATAAGAAGTTGGATCCGGCGATTAAGCTCCACAGTGTCGCCGGAAACCATGACGTCGCGAATGACCCGACGCCGGAGACCCTGGCGGCTTACCGCAAGGCGCATGGCGCGGATTATTATTCGTTCCGTGAAGGCACGCTCTACGGCATCGTGCTGAACTCCAGCCTGTTCAAGGCCCCGGCGAAAGTGGCCGCCGAAGCGGCGAAGCAGGAAGCGTGGCTGGAAGCAGAACTGAAAAAAGCCCAGGCGGCAGGGGTTGTACCGGTTGTTTTCCAGCACATCCCGTTCTTTCTGGAGAAGGGCGACGAGCCCGATCAGTACTTTAATATCCCGATGGAGACTCGGCTGCGGGTGGTCGGGATGTTAAAGAAATATGGCGTCCACTATGTCTTCGCCGGTCATTATCACCGGAACGCGTATGGCAAAGATGGCGACCTGGAGATGGTGACGAGTGGTCCGGCGGGCAAGGGTTTTGGTCCTGAGGGCTCCGGAATTCGCATCGCCGAACTGAAAGGTACGACCGTAGCCCACAAGTGGTACGGGCTGGGTGAGATTCCAAATCAGTACCCGATTCCCGCCCCAAAACCGTAGGCCGAATCGTCCCACCCGCATGATTCTACCAATTCCCATAAAATACCTGCCGAACGGCTGTTGCCTTTGGTAGAATCTCTGGCAGTCCCAAAAAGGCGGCCTAAGTGATTGATTTTCTGTTAGTAAGGGCACTCTTCATTGCCACTCTCGCCGCGTCGGCGGCTGTTTTCCGTCCCGCACAGACCCCATTGTGGGCTGCGGCGGGCTCTGGCACCCTTGTTGCGTGCCTCGCGATTCTCGCCGAACTCCGGTTGCGCCGGATCAGCCTGAAGCGGATGCTCGGTAGCGGCGTGGGCCTACTGGCCGGACTCTGTTGCGCCGCCCTCACCTCGATAGTTTTGGGGCGACTCGGCCTCGATGACTCCCCTGCCCTGCGGCTGGCTGAAGTCTTTACCCTGGTTTTGTGCGCGTGGTTCGGCACTGTCCTCGGCGCTGCCAAGGGCGATCTGCTGAATCTGGCAGCGCTGGGCGATGTCTTCAACGCGGAAAGCGATCTCCGCAGCACCTACAAGATCCTCGACACCTCCGTCATCATTGATGGTCGCGTCGCCGACATCGCCGACACTGGTTTTCTGGACGGCATTCTGATCGTCCCCCAGTTCGTTTTGCAGGAACTGCAGACAGTGGCCGATTCCGCCGACAGCATGAAGCGGACCCGCGGCCGGCGTGGTCTGGACGTTTTGCAGCGTTTGCAGAAGATGACGAATCTGAAAGTGGAAGTGGTGCAGCAGGACTTTCCCCACGTAAAAGAAGTGGACATGAAACTGATCGAACTGGCCACGCTTTATGGGTGCGGGATTGTGACGAACGATTTCAATCTGAACAAGGTAGCGCACGTCCGAGGCGTCAAGGTTCTGAACATCAATGAACTGACAAATTCGGTGCGGCCGGTCGTACTCCCGGGCGAACTGATGCGCGTCTTTATTTTGAAAGAAGGCAAGGAATACAACCAGGGCGTCGCCTATCTGGATGACGGTACGATGGTGGTGGTGGACAACGCGCGGCGTATGATCTCGAAAACAATTGATGTTTCGGTGACCAGCGTCCTGCAGACCACTGCGGGCAAGATGATCTTCGGCAAGTACGATGAACGAGGTCATGCCGCGCACCCGGTACCTGTTGCGGAGCGCCAGGAACGCGCCCCGATAAGAATTCAAGCTGTCGGAGAATAAGTTGAAACTAGCGGTTATCCTGCCCGCAGCCGGTTTGGGAACCCGGATGCTCAAAGGGAGTGTCCCTGCCACGGCCGAATCGAGTGGCGTCAGCCGGAAACAGTTCATGCTTCTGGAGGGTGCGCCGATTCTTGTGCACACTGTGCGGAAGTTCGTTGCCTCGCCCCTGGTGCACGACATTGTTGTGGCTGTTCGCGAAGAAGATATCGAGTGGGTTCGCGAAGTGCTGACGCCTGAGACGAAGTCGCTGCTCGGTGAACTGAAGATCGTGGTCGGGGGCCAGTCGCGCCAGCAGTCCGTGGAACATGCGCTGGCGGCTTTGGATGACGATACGGATCTGGTGGCGGTACACGACGCGGTCCGGCCTTTCATTGAGCTCGACACGATTCGCCGGGTGGTGGAAGAAGCACAGGCGACCGGCGCGGCCATCGTCGGCATTGTTCCGGTGGATACGGTGAAGCAGGTGAGCGGCGCACAGGCTGGCGGCGCGAAAGTTCGGTCTACGATCTCACGGGAACGTCTGGTGCTGGCGCAGACCCCGCAGGTTTTCCGCGTGGATCTACTGCGCCGGGCATATGAAATGGCGGCGGCCGATAACTTTATCGGAACCGACGAATCGAGCCTGGTGGAACGCCTGGATCAGGTGGAAGTCAGCGTGGTGATGGGCAGCGAGCGGAACATCAAGATCACCAAGCCGGGCGACATGGACCTAGCGCGCTTGTTCTTTGAACAGGAGCAGCATTGAGTTTTCGGATTGGGCAAGGCTGGGATAATCACCGGATCGTCACCGGCCGGCCTCTGATTCTGGGCGGCATCACGATTCCTTCAGACTTCGGTCTGGATGGACATTCCGATGCCGACGTTGCCTCGCACGCCATCACTGACGCCATTATTGGCGCGATTGCGGCGGGCGATATCGGGATGCACTTCCCCGACACCGACCCTCGCTGGAAGGGTGCGGGTAGCCTGCAGTTTCTGAAGCACGCCGTGCAACTGGCGGCGGAGGCGGGCTACACGATTGGCAACGTGGATTCGACCATCATCCTGGAGAGGCCGAAGCTGAAGGATTTCCGACTGGCGATTCGCGAGTCGCTGGCCGCGACTATGGATATTGCCGTGGAGCAAGTCTCGGTTAAGTTTAAGACGGCGGAGAAGGTTGGCCCGGTGGGTGAAGGCCGGTCAGCGGAATCCCAGGCTGTGGTCTTACTTGTGAAGGCGTGATGCTTCGCTCGTGCCTCATCGTCGCGCTGCTGGCCTCCACGGCTTTTGGACAGCAGGATCGCGTACGAGATCTGGCCGCGAAGTTCGACGGCAAGGTTGCCGTCTACGCGAAAAACCTGAAGACGGGGACGATCTACACGCTCGCCGGCGACGCCCGCGTCAATACCGCCAGCACCATCAAGCTGCCGATTCTGATTGGCGTCTACACCGCCGTGGCGGAAGGCCGTGCGAAGTGGACCGACACCTCCGAACTGGGCAAGGACAACAAGGTCGGCGGGTCGGGCGTGCTGAATGAAATGTCGGACGGCACGAAACTGCCGCTGCGCGACCTGGTCCGCTACATGATGCTGCTGAGCGATAACTCTGCTACCAACATGGTGCTGGATCATGTGCCGGGGAACGATGTCAATAAGACCCTGGAGAAACTGGGCGTCAAAGACACCCGTTCTCTGCGGAAGATTCTGCGCGGGAACACGCCGGAAGGCGTGAGCGATGCGGGCCGTGACCCGGCCAATAAAGGTTTCGGGATCGGCGTGGCTACCCCGCATGAAATGGTCACACTTCTGGAGCGCCTCTACAAGGGCGAACTGGTCAGCAAAGAAGCTTCGGCGGAAATCCTCGACATCATGAAGAAGCAGCAGTGGCGCGAAGGCCTGGCGCGACGTTTTGATGTGGATGTGGCTGACAAACCCGGCGCACTGGACCACCTGCGCAGCGATGTTGGCATCGTCTATTCGAAACAGGGTCCCATCGCCATCGCCATCACCTGTTACGACATCCCGAAGATTGACTGGTCTGCCGATAACTCCGGCTATCTGTTCATCGCCGATGCCGCCCGCTTTTTGGTGGAAGACCTCACGCACTAAGTACCCAAACATGCGCATCGGATAAGTGATATTCTCTTTATCCAGCGATGCAACGTCTTTTGAAACGATCCCTTTCCGCCGCCCTGTTAGCCGGTATAGGGCTGACCGCCTTGTGGTCCCAGAACATGGGAACGAAGGACAGCCAGCTAGTATGGGCCCCCAAGCCTGTGGCCCTGACGCCATGGATCGCCCCGAATAAGCCGCACTGGAGACTCTCAGAGGTTCTGTCGGCACACAAGGGCCAGAAAGCATGGAAGGAAGTCATTGTCGATGACGAGTTCCTGCATGCCGAGTACATTCAGGCCGCACCGGGGGACAAGACACCGCGCCGGGCGCATCCCGACACCCGCGAATGGTGGGTGATTCAGGATGGCGAAATCCGTTTCACCATGGATGGCGTGCAACCTTTCGTCGCGAAAAAAGGCTTCCTGGTCCAGGTCCCGTATCGCACTTTCTACACAATGGAAACACTCGGCGACAAACCTTCGCTGCGCTTTGAAGTGAATATTGCGAAGGCCCGCACCATGTACCCGATGGAGGTGACGCCGCCCGCGCTGGATGGCTTCACCTTTGTGAAAACGACTGTTGCAAGCAAGGGCGTTTGGGATCAGGGCAACAAGCCGTACATCGACTTCAATCAGATTGCAGCGGGTAAAGAAAAACCGGGCCGCTTCATCGCCGACGACCGCGCGGTCTCCAATATCATCTATGGCGACCCGAAGACGCTGCCACCGGCCGGTCCCAAAGAAAAGGGACACTTCCACGCCGAATGCGCCGAGTTCTGGATCATTCTTCTGGGCAAGGTCAGCTACCGGATGGAAGGCGTGCCGGACATCCTGGCGGAACAGGGTGACATCGTGTATGCACCGCGCGGACGCTTCCACTTGCCGCGCTACGCGGGCACGGAAATGGCGTGCCGGCTGGCGATGAATGGCTTCCAGGACATCGCCCACTTCTTTGAACCGAAAGATTAGGCGAAAGCACTGCGCTTGCAGTACGTCCTCAGTTTTTGTTATAACTCCAGGCTACGAAATTGACTTCAGCCCCCCCGGGGGAGGGCTCGCCTTATGGCCACCGCAAAGAGCAAACCGACATCCGCCAAGAAATCAGCGCCCATTGCGGCGAAGACGCAACAGACCGTTGCCAGCCCGTCGGAACTGCAATTGAAGGCGTTTGAAGGCGCCGTGAAACTTTTTTCAGCTCAGCGTTTTGCCGAGGCGCGCGCGATATTTACCGAAGTGGCGAAAGGGCCCGCCTTCGACGTGGCGCAGCGCGGCCGCCAGTATATTCAGGTGTGTGACCGCCGATTGTCCACACAGGCGCCCGAACTCCACACTGCCGATGACCACTACAACTATGCGGTAGAGCGCCTGAATTCCCGCGATCTGGAAAAAGCGCGGCAACATCTTGCTGCCGCCCTGAAACTGGAACCGGGTGGTGAGCACATTCTTTATACGCTGGGCATTTGTTGCGGACTGCTGGGTGACGGAAATGCGGCGTATGAGAACCTGAAACGTGCGATCGAGATGGAGCCGCGCAATCGTGTGCATGCGAGACAGGATTCGGATTTTGCCGGGGCGGTGGAGCGTTTCCCGAATCTGCGAACCCTGCTGGAGCATTAGTTCCGGACTTAAGACCCGCCGGGAGATAAGTACCCATGGCTAACCCACTCCGCGTGGTCTCCATCGGGGGCGGCACTGGACTTTCGTCTCTTTTGGCCGGTCTTAAAAAATACACCAGCCCTTCCCCGGACCACGCGCCGGAACACCCGCTGATCGACATTACAGCCGTGGTCACCGTGACCGACGATGGTGGTAGTTCCGGCAGACTCCGCCGCGATTTCGATGTGCTTCCTCCGGGCGATATCCGCAGCTGCATGGTCGCGCTGTCAGAGGACGAAGCGCTCCTCTCCCAGTTGTTCCGCTATCGCTTCGCCAGCGGACGCGGCCTGAAGGGACACAGCTTCGGCAACCTCTTCCTCGCCGCTCTCACGGACATTACGGGCGACTTCCCCGATGCCGTGAAAATGTCCTGTGAAGTTCTGAACATCGCAGGCCGCATCTTCCCGTCCACTGCCGCGAATGTTTCGCTCGAAGCGGTGCTGGAAGGTGGCCGGGTTGTTTGCGGCGAGACGAAGATCAGCAAGAGCAAGAGGCCGATTCGCGAAATTCGGCTGGTCCCCGCAGTGGCCCGGCCTCTGAAAGAAACGCTGGAAGCCATTGAGAAGGCAGACCTCATCACCCTGGGGCCTGGCTCGCTCTTCACCAGTGTGGTTCCGAATCTGCTGGTGACCGGCATCGCAAAGGCGATTCGGCAGTCGCCAGCCATGAAGGCCTATTTCGTGAACCTGATGTCACAGCCAGGCGAGACCGTGAACTTCCGCGCGTCCGACCATGTGAAGGCGATTCACGACCACGCGGGCGGGCCACTGCTCGATTGCGCCATCGTCAGCACCACGAAGATCACGCCTGCCATGCGCCAGCGCTATGCCGAACAGAAGGCGTCGCCCGTCGAAAACGACCTGGAGAATCTGCGGGCCATGGGCCTCGAAATCTTCGAGGCCGACCTGCTGCAACGGTCTGAGAAGGTCCGGCACAAGCCAGCAGCACTGGGAACGCTGGCGTATCGTTTGGCACTTCTGGGTCACCGGCACCGTGTCGCCAAGCTGCACCGCCTTGCGACACTAAAGAAGTAATGGTCAACGACGCAACGGTTGTGATTCTGGCGGCGGGGCAAGGCACCCGCATGAAGTCGAAACTGGCGAAGGTACTGCACCGCGCCGGGGGCAAAGCCCTTGTGGAACACGCGATTTCCACCGCTCGCCACATCGCGCCACCGGAACGCATCTTCGTTGTCGTGGGGCATCAGGCCGAAGCGGTGGGCGCCGTTGCGAACGCCGCGGGCGTGCGGTCTTTCGAACAGCGCCAGCAACTGGGCACGGGCCACGCCGTGATGTGCGGCGAAAGTGAACTGGCGGGCCTGGGCGGTCTGCTGGTGGTGGTGACGGGCGATTGTCCGATGGTGCGCCCCGCGACACTTCAGTCGCTGGTGGATCTGTACCAGAAGACCGGTGCGAAGGCAGCGCTCGTCTCCGCTGATGTGGACGACCCCACAGGTCTGGGCCGTATTGTTCGCGGTGACAATGGCGATGTTCTCGCCATCGTGGAACACAAAGCCGCGACTCCCGAACAGCTCACCATTCCGGAAATCAATGCGGGCTTCTATTGCTTCGAAGCCGAGGCTTTCTGGAAGCACGTTCACGAGATTCGTACCGACAACCCGGCGGGCGAGTATTACCTGACCGACATGGTCGCGATTCTGCTAAAGGCCGGGCATCGTGTAGTCGCCCTGAAAGCGGCCGACCCGAGCGAACTGCTGGGCATCAACGACAAGGTGCAACTGGCCAATGCGGACCGGATTCTGCGCGAGCGGAAGGTCCACGAACTAATGCTGTCCGGCGTGACGATCATTCGCCCCGAGACTGTGAACATTGATGCCGACGTGGTTGTCGGCCAGGATACCGTGATCGAGCCATACGTTCAGATCAAAGGTGCCACCGTGATTGGCGAGAACTGCCACATCGCGTCGTCCTCAATCATTGATCATTCCCACATTGGCGACAATGCCCAGATTCATCCCTTCTCGGTGATTTCGAACTGCACGCTGGATGCGCATGTCCATGTGGGGCCATTCGCCCGGCTGCGGATGAATTCGCACCTGCACGAGGGAACCCACGTAGGCAACTTCGTGGAACTGAAGAATACGGAGTTCGGCGCGGGTTCCAAGTCGATGCATCTGGCGTACCTGGGCGATTCCACGATTGGCTCCAAAGTGAATGTGGGCGCCGGCACCATCACCTGCAATTACGACGGCAAAAAGAAGCACAGGACGAATATTGGCGACCGTGCGTTTGTCGGCAGCAACTCCACCCTGGTGGCGCCTCTGAACATTGGCAACGAAGCGTATATCGCGGCGGGCAGCACCATCACGCAGAACGTGCCGGAGAACTCTTTGGCGCTGGGACGGTCGCGCCAGGTTGTGAAAGAAGGCTGGACGCCCAAAAGATAGTTAGAATGTATCCGTGCATCTCGGCTGCGTAACTTACAACGTCCTGAAGGACCTCGACCTCGAAAGCATCATCAAACTGCTGGAGGCAACCGGCTTTGAAGCGGTGGAACTTCGCACCGAGCACAAGCACGGTATTGAACCCTCAATTTCTGCCGAAGAGCGGGCGAAAGTGAAGGCTCGTTTCGAACGAAGCAAGGTCCGCCTGCTCAGCTACGGCACTACCTGCGAGTTTCAGTCGCCCGACCCCGCCATTCGTCGGAAGAACATTGACCTGGCAAAAAAATGGATCGAACTGGCGCATGACACGGGTGCCTGGGGCGTGAAGGTACGGCCGAATGGTCTGCCGGCCGGAGTCCCCGTAGAGACCACGCTGCGGACCATCGGAGAAGCCCTGCGCGAAATCGGTGAATACGGGGAGGGGTATGGCGTTGAGATCTGGATGGAAGTCCATGGTCGGGATACACAGAACCCGCCGAACGCCGCCACCATTCTAAAGGCCGCGAACCACCGGAATGTCGGTGCTTGCTGGAATTCGAACCCGACCGACGTAGTAAATGGCTCGGTAAAGCAGAGCTTTGAACTGCTGAAGCCGTACCTCCGCAGCGCCCACATCAACGAACTGGCCAACCCGGACTACCCCTGGCGCGAACTTTTCACGCTGATCAAGCAGGCGAATTACGAGCGCTACACGCTTTGCGAATGCGCGGAGACGAAGGACCCCGAGCGCTTCCTCCGTTACTACAAAGCCCTCTGGCGCGAACTCGGCGGTTAGCTCCCCCAAAAACTGCTAAACTGAATTCAGACGCGCTGGTTGAGCGCGTTCACCTTCATGGATGTGGGGGCGCACTGGATTCGACGGGATTGAATCGCGATGCGGAGGCGTGCCGGGTTCCGAGCTCCCGTAAAACGATCGGAAAAACAAAACTGCCAACAACACGCAGTTTGCATACGCAGCTTAATTAAAA